>JBKEAK010000140.1:0-10654 GCA_047972125.1 Halodesulfovibrio sp.
GATAAAGAAGACTGCGGAGGAATGGGACCGCGAGAATCCCGGCCCCACGGCAGTGAATCTGCGTGAGCTTTGTCTGGCCGTGAAGGACATGGTCTACAAGGAAGAGCACGTGCTGTTCCCCATGGCGCTGGAATCCCTGACAGAAGGGCAGTGGTCCAGGGCGCGGCACGGCGAGGACGAGATAGGCTATGCGTGGGTAACACCCGGTATTGAATGGATGCCCGGTGAGGTGGACGGGGGCGCTCCGCGTGGCGTGCTTGCCGGTTCTGAATCCTTTATCCCGCTGGATACGGGCAGGCTCTCGCCCAAGGTGCTGAACCTGATGCTGAAGACCCTGCCCATAGACATGACTTTTGTGGATGCCGACGACAAGGTGGCCTATTATTCCGACAGTGCGCACCGCATATTCCCGCGTTCTGCGGGCATTATCGGCCGTGACGTGCGCAACTGCCATCCTTCCAAGTCGGTGCACATGGTTGAAGAGATTCTTGCGAAGTTCAAGAATGGCGAGCGCGAGTCTGCGGAATTCTGGCTGCAGCTGAACGGCATGTTCATCCACATCCGCTATTTTGCGGTGCGTGACGAGGCCGGAGTCTATCTGGGCTGCCTTGAAGTGTCGCAGGAGCTGAGCGCGCTCCGTGCGCTTGAAGGAGAACGCAGGCTGCTTGAATGGTCCTGATCTTCGGTGACTGGGCAGCTGACTGTCCAGTTGTGTGTGTCCAGTGAGGGTCTGTCGAGTCAGCCAGCTGAGTCGGCCAGTCGAGTCGATCTGGCGAGTGGGCCGGTGACTACCCTGTTATAATCTGATGGTATCGTGCAGGTCCGGACGGGTCTGCATAAACGATACAGACGTTTCAAACGCCCCTTCGTCATGCGGTTCCAGCGTGGCGGAGGGGCGAACGTCGTTCCGGCGCAGGGAGTCGAACAGCAGTTCCAGCGGAATGCTGCCCGCGCCGAGCCCGAGGTGCTGGTCGTCCGTTCCGTCGTTGTCGTGCAGGTGCAGGTGGCCCAGTCGATGTGATATGGCATCCACCCATTCCGTGAGGTCCTGCTTGCGGAAGCCGTGGGCAAAGGCGTGCCAGTGGCCTATATCCAGACAGAATCCGGCCCGTTCTTCCGGCAGGTGCTCCAGCAGGGTGAGAATGGCGTGGGGAGAACGCTCATGGGTGTTTTCCAGAAAGAGGCGCGGACGCGAAGGGCAGCCGGAGGTGATATCCAGCACGGTTTCCCATGTCTGTGTGGAGCGCTCCACCCAGTGGGCCATGCGCGGAGCGTGCTCGCCCCTGTTGAAGTGCGGGTGCCCCACCATGTGCACTGGGTTATATATGGATGCAAGCTCCGCCGCGCGGGTGAGGGTGTAGCGCGTGGCGGCGAGTATGCCGTTGTTCATGCTGCCGGGAGAAAGATCGAAGAACGGCAGGTGAATGGCGCAGGTCAGCCCCGCATCGCGAAAGCGCTCTGCCATTTCCCTGTGCCATGCCTCCGGCAGGGATTGTACTGCTGTGGTGTCCATGCCCAGTTCGGGATGCACGCCGCGGGCAATGAACATGTCCACATAGGCGGGCGTATGGTGGGCATAGCTGAGGGGCAGATTAACAAAGAAAGGCATGGCGGCTCCTTGGCTGGTTCAGTCCGGACCTGATTCGGGATGTGACCGCATACCATTCCGTGCCGTGAAGGTAAATGGCGGGGTGGCGCGGTAGAGGCATGTTCGTTAGCTGTTTGTATGGTGCCTGCAAAATGTCAGGGATATTTATGCTGATGTTATCGGGTGTTGCGTGGATGCGGACGGGGGTATTGGATGGCAAACGGGAAGCCCCCAACTTTCCCCCTTGCTCTTCCCACCGAAACAGGCAAGAAGGACTCCAGAATATTGTGTGGCGTTGCAACCCGTATTGCCGCGCCACCCCCAACCATCCACGACAACCAATCACATGGAGTTTCCCATGCCTGTAGTACGTAACGAAGCCTTTGGTGATGTTTTCTTCGGTGTTGAAAGCGACGGTGCCGAAACCTGCACGATCAAGAACATCAAGGCCGTGCTGCCCGAAGGTATTTTCTCGGCCATGGCAGAAATGCTGCTCGTGAACGCCGATATCAAGTTTGAAACCGCCACCTCTAAGCAGGCCTTCCGCTTTACCAGAGCTGCGAAGGAATGCACCGTGAGCCTTGCCGACAAGAGCAAGGGCGAAGAATGGGTTACCGGCGGCTGGGCAGATTCCATTGAATTCTGGGAAATGCTTGAAGAACTTGCCGAGCAGTCTGAAGAAGTTACCGAATAGCACATTGTTTAGGGCGGGCGTTTCCGCTTCTTTGCTGGCAGGGGCATGCTCCTTGCCATGGCAGAGGAGGTTGAGGGACGCCCGCGCTTGTTTTTTCTGGGGCACGCTTCCTATCTGGATGTTCGGCCCAGAAGTTCCGATCCAGATATTCCGATCTGGACGTTTGGCCACATACGGTTGGCATTATCTGCCTGCACGCGCATCCCTTTCACAGTCCCGGCACGTCTTCGTCTGCCCTACTTTGTCCGTAGATTGTTCCGCACGATTGCTATCCCCGTTCTCTTCGGCCTGCGGGCGGTGCCACAACCGCCACTACTATCTATATATGATAAAGAGCTCCGCATGCATGTCGGGTGTGTCCGTCAGGTTGTGCCCGTCAGGCTATGTCCGGCAGGTTGCACCCGGCAGGCTGTGTGCGCCACGTTTCGTGTCACATCTGTGCGTCACGGCAGCGCGTCACGTCTGTGCGTCACGCCTGTGTGTCTCGGCAGATCTCATAATCGGCGGTTTAGGGCATGACTGGGCAACCCTCCCGTTTGCTCTTCCCGTTGCGCAGGCTTTGGCAGTGGGCTATCATGTCCGAATGCTGGTAATAAAATGTGCGGCATGCCGCAGAAAGTTGTGGAAGTATTTCAAGATAGGCAAGGGCGAGGTGCTGCGCTGCCACAAGGACAGAATAACCAAACTGTACGAAGTGAAAGAGCACGACGGCAAGGTCTGGTGCCTGTGCGGCAAGCCCATAGGCATAGACAAGGGCGGGCATTTCAGCATGATACGCAATGCCTTCACCTACGCCGGTATCAAGGACCCGAAAAAATGAAACCCCCTTGCTAAATACTGCCAAATGACGCAATGGGGTGGGTGTCCGAGGCCGCTGCCTCCGGGCTTCCGCTGTGGAAGCCCCGATCGTGGCGTCACACTGAAACCAGCAAAGCGCACCCCGTAACGGGACCACAAGGATCATGCAGCATATTCTTGTAGCAACGGATGATCAGGCCGCATCCAAGGCCATTGTACGCAGCTTTTCGTCTCAGGCGGAGACCAGTGTCGTCCGTCAGCCGGACGACCTGAAACCGGCGCTGGCCAAGCGCCCGTACGACGTCATCTTTGCCGATATCGCATGGATCGACCGCTCGCCCGAGCGCAGCTTCGATACCATCCGCACGGCATTGCGTTCCCTGTGGGCCATGGCACCCAACCTTGAAATCATCGTGCTCACGGCGCAGGAAAATATCCGCGAGGCGGTGAAGTCCGTGCGCGCCGGTGCCGACAACTATCTCACCTATCCCGTAACGGCGGAAGAAGCCTCCTATGTTCTGGAAAGCCTGCGCGAATCGCGCATGATGCAGACAGAACTGGAATATCTGCGTTCCGCCGAGCATTCATCCGCGCTCATTCCCCTGCAGCAGGTGAAAAGCCCGGTCATGCAGGCCGTATTCGACAAGGTGCGGCGCGTGGCGCAGGCCAACACCACCGTGCTGCTCACGGGGGAGACAGGCACAGGCAAGGGAGTGCTTGCCAAGCTCATCCATGCCCAGAGCAACCGTGCCAGCGGGCCCTTCATGGGCGTGCACTGCGGTGCCATTCCCGAAACGCTGGTGGAAAGCGAACTCTTCGGCCATGAAAAGGGCGCATTTACCGGTGCCAGCAAACGCAAGCCGGGCCGGTTTGAAGTGGCCGCCAAAGGCACCATCTTTCTGGATGAAATAGGCACCATATCGCAGCCCACACAGGTGCGGCTGCTGCAGGTGCTGCAGGACAAGGTGTTTCAGCGTGTGGGCGGCGTGGTGGATATTCCCATGGAAGCCCGCATCGTGGCCGCCAGTAACGTGGACCTTGAGGAGCTGGTGCGCAAGGGCGAGTTCCGTGCCGACCTGCTGTTCCGCCTGAACGTCTTTCCCATCCGTGTGCCGTCTCTGCGCGACCGCCGCGAAGATATTCCCCTGCTGGCGGAAATGTTCCTCCAGCGCCTGCGCCAGCAGTACATGAAAAAGATAGAAGGGCTGCACCCTGATGTGCTTGCCGCGTTCCAGTCCTACCCATGGCCGGGCAACATCCGCGAGTTGGAAAACCTGATGGAGCGGGCCTATATTCTGGAAACCTCGCACATGCTCTCGCCGGACAACTTTCCTCCCGATCTTTTCGTGGGCGGTGCGCCCCTTGCCAACGTTTCGCTCGACCTTTCACTGCCCCTGTCAGAGGTGCGCAATCAGGCCAAGGAGCACGCCCAGCGCCGTTACATAGAAGAACTTATTGCCGAATGCCGTGGCAAGGTGAACCTTACCGCCGAGCGTGCAGGCATCACCACGCGGCAGCTCAGAAAACTGCTGTGCCGCTATGGTATCGATAAGTCTCGTTATAAACCGGTGAAAAGCGGAATAAAAGGTACCGATATTTAAGAAGCGGAACATATCATTCCGCCTTGTTTGCTAGACCAAATCTAGATTTCAAGCGCGATCATCCTTACAGACCATAGAGGGCCCAATATTAGCGGAACATCATGGTCCGCTTTTTGTTTGGGGTCATCTGAGGATGGGGTAAGTATTTCAATATGTTATTGTGTTGGCATGTGTGTTGCTCATGGGGAAAAGTAATCTGCCGCTTTTAAAAAAATGCATTGGTTCAGGCAGATATGAAACGGCCCCGCGCCATAAACAATCTGGAGATCGCTGTGAGTAGCAACATAGCCGAAATTGAACAGTCTCCCATGGAGCCTCCCTCTCTACTCGGAGTTCAGAATCATTCCGTATATTCCGACCTTTCCTTCCCTGTCGGCATACAGTTTGCCGTTGAAAAGGAACTCCCCCCGGCTTTTGCTATCAGTGAGCGTTCGGATGCCTTCCGCAGACGCTTTTATCCCGAAGTAAATCTCAAGACGTGGTGTGACTGGCACTGGCAGTATGCGAACCGCATTACCTCGCTGGAACAGCTGGGCACCATGCTCTCTCTTTCGCCTGACGAACTGGATGCAGGTACCGGCCTTGCGGCGTTGCCCTTTGCCGTTACTCCCTATTATGCTGCCCAGTTCGACCCTGCGAATCCGGCAGACCCCCTGCGCCGCACCATGGTACCCACCACTGCGGAATGGGATCTGAACCCCGGTGAATCCGCCGACCCCCTTGGTGAAGACGGCCACAGCCCCGTGCCCGGTCTGGTGCATCGCTACCCCGACCGCGTGCTGTTCCTCGCAACGGATGCATGCTCGGCATACTGCCGCTACTGCACCCGCTCCCGTCGCGTGGGCAAGCCCGGTTCTACCAGCACGGTGCGCAAGCGCTGGCCTGCCGCCATTGAATATATTGAAAATCACCCCGAAGTGCGCGACGTGCTCATCTCCGGCGGCGATCCTCTGACCATGTCCGACGCCGCGCTGGACCATCTGCTCTCGCGCCTGCGCCGTATTCCCCATATCGAAATTATCCGCATCGGGTCCAAGGCGCCCATTGTCATGCCCCAGCGAATCACCCCTTCGCTGCTGCGCGTGCTGCGTCGCTACCACCCGCTGCTCATGAGCATACACTGCACGCACCCCGGCGAGCTGACCCCCGAAGCGACTGAAGCGCTCGGTCGTCTTGCCGATGCAGGCATTCCCCTTGGCAGCCAGACCGTGCTGCTCAAGGGCATCAACGATGATGTGCCTGCCATGACCAAGCTGATGCAGGGCCTGCTCAAGACCCGCGTCCGCCCGTATTATCTGTATCATTGCGACCCCGTGCAGGGTTCTGCGCATTTCCGTACCCATATCTTCAAGGGTGTGGATATTATCCGCGGCATGCGCGGGCATACCACCGGTTACGCCATTCCCACCTACGTTGTGGATGCCCCCGGAGGCGGCGGCAAGATTCCGCTTATGCCCGACTACGTGCAGGGATACGATGGTGAAGATCTGGTGCTGCGCAACTACGAGGGCAATCTGTACCGTTCGTACGACCCCGCCGCACCTGCCGCGCATGAATGCGGCGATTGCGGCAAGGGCTGCAGCGGTTGCAACGGAGGCTCCTCGTGTTAGTCGGACTTACCTACGACCTGAAAGCTGATTATCTCGCCATGGGGTTCTCGGAAGAAGAAGCTGCTGAATTCGACAGCCCCGCGACTATCGAGGCCATAGAAGAGGCTCTTCAATCCCATGGCTTTCAGACTGAGCGCGTGGGCGCGTTGCCGAGTCTCGCGTCCGCGCTTCTGCAGGGCAGGCGGTGGGATATTGTGTTCAACATTGCGGAAGGTCTGCACGGGTTTGCCCGTGAAAGCCAGATTCCCGCGCTGCTGGACTACTACAATATTCCCTGCGTGTTTTCAGACGCCATGACGCTGGGCGTGTGCCTGCACAAGGGCATTACCAAGCACGTGGTGCGCGACAAGGGCGTGCCCACCGCAGACTTTGCCGTTGTGGAAGATGCGGAAGGTGCCTACGCGGTGAACCTGCCGTATCCCCTGTTCGTGAAGCCCGTGGCGGAAGGCACAGGCATAGGCGTGGGCGCTGCCTCCAAGGTGCGCACCCGCGAAGAGCTGGTGGCAGCCTGCGAGCATGTGCTTGCACGGTATAACCAGCCTGCGCTGGTAGAGACCTTTCTCTCCGGTCGCGAACTGACCGTGGGTATTGTCGGCACAGGCCGTAATGCCCGTGCGCTTGGCGCGCTTGAAGTGGTGTTTGCCTCTTCTGCGGAATCCGATGCCTACGGCTATGTGAACAAGGCCGAATACCTTGATCGCATGCAGTATCATCTGGCCGAAGACGAAGTGGGGCGTTATGCCGCGCAGGTTGCGCTGGATGCATGGCGTGCGCTGGGCTGCCGCGATGGTGGCCGGGTGGACGTGCGTCTGGATGCCGACGGCGTGCCCAATTTCATTGAGGTGAACCCCCTTGCAGGGCTGCATCCTGTAAACTCCGATCTGCCCATCCTTTGCTACAAGATGGGCATAACCTATCGGCAGCTTATCGGTGATATCATGGAATCCGCACTGGAACGCACCGGTTTAGGCTCCATGCCCGTCTCCCCTGTACGTCAGGCTGTTGAATCCGCTGCGGAGGCGGTGCGCTAGCCATGCGCGCCGCAGTCATACACAATGCTTTGAATGGAACACGACCCGATCAGGAAGACACGCTTGTGCAGGCCCGCGCCGTGCACGAAGCGCTTGTCTCGCTCGGCATCGGGTCGTCCATTCTGAGCATGTCGCTTGATCTGGAAGCCGCCCGCACAGAGCTGGCGGCCCTTTCCCCCGACATCATATTCAATCTTGTGGAAGAGCTGGCGGACGATATCCGCCTTGCGCCGCTTGCGCCTTCTCTTTTTGCGCACATGCACTTGCCCTTTACCGGGTCGGATGCGCAGGCGCTCACCCTTTCCGGCGACAAGGTGCTGTGCAAGCGTATCCTCGATGCAGCCGGTATCCCTTCGCCTGCGTGGGTATTGCCGGATGGCACCTGCGGCGGAATGGGGGCCGGCGGGAAGGCTGGCACTCATGGCTTTGTTGCCGGGCGCTATCTGTGCAAATCGGTACATGAGCACGCTTCGCTGGGGCTGGATGAAGACTGCCTTGTGGATGCGACCAGCGTGAAGGACGTGACAGACCGCCTTGCCGCCTGCATTGCGCGTCATGGTGGGCACTGGTTTGCGGAACGCTATGTTGATGGTCGTGAGTTCAACATTGCCATCATCGCTGGCGTACATGGTGACGA
This sequence comes from Halodesulfovibrio sp., assembly GCA_047972125.1. Lineage (GTDB taxonomy): Bacteria > Desulfobacterota > Desulfovibrionia > Desulfovibrionales > Desulfovibrionaceae > Halodesulfovibrio. The sequence goes on from JBKEAK010000140.1 coordinate 7,960, forward strand.
ACCGCAGGTGCTGCCCTTTGCGGAAATAGAGTTTCGCGATTTCGGCGCTGACAGGCCGAAGATAGTGGGCTATGCCGCCAAATGGGATGAAGACTGCTTCGAATACGTGAACACCGTGCGGCGGTTCACCTTTCCCGAATCGGATGCGCCGTTGCTTGCCATGCTCGAATCCGCCACCAAAGCCTGCTGGCACGCTTTCGGGTTGGCCGGATACGCGCGGATAGACTATCGTGTGGACGGAGACGGTTCCGCAGAGCATCCTTTCGTGGTGTATGTGATTGATGTGAATTCCAACCCGTGCATTGCGCCGGATGCAGGTCTTGCCGCAGCCGCCCACAGGGCGGGGCTGGACTATGCCGCGCTTATCAGGCGGGTAGTTGATGCGGGGCTGGCGCAGCGCTGAAGTGAGCTACGCCGGATACTACGCAGAATATTTTATACGCAGCAGGAAAATAACATGTCGGCTGAATCGTCTGCATTGCATGTTGAAGCGGTTACCTACCGGGAAATTGTCAGGGAATCTGATGCCACTGATGTGCGGCATATTGTTCACGCCACCGGATTTTTCACGCCCGATGAAGAAGATGTGGCGGAAGAGCTGGTGCTGGAGCATCTCGCGCAGGGTGAAGACAGCGGGTACTACTTCGTCTTTGCGGAACAGGATGGTACCGTGCTTGGCTACACCTGTTATGGGCCCACTCCCGCGACCGAAGGCACCTATGATCTGTACTGGATAGCTGTGGCCCCTGCCTGTCGTCATATGGGCCTTGGCAAACGCCTGCTCGCCGTCACCGTGGATAAGGTGCGGGCCTTGGAGGGCAGGCTGCTGTTTGCAGAAACCTCTGGTATGGAGAAGTATGTTTCCACGCGCAGGTTTTATGAGCGCACCGGCTTTACGGCTGAGGCGGTACTCAAGGACTTTTACCGGCCGGGTGACGACAAGGTCATCTACCGGCTGGATGTGTAGGCAGCGCGGGTGATGCATGGTGGCTGGCGGGACAGCTAGTCCGGAAGCCCGGATACGGCACAGGTAGTTCCCTTTGCGGCCCGCCACCTACCGGTAATTTTACCATTCAGGTATGGAGGAAACGGCCATGTTCCGCATTCGTCCCATATACGACACACGCCTTCCCATAGATGTTCAGGCTGTTGAAAAGGCGCAGGAAATTCTGCGGGAGCGCTTTCCCCTGCTGGACGAGGAAGATGTTCAGCAGCTCCCGGAATTGCTCGCCAATCCCTTTCTCAAGCAGTATCGCTCCATCCTGTTCGTGGCGGAAGACGGCCGCGCCAATGTGCGCGGGTTTGCCTTGCTCTGCCATTTCACTGATCTGCATTTTTGCTATCTGGATTTCATCTCTGTCAGCCTGAAGCACGGCGGCGGGGGAATAGGCTCCGTGCTGTACGAGCGAATCCGTGAGGAGGCCCGTGCGCTGGGAGATTCTGCCCTGTTCTTCGAATGCCTGCCGGATGAACCGGCCCTGTGCCGCGATGCCTTGGCGATGAAAGACAACATTGCCCGCCTGCGGTTCTATGAGCGCTATGGCGCACGGCCCATCATCGGCACGGCCTATGAAACGCCGCTGACAGAGGGGGGCGATTGTCCTCCCTATCTGGTGGCCGATCCGCTCGGCAAGCAGCTCAAGGTCTCGCGGTCGCAGATACGCAAGGTGGTGCGCGCCATCCTTACCCGCAAATACAAGGGCACCTGTTCGCCCGAGTATACGGAAATGGTGGTGAACTCGTTCAACGACCCGTTCGTCCGTCTGCGCGAGCCGCGTTATACAACCGGTGATGAAGTGGTGCCGCTGTCGCTGCCTTCCAAGGTGAGCGGCGATATGCGCATTGCCCTGGTGGTGAACGACAAGCATGACATCCACCATGTCCGCGAGCGCGGGTATGTGGAATCGCCGGTGCGCATAGACAGCATACGCAAAGCGTTGGTGAAGACCGGGCTTTTCGAGGAGATGGCGGTGCGCCATTACCCGGAATCGCATATCACCGCCGTGCACGATAAGGACTACGTGTCCTACCTCAAGACCGTGTGCGCCAAGCTGCCGGCGAACAAGTCGCTCTATCCCTACGTGTTTCCCATCCGCAATGCGTCGCGTCCGCCGCGAGAGCTACCCGTGCGTGCTGGGTACTATTGTATAGATACCTTCACCCCGCTCAATGCCAACGCGTATAATGCGGCAAAGCGGGCGGTTGACTGCGGCCTTACCGCAGCGGAATCGCTGCTTTCCGGCAGACGCATGGCCTATGCGCTGGTCCGGCCCCCCGGTCACCATGCGGAAAGCAGGGCCTTTGGCGGGTTCTGCTACTTCAACACATCAGCGGTGGCGGCACACCGGCTCGCAGCAATGGGCAGGGTTGCCGTGCTGGATATCGACTACCACCACGGTAATGGCACGCAGAACATCTTTTACAGGCGAAACGACGTGCTGACCGTGTCCATCCACGGGCATCCACGCTTTGCCTATCCCTACTTCAGCGGGTTCTCTGAAGAGGCGGGCGAAGGTGAAGGGCTGGGATACAACCGCAATTTCCCGCTGCTGGAAAAAGTGGATGGGCATCAATATTCAAATGTGCTCGTGCGTGCTTTGCAGACCATCAAGGAATTCAAGCCGACATTTCTGGTCGTAGGCCTTGGGCTGGACCCTGCCAAAGGCGACCCGACAGGCACATGGAGCCTTGCTGC
>JBKEAK010000141.1:0-2646 GCA_047972125.1 Halodesulfovibrio sp.
CATCGAAGGCGACTACGACTGCGCAGGCGGCGTTGCGGCCATGGCCCGGCTGCATGCCCTGCCGCACAGGCCGGATGCCCTTTTCGTCTGCAACGATATGATGGCGCTGGGCGTGTTTGCAGTAGCCGCCCGCCTCGGGGTGCGCGTTCCCGACGATCTTTCCGTCATCGGCTACGACGACATTTACATAGCCCGCTACATGACGCCCCCGCTCTAAAACATCCATCAGCCCAAGGGCACCATTGCCGCCCTGGCCGTTGATACGCTCATCGACCGGCTCGGCAGCAAGCGTGAGCAGGGCGAAGCCATACTCATTGAGCCGGGGCTTGTTGAGCGGGCCTCTGTCCGCAGAATCGCATAACCGTTTACACGCCCCCATAGCAGCAAGCCTGAAGAAGCCATTCTGGTTTTTTTGGCTCCGCCGGGCAGGAACCTAACGTTCCTGCACCTCGTATAAGCGATAAGATTCGTTTTTTTGGCTTCAATCCCGGCTTAAAGGGATATGGGGTTACTGAAAACGAGAGCGTGTCGTTACCCCAATGCGGCCGGACAATTGTCCGGCCGCTTTTTTCAGGCTTCGTGAAGAACGAGCGCCTGCCGCATTGCCTACCCAACAGACCAAATCAAATAGCAATATCCTATGGATATTGACTAAAGCTATCACGCCATTCGATTGGACACAGTCCTACCCCGGCAGTATGTATCATAAATTCAGTTAAATCCCATTTGCCTGACTGATAGGTTCTCATGCCTCAAGGCCACTTGCTCCCCTGTCATACGGGAGTCTGCACACCTTGCGGCACACCGCACATGCGGCGTCCAAACCCTTCAGAACAGCACAAGGAGCAACGGCATGTCATGCATGGAACCCTGTGAGCCCACAGTGCCTATGTCACATATGACACATGTGGCCATGCGGCTTTGTCCCGGGCAGGACCCGCTTGCCGAGCTTGAACGCATTGCCGTGAAACACGGCATAGAAGCCGCCTGCGTTCTCACCTGTGCGGGCAGCCTGACAAAAGCCTGCCTGCGATTTGCCAACAGCCCCCATGCCACAGAGCTTCAAGGCCATTTTGAAATACTCTCTCTTACCGGCACATTCTCCCGGCACGGTTCCCATTTTCACATCGCCATTGCCGACGGTCAGGGCAAGACCATAGGAGCGCATCTGCTCCCCGGCAGCGCCGTCTACACCACGGCGGAAATCGTGCTCGGCATCCTCCCGGACCTGCGCTTTCTGCGCACCCATGATCCACTGACAGGATACCCCGAACTGGACATACAAACTTTAGCCAAGGAGTGAGTGGCATGAGTTTCGCTGAACGCGTCAAACAGGATTTTTCTACGTTCACATGGGTTCTGATCGCCGTTGCCATTGTGCTTAACATCGTGGTCGGCCAGCTTGTTTCGCTTCTCAAACTGCCCCTGTTTCTGGATTCCATCGGCACAGTGCTCGTGGGCGTGCTGGCCGGACCCTGGGCAGGCGGGCTGACCGGCATGCTCACCAACCTCATTTGGGGCATGCTCACCTCACCCGTGGCAGCAGCCTTTGCTCCCGTGGCCATGGTTATCGGCATCGCCGCCGGTTTCACGGCCCGCTACGGCCTTTTCCGCAACTGGTGGATGGCCATCCTTGCCGGTGTCATCATCACCGTGTTCAACGCCATTGTAGCCGTGCCCATCCGCCTCTACATGTTCGGCGGCATCACCGGCAGCGGTGCGGACTTTGTCACCGCCTACATGCTGGCGCTCGGCAAAGACCTGTTCGGTTCTGTTGTGGTGACGGTGTTCACCTCCAACATCATCGACAAGGTTGCCACGGCTATTCTTGTATGCGGCATAGTGCAGCTCATGCCTGCCAAGACGCAGGCCCGCTTCTCCGGCAGCACGGTGGCGAGCTAGGCAGCGCAAAGGGACCTTTCCGTGCATTCTCCCAGCCTCACCCTCTATACGGAGGGCGCGTCGTGGCTGCATTCCCGCCACCCCTTCAGCAAACTTGCCTATGTGCTGCTGACCGGGGTGGCGGTGTATTGCGCCCCCGGCGAATGGATTCCCGATGCTGCCCTGCTGGTGCTGAACGTGGCTCTGGCTGCGTGGTGCGGCATTCTGCCTGCTGTATGGAAGCTTTCGTGGCGCACCATGCTGCCGCTTGCGCTGTTCATGCTCCCCATACACGGGCTGCTGTTTCCGGGTAACCACACGCTGGTCTATGCCGTTCAGGGCATCACCCTGTATGCGGAAGGGCTGCACTTTGCGGGCATCATCCTGCTGCAGCTGGCAAGCATTCTCACGGCCTCGCTGCTGTTCGTCTTTACCACGCATCCGGCCGACTACATCACCTCGCTCACGCTAACGGGGTGGCCTCCCTTTGTTGCCTACCTCATGGGCAGCCCCCTGCTCATGCTGCCTGCCATGCGCGCCCGCACGGCAACCATTCAGGCGGCGCAACGGGCGCGGGGGCTGGATTCAGAAGGCGGACTGGCGGGACGCATACGCGCACTGGCACCGCTGGTGACACCACTTGTGCTGGGGGCCTTTTCCGAGATCGAACAACGGGCCATTGCGCTGGAACTGCGCGGCTTCAGCGCCACAGGCCCCAGAACCAGCCTGCGCGAAGTGGCGGATTCCCCCCTGCAACGCGCTGCC
>JBKEAK010000008.1:0-24842 GCA_047972125.1 Halodesulfovibrio sp.
ATGCCGTGGTGATGGCGGGACGCACTGCGGAATGATAACGCTTGAGCCCGAAGAGGTAGCAGGATGCGGAGGTAACGTAACCGCCGGCAGCGAGTGCTACGCCGCAGAGCAGGTCGAACCCGATCCACAGGCCCCAGGGGTTGTTGTCGTCAAGGTTGGTGACAGCACCGATGCCCTTGTAGAAGCGCAGGAACGTAAGCACCAGACCGCCGGCAAGGATGAAGGCGGTAAGAACGTTGCCCGGCGTCCAGAATGATTTCTGGTTATTGCTCATTTATGCTTCCTCCTCCGGGGACTTCCCGGCGTCGGTGTCTTCTGCTTCTGCAGGAGCCTGCATGGCGGCGAGCTTTTCGTCGAAAGACTTCTGGGCTTCGGCAACGGCCTTCTTCACCTCGCGGTCAACAGCGGCAGCCTTGTCCTTGGCAGCCTTGTCCAGCGCGGTCTTCATGGCGTCGTCCGCATCGGCCTTGGTCTTGTCGATGGCTTCGCGTACTGCTTCGGCCTGTTCTTCCGCAGCGATCTTTTCCTTACGCTTGCTGATGCCGTAGGCACCTGCCAGCAGTACGGGCCAGATACCCACAACCATGGGAACCGCACCCAGTGCGCCGGAGGTAAGCTCGGGCGCGGAGGTCTTGCCCACTACAGGCATGCCCAGTTCGGTGTGCGGAACGGGGGAAAGGTACAGCCAGCTGGTGCCGCCTGCTTCCTTTTCGCCGTAGATGTGGTTTTCGTAACGCTCGGGGTACTTGCGGATGCGGTCGCGGGCAATGGCGAGAAGGTCCTCGCGTCTGCCGAAGGTGAGCGCTTCCTTGGGGCACTTTTCAACGCAGCCGGGCAGCTTGCCTTCCTGAATACGGGGGTGGCACATGGTGCACTTCTGCACCAGCGGATCCAACGGATCATCGTATTCGAAGGTGGGCACGCCGAAGGGACACGCGACCATGCAGTAACGGCAGCCGACACACAGGTCGCCGTTGTAGGTGACCGAGCCGTCAGGGTTCTTGGTGAACGCCTTGACGAAGCAGGCGGACGCACAAGCGGGTTCCTGACAGTGGTTACACTGCTGCTTGCGGAAGATGGGATGATCAAGACCTGCGGTGTTGTACTTGTTCACAACGGTGTAGGTCTTGGCATCGGTTCTGCGCTTGGTGTCCAGCACGGTCAGGTCGTCATAGGCGACTGCGGGCTTGGGCAGGTTGTTCACCTCTGCACAGGCCTGCTCGCACTTGCGGCAGCCTATGCAGCGGGTGCTGTCATGCAGGACGCCCATGGCGTCCGGATAGCCGTTGAAGGTGTGGGTTCCTGCGGCCTTGACCTTGGTTGCGCCCATGGCAGAGGCAAGACCGGCACCACCCAACAGGCTCAGGAATTTTCTGCGATCCATAACTGATCCTCCCGGGTCCTAGTTAGTGCGCTCGGCGTGACATTCCTTGCACGCCGTGGCCTTGGGCTTTTCAAGCTTCATGGCTGCGTGGCAGCCCATGCACTGCTGATGGTAGGCAGCCTTCAGGCCGGGGCGGTCGCCCTTGTCGGCTTCGAAAGGCTTGCCGTGGCAGCTCTGACACTTGGGCGGCGTCTTGCTGACGGGGCTGTTATGGTGGCAGCCCTGGCAGAAGGTGCCGGGATCGGTGTGGAAGCTTGCAGCCATCTTGCTGCCGGCCACTGCTGCGATCATGGTCTTCACGATCTTGCGGTGGGGCATCTTGGAAGGCTCGTACTTGTCGGAAAGGGCACCGATTTCAACGAACTCGGGAATGTCTTCGTCGCCGTAGACAGGCATGGTGGTCGGGCGTGCGCTCACAAGAGCGGATGCTGCGGCCAGCTTCTGATCCTTGTCCATGGCAGCCAGTTCATCACCCTTGGGAGCGTTCTTCTCGTGGCAGGTAGCACAGGACTGCTCGGAAGGAGCGGCCTTGGGCATCAGGCCGTGACAGCCGGCACAGGAAGGATCGGTCTTGGCGGTGTTATGGCAGCCCACGCAGGAAGTCTTGCTCTTGACGGCGTGCATTGCCTGTTCCAGCTGAACAAAGTTGCCTTCCTTCTTGCCTGCCACGGTGTGGCATTCGGTACAGGAGGCGATCTTTTCATGGTGACAGGTGCGGCAGTTGTCCAGAGAGGCTTCGTGCAGCTTGTGGTTGAAGGCTACTGCGGGCAGCTTTGCCTTCTTCAGGTCGTCAGCAACTACCAGAGTGGCGTCGGGCTGGCCGCGGTCGAGACGGGGCACATCCTTTACCACCTTGTACTGCTTCTGCGCTTCGGCGGTGTGACAGCCTGCACAGGTGACAGGACCGGTATCACCGGTGGTCTTCACGTGGCAGAGCACACAGGCTTCGTGAGCGGCAACCTTGAAGGCGGGCTTCATCTTGTCTGCGCCATCGGCAACAGGCGTGGGTTCGCTCTTATGGCAGGCGCGGCAGGAATCTTCGGTATTCTTCTTCCATTCGGCCTTCTTGGTCGCGGGATCATACACGTGGTGGCAAGCGCCACAGTTCACATCCTGTCCTGCAACCTTGATGGTCTTGGCGGAAATGTGACGGTAATGCAGGGACTTGTCCATTCCCACTTCCTTCCATGCGGAAGCATCGGCGGGATTGGGGTTGTGACAGGCGCGGCATTCGCCTTCCTGCGGTCCCGTGTTGTTGCCTGCGGCAGCCTGTTCGGCGTGGCAGGCGAAACAGTTGGTGTGATAGAGTTTCTTGAGTTCTTCAGCGCTACCGTCTTCGGTGCGCATGAACTTCAGAGACATCTTGCCATCCTGCGTTTTGTGACAAGCGGAGCAATCTTTGTTCAACTTTTTCATTGCTTCCGTATGCAGGTCATGGCGATAGGTAACAGCCGGCAACTCGGTGTTCCCCATTTTCCCGATCACATCGATGGTGACGATGTCAGCATAGCTACCGGCAGAGGATACCTCGGCCTTGGAGCTCTGCGCCTCGTGTCCCCAGACCGAGACGAGTGCTACCGCAACCAGCAGTCCCGCCCATCGCAGCAGTGATCTTCCTTTCATCATAGTGGCAGTCCTTTCGATGAAATTACAAACACGTCCTTCAGACTTCCCTCAGCCGATCGCCCTTCGCTCCGGTTCCCTGCGGAACGGCGGGACAGGTTGTAACCTTGCCGCATAGAAACGTGACAACAAGCTGGCAACTTGCTGTCATAACAGGCAATTTCATGCGACTCATATCCTTTTGTCCACCTTGCGGGGCAAGCCCGAAATGGGTGGAGCAAACCCATACCGTGTAAAGGTAAAAACCTACCATGTTGGTATGAGTTAAATCCTACCCATCAGGTAGGCGAAATGACTAGGTGCGTCAAGGACAATTTTATATTTTGTCGACAAGATTACACGAGGATAATCGGCTGATTTAATTGGGATCATGATTGGTCGGATGACCAGTCGGAATGCGCCTAACTGTTCAAGAAGCAAGGCGCGGGAAGGGTTATGTACGACTCCGGTAGGAAATGATTCGCACCCGGAGGATGGTGAAAAAACTTGGGGGAAAGAGAAAAAAGGAGGGAAGGCGGATTAATGCCAGAGAATGTGTCCGAGCACGGTTTCTGCCAGATCGGTGCCGGTAAGGTCGCGGATGGTGCGTATGCCGCCGGGGCTGAGCACATTGAATTCGATGACGTAGGGGAAAACGAGGTCGATGCCCGCGAAGGATACCCCCCTTTCCATGAGCCATGTGCCGAGCCGCTCGCACAGGGCGGCTTCTTCCGCCGAGAGGGAGCAGGGTTCGCTGCTGGCCCCCTGCGCCAGATTGGTGCGGTGGTCGTGCACGGCCTTGCGCCTGTACTGTCCCACAACTTTGCCCGCAGCCATGAGCACGCGCACCTCGCCCTGCCGTATTTCCGGCACGTAGCGTTGCAGCAGGCAGTAGCGGCCTTCGCCGTTGCCGGTCATGGTGTGCAGAATGGCCCGCGCGTTGGTATCCGTGCGGGAGATGAGAAAGACATCCCGGCCGAAGGCTTCTGCAGGGGGTTTGACGATCCATTTCTCATCCGCAGGCGCATCGGGAGAGGCAACCACGGACCACAGGTAGTCCGCATCGCATGAAGCGTAGGTTTCCGGATAGCGGAACACATCGCTCATGCCAGCCATGTAGTACTTGCTGTTCAGGTGCATGAGCGCGTCCACGGAATTGGCCACAGGGGTGGTTTCCGCAAGCAGGCGCAGCAGTTGCAGCTTGTCGAGAAAGGCTCCGCGCCTGCCGAAGCTGAGCACCTGCACGTGGTCGAAGGTGCGTAGCGGCATGTTCTGCGGTTCGGGAGCAATGTGCAGTTCGCCGGATTTCGTCAGCGAGGGGATGTAGGTGTCGCATACCACCATGCCGTTGCGCAGTCCCAGTGTGTCCATGGCTCCGAACCGGGGAGCCAGCCCCATGCGCAGAGCTGCGCGGGCGAATTCGACACCGTTTTCAGGGTCGTCAAAGGGACTGCGGACAAGAAGGCAGATGCTGGTGGTCATGGTTGTATGAAGGTTGCCTGTTTATGGGTTAGTCGCCGGATTGTATAGACTTTGAGCGCCTTCATGAAGTCTTTTTTGTGCTGCCCCATTGCACCGGTCTGCGAGGGGGCACCGGCCTGTGAGGGCCCAGCTGCTGTGCTTTCCCGCTATGGAGCGATGCACACCCCGGCTCACTAGAATTCGGGCACGGAACAGAAGGCCATCTCTTCTTCCGTTGCCGGATGGCAAAAGCGCAGATAGGCCGCGTGCAGATGGAGCATGTCGCCGTCTTCGGCATTGCCGTAGAGAAAATCTCCCACAATGGGGCAGCCCAGCCCGAACTTGTGCGCGGCATGAAACCGCAGCTGGTGCGTGCGACCGGTTATGGGAATGAATTCCACGCGGGTGCGGCCACGTCTGCGTTCCAGCACGCCCCATTCGGTGATGCCGATCTTGCCGTGGATGGGATCATATATCTGATAGGGGCGGTTGAAGATGTCCAGCCGTGTGGGCAGGGTTATCTCACCGGAGTCACCGCGCACGTCACCTTCCAGCACGGCGATGTAGCGCTTGTCCACGCGGCGTTTGGCAAACTGGATGGAAAGCTCGCGTTGCGCAAAGGCGGATATGCCGAACACCAGCAGGCCGGCAGTGGCCTGATCAAGCCGGTGCACAACGGGAATTTCGACACTCTCGGGAAACAGCGCACGCACGCGGTTCATGGCGCAATCCTGCTTGTGCGGTCCCACGCCGGGGACGGAAAGCAGGCCGCCGGGCTTGTTGACCACTACAATATGTTCGTCGCTGTACAGTATTTCCACAGGGTGTCCTTTGCATTCGGGTGCTGTTTCAGGGCCGGGAAGCGGGGTTTATCCGGTTACCGCCTGTTCTTCAAGCCCGCAGAGCATATAGCCGAGAATGGGGTAGCACTTGTCCTGACAGGATGGGTAGAACTCCCCGTGCAGGCGTGCACCTGAGCGGCTTTCGCGTCCCCAGTAGAATTCTGCCAGCCCCAGCGGAGTCATGTTGTGCAGAATGGCATATTGCAGCAGCTTGGGGGCGCAGCAGTCGCCCGTGCCGGTGGGAACACCGCGCCCTGCGGGGAAAATCTCGAACAGCGAGGCCGCCCTGTCCGCCCCGTCCGCCCTGTCCGTCCTGTTGCCGAAGCTATGCACGCGGTACAGTTCATGGATGGCCCGCATGGAGCGCTGCGAAAGACCCTTGCGCTCGTCCACAAGGGCGGCGCGTTCACGCATGAGCAGGTCGAGCCGTGTCGGGGCAGGGAGGGCGTCAACAGGCATGGGGGCAGTGCCTGCAGTGACTGCAGAGTCTGTAGTGCCGGGGATGTCTTGTGGAGCCTGTTCAGCCGCGTCGCGCTCATCGGCAATGGCCGCATCCAGCTCCCGTATGCGCCTGCCCCGGGCGTTGATGATGGGGTCATCCTTGGCAACCTGCGCGTCAAAGGCCGCAATATCTATGAGTGGCGGAACCCAGCCTGCCACATGCCATACCCGGTTGTACTGGGCGGAAAAGGCGCGCAGCGTGCCATAGCTTCCGTCCTGTGTGCGGACAACCAGCACGCCGAACATCTGTCCCCGTGCCACACCGTGCAGATAGTCCAGCGAGAAATGCGGATCGGCGGCATCGTCCGGTGCCTGCATGTCTATGCGTCCATGCTGCTCCAGAAGGCGCATGAGCGATGTGCATTCTGCACGCGCCACGCCTGCGGGCAGGGTGTGCTCGCAGCCACACCGCGGGCACAGGCCGCGCGTGGTAACGGTGACATCATACAGCGGGTGCGATGCATCCGGTGCGGTGCCGTGCGGCAGGTCTATGGTCAGCGGGAAAAGCATACGCGGGGTTTCCGTGCGGTCTGCAGTTAGCGCAGAATGCGTCTTGCCTGCTGCAGGCGGGCGGCCTTCCATACGAAGTTGGCCACATCCTTGTTCACGTTGCTCTCGAACCGTTTGATCTGGTTCACCACATCCTTGTCGAGCTGGTCCGATTCCGTACCCACGTACACTTCGCCCCAGAGGCGCTGAATGACAAAGGAGCAGGCTGAGAGAATGGCCACAAGTCCGCATGCCTCGTCCGTGAGTTCGGAAGAATCCTTGCCCTGCAGAAAACCTGCATGCAGGGAATTGATCTCTCCGCCGCGCACGTTCAGGTAGTGCTCAAGCTGCGCCCCTGTGGTGGGTACATCCAGCCTCGTGAGGCGGAAGGGGGATTTCTTCTTGGTGTGCTCGCCAAGGCGATGCCAGAGCGCGGTGAAGGCTCCGTAAAATGCCTGCGATGCAGCCTTGTCCGCAAAGGCGGGCTGTTCTTCCCAGAAGATGGTGAAAATCTGAATGGGATTGATTTCAACGGGCGCGACATACTCACCCATGAGAAAGGCCCGGATGGAGGCAAAATCGTACGTGCAGGGGTAGAGCCCGAGTTGGGCCTCGACCTGTTCACGGATGGCGGAATCGGAAAGAGCGGTCACTGGCGGCCTCCCTGAAATGGCTGCGTAGGCGGAACGTATTGGCTGTGCTGCGCAAATTATGCTGGGCACAGGGAGTGCTCACCCTGTGCGTTGTTACGGTTGTATGCGTGGTGCAGGCACCGCGCGGGGTATCAGTAGCCCAGAGCGCGGCAGAAGTGAAGTGGCTGCACGCGCGGTTCGCCGTGTCGTTGCAAGGCTGCGCATGCCGGAGGAAGGGGCGACCGGGAACTATGTAATAGATACACGGGCAGGAGAGGGAGAAGGTTTATGCAGCCGGTTACCACAGGTACTTTCGGATGAGCCTGTCCATGGCGCCCTGCTTCTCCATATCCATTAATATGGTGTCCAGCTTGCGCACAAAGTCATCCTTGAAGGGATAGAGCCGGTTGTCCGCATTGTAGCCAAGGTGCGCAGAGAATTTGGCAACCACAGGGCCGAACGAGAAGGGCAGCTTCTGGCGGTCTTCTTGGGTGGGCGGGCCCGGCGTTATTTCCCGGCTGTATTCGAAGAGGATTGCGAGCCTGTCGTTCAGGTAGCAGTCTATGCGACCTTCCACGAGCTTTTTGACATTGCAGGTGGTGCCCGGTGAGTAATCAACGGTTATCCGTCCGGCCTTTACTTCCTGCCAGAAGGAATCGAGCCCCATGTGGAATCCCATGTTGGTGCCGAAGATCAGGCCGCGGTAATCCTCGGGCCACACTGCATCAGGCTTGTTCTGGGGAATGCCGTTGCGGCAGACCACAATGACGCTCTCTTCGTTGAAGGGAACGGAATATGGTTCAATATAGGGCCTTGTAGCCTGCAGTTGGTATGGCGGGAACAGGGCAAACCCCTGACCGCTTTCCAGCAGCATGAGTCCCCGTTTCCACGGAACGAGCTTTATGGTGACAGCATAGTCCGGCATGCGTGCAACGGCGACTTGTAACAGCTCATAGTATATGCCCCGCTGCTGGCCGTTTTCCATGTAGGAATAGGGCGGATAGTTGTCGTCGCCATAAATGGTGACGGCTGTTTTCGCATGAACCGCAGCAGTGAAGCACGCAATCTGTGTGAGTAAATATAGTATAATGATTGCGGTGAGTTTGATGTTTCGCATGTGCTCCTCGTTCGATGCTCCCTAGCATACAGAGGCTGTGGCGCGGACCCATGATAATGTGCACAGCAGACTCATTTTTTTTAGATTCGTGCCGGAATGCTTTGCATTGTCATGTGCACGGTGCGGCGCAGGCATGTGGGGGCATGAAAAAAGCCCCGGCGCAGTGCACCGGGGCTTTTGTATTGCCGGAAGAATGTCCGCCGTGACTCAGCCTTTCCGTATATAAGGAAGAAAGGTGGGCGCGGTACTGGGCATATGCGACCTGACTTGGCTGGTTAGCTTGATCAGCCTTTCTTGACCACGGAGGTCTTCAGCATCATGGAGCCGAAGCCGGGAATCTTGCAGGAGATATCGTGCACGCCGTCTTCAGGTTCGACGAGCTTGATGCCCTTGACCTTGGTGCCCTTCTTGATGGCAGAGGCAGCGCCCTTCACCTTCAGGTCCTGAATGATGATGACGGTATCGCCGTCCACCAGCACGTTGCCGTTGGCATCCTTGTAGACCCGTTCCCCGGTTTCGCCGGGCTTCATTTCAAAACCGCATTCCGGGCAGATGATCATGCTGCCGTCAGAGTACATGTATGCGGAGTTGCACTGCGGGCAATTGGGGATGTTTTCCATGAGCTTCCAACCTGTTGTTGTGCCTCCCTGCCGGGGGGCGTGTATCGAAAGGGGCCTGCTGGCCGCATCCTGACGCGATATTGCAATCAGGACAAGAAATCTTCTGTCAGCTGCCGGTCGTGCGTATCAGGATTGCCTGTTGGCGTCTGAGCGCGGGAGCAAGGGCCGGGTGCAGACGGTGCAAGCGGTGTCCGTGCTTCCTGACCGATAGGCAGCAGGTAAAAGGAAAGGGCCGCATCTTGCGATGCGGCCCCTTGATTACCGTGGCGGAGCGGACGGGACTCGAACCCGCGGCCTCCGGCGTGACAGGCCGGCGTTATAACCGACTTAACTACCGCTCCGTTTGTGGTGGACGGTGCAGGGCTTGAACCTGTGACCCCCGCCGTGTGAAGGCGATGCTCTACCAACTGAGCTAACCGTCCGTGAAGGAGCACTGTTTATATGGACTCCGTTCCGCTGTCAACAGGATTACGACACCTTTGTGACGGTTTATGAAAAATTATTCTATGCTGATGTCAGCGGTGCGCGTCAGCACTGTTCTCTGGGCAGTTGCGGGGCCGGTGTGCAGCAGCCACACTGCCGCCTGCTCGATGTAGAGTGTAGAGGCAGAGAGGCCGTCCACCGGCAATATTACCTGCAACCCGCGCTGGGCTGCACCAGTGGCCGTGTGCAGCACCGCCCCGTGGGCTGCTGTGCCGGTGATGATGACGGCATTCACCCGCAGGTCTTCAAGAATGGTCTGCAGGGGCGTGTTCAGAAACTTGTCCACGCTTGCCTGCACGATGGGGTCTCCATTCTCCGGGGTAACGGGCGGCAGAATGGTTTCGCGCGTGCCCTTGGTGGTAAGGCTGTAAACCACGGGCATTCCTGCCTTGCGGGCCTTTTCCAGCAGGGCGGCTATGCGTGGCACGGTTTCCAGACAGCGGGGGCGGCGGTCTGCATTGCAGGTGCGTTCTTCTATATCCAGAATGAGCAGGGCCGTTGTGGTGTGGTCAACGGACACGGACTGCAGGGCAGGCGGTGCCGGAACCTCGGCACTGGTCCATAGTTCTGAAATGTCTTTGTATTCAGCGGCGCGCAATGGCAGGGCGGCAAGCAGCACCAACGCCATGCCCAGCATGGCAAGCTGCAGCAGATACCACGTACATGATGGCGTTAAGGCGATGGCGCGCGCTTTGGCTGTGTGCTTGAATCTGGACATGGCATACTCTCATGGCTCTTGCAGGCCGGTTGGGGGTGCCGATTGAGGGACGGCTGGACCGTCCGGAATATCCATTACGGAGGCCGGATATGGGAACTCCAGTATTCAGCATTGCCTTATGAGGGAAAGGTGTCAATGAAATCCTTTGGCGGTATGCGTCAGGCTGATTGGAGGTAGATTGAGGACAGATTGGGGCCAAGCGGGGACAGATTGTGGGCAGGCGACGATATTTTTCGATCAGTTCCGGCACAAGAAAAGGGCCGCCCCTTGAGGACGGCCCGTTTTGCCGTATGGCATGCTATGTATGGTTGCAGCGGTGCGTGATGCGCGGCCTGCATCATCATGATGGTCAGGTCTGTTAGCTGATGATGCTTGTGGTGATACTCGTCACGCAGCCCGCAATGGCACCGTGTTTACATTTTGCCGAGCACTTCCTCTGCCCATGCAACAACGTCTCCCTTGTCAGGATCGCCGTCAATCTTGAGGCCGTCCGTGACAATGTCTGCGCCAAGGGCTTCCAGCTTTTCCTCAATGGCATCCACTGCGCCGCAGAAATAGGTGTAGGAGGAATCGCCGCATCCGAACACGGCAACCTTTTTGCCGCCAAGGCCGCTGTTTTCAAGTTCGTCGTACAGGGGGATGAAGTCGTCCTGTAGTTCGATTTCCTCATCGCCCCAGGTGGAGCAACCGAGCAGCACGAGATCGTACTCGCCGCCAAGCGCCACGGCAGGAACGTCGGCCGCATTTTTCAACTCAACCTCAAATCCTTTGCGGGAAGCGGTGTCTGCAATGTAGCGGGCCGTGGTTTCCGTATTGCCTGTGGTGGAACCGAACACGATAAGAGCCTTGGGCATGGTCATATCCTTTGGTTGCAGGTTGAGGGAGTGTTCCCGTTCATGATTGTGACGTGATATTGAAATTCAATTTCAATTGCAAGGCGTTTTTTACGATGTGCGGAAAAAAGTAGGCTGTGCCTTCACCCACGGCTTGAGTCTTTCTTGTATGGGCAACGAAAACAGCCCTGACACTTGGGTGGCAGGGCTGTGATGGTGTAACAGGGGGGCGTTGCGTGATTGAATCCGGCAGCGGATCAGCGTTTCTGCTCCATGGTTTCAAAGCAGGGAATGCACAGGGTCTGTCCGGCAAAGCGTCTGGTGCGCGATTCCATGGCCATTTCGCCGCATTTGTCGCAGCACAGGCTGGCCAGTATGCAGGCCGGGGTGGGAGGCGGGGTTTCCAGTTCCTGCACGCAGAAGAGGTTTTGCAGTGCTTCGCCCATGAGATAGGCCTGCTGATTGCTGCGCAGTTCTTCTGATTCCTTTTTTTCATCCGACGTGGCAACGCCCTTGAGCACCTTGCCCATCAGTTCGCCCATGCGGGTCGTGTTACCACGCGCTTCATGGCGCAGCACGGCACGAAAACCTTCTTTGGCAGGGCGGTTGTAAAACGAAAAAGCCATCTTGCCGTAATCGCGGTGGATGAGGTTGCCCTTGCCGTAGGTGCAACCCAGCAGGTGCTGGATGGCGTCTACCCCGCACATGTCCGTTTCAACCACGGCAACAAGTTCGCTGTCGCGCGCGTCCGGCCAGCGCAGGCGGGCAAGTTCCGCCGCGCGGATGCCGATGCTGAGGCCCGGGCAGCTGTGTCCGTGGAAATCGATAACCTTCTGGATGCGTTCTTCACTAAAGGTGGCGGGCATGGGCAGGTTCCTCCATGTGCATGGGCACCACAAACGGGTAGCCGTTGAGTTGATGAATTTCCACAGGCAGGCCGTATACCTCTTCTACAAGGTTGCCGCATAACTCGTTGGTTTTTCCGGCAGCGAATACCTTGCCGTCTTTCAGAAAGAGGTATTTGTGGGCGAACCGCAGGGCTGTGTTGAGATCGTGCATGGTCATCACAGCTGCAAGGCCGTGGCTGTCCACGATATGTCTGAGCAGGGTCATTATCTCCATCTGGTTCCGCATATCCAGTGCGCTGGTGGGCTCGTCGAGCAGCAGAAGGCGCGGCTCCTGCACCAGCGCACGGGCAATGGCCACCTTTTGCAGCTCGCCGCCGCTCAGCTGGTCTATGAAGCGCAGTTCCATGTGCTTCAGGCCCAGTTGTTTGAGCACTGCATCGGTCATGCACAAATCTCGTTCACCTGTTCCCCATCGTATGTGCGGTTTGCGGCCCATGAGCACGGCATCGAACACGGTGAGCCGTGAGACCTCGTTGCGTTGGGCCACGTAGCCTACTTTTTGCGCTATCTTGAGCGGGGTACAAGCGAGCACATTGAGGTCTTCCACCTGCACGCTGCCTGCTGCGGGGCGATGAATGGCGTTGATGCACTTGAGCAGGGTGGTCTTGCCCACGCCGTTGGGGCCGAGAATGGCCAGCAGCTCGCCGCATTTCACCTCGAAGCGGACATTATCCAGCACCGGATGGCTGTTGTACTGGAACAGCAGGCCGTGCACATTGAGAATCATCGCTGTGTCCCCCTTATGATGAGGTAGATGAGAACCGGTGCGCCCATGAAGGCCGTAAGCACGGAAACAGGAAGCACCTGCGGCGCAAAGGCGAGCCGGGCTGCCGTGTCGGAAGCCAGAAGCAGCAAGCCACCGGCAAGTGCCGATGCTGGCAGCAGGAAGCGGTGGTCTGCCCCTATGGCGCGGCGCACCAGATGCGGCACCACAAGACCCACAAAGCCTATGATGCCCAGAAACGCGATGATGACGGAGGTAAGCAGCGATGCCATGAACATGCCGAGCATGCGCACTGCGTCCACCCGCACTCCGAGACCGCGTGCTGTTTCGTCGCCTGCGTCTATGGCGTTGTAGTTCCAGCTGTTTGCTATGAAGAACAGGGTGCAGCCGCCTGTTGCCGCAGTAATGATGCTCAGCTCTCTCCATGACGCGCGGGCCACATCCCCGAAGGTCCAGAACACCATGGCCGCAAGCTGCACATCATCCGCAAAGTATTGCAGGAACATGGTGGCCGCTGTGAACAGGGCGCCGAGCGTAACGCCGGAGAGCACCATCACTTCCGGTGTGGCGCCCCGCGTGCGGGATATGAGAATGATCACGCCTGCTGCCAGCAGGCTGCAGCCCAGCGCGCAGGCTGTGGTGATGGCCGGATGCGTTATGGAAACCGCGCCCACGGCGGAGGATGTCATTGTGCCTGCCGAGAGGATCATGACGCTGAAGGCGGCACCAAAGGCTGCCGCATGCGATATGCCGAGCGTGAACGGCGAGCCGAGCGGGTTGCGCAGAATGGACTGCATGGCTGCGCCGGAGATGGAAAGACCTGCCCCTGCCACGATGGCTGTGAGAATCTGGGGCAGGCGTATATTCCACACAATGGCCTGCACCTGCCTGCTGACCTCCAGTCCCGCAAGGCTTCTGATCACGTCGGCAACGGGGATGTTGGCCGCACCAGAGGCAATGGAAAAGACAATCCCCAGCGCCAGCGCACAGCAGGTAGCCAGCATGAACAAAAGCTTCATGCACAGGTAACGGCGGTAGGAGGCCGGTGCCTGTCCGTCTTCAAGGTGCATGGTGCTACCTCAGCGGCAGGGGCGAGAAGGCCAGCCCGCCGAACATGGCATTCATCTCTGCAAAGACCGGTTTACCCACGAGAAATGTGTAAATGCGGTCTGCCTGCTCGGCGGGGTTTATGTCTGCAAAGGCAGCGGGATGCAGAAGCGTGCCCGTATACCATGCGTTGGCAAGTATGGAGCCGAAGTTCTGGGTATACCAGTTGTAGGGCAGCACTCCGTAGGCCGCACCGCGTTTCACGGCCTGCAGGGTTGCATAGGCCGGATCGGTCTGCAGTTCATGCAGGCCGCTGGTTTCTTCACCCAGTTGCAGGGTGGCAAGGTCGAGGAACAGGTAATCCGGATTCCAGACCACGATCATCTCTTTTGAGATGTTCGCATTCTGCGTGGTCGTGGAAGCGACCTTGCCGGATTCGAGCGCAAGGTTGCGGGTCTTCACGAACATGAAGGGCGGATATGCCGGTTCGGTGGACTGAAAGCCGTGCGGTCCCTTGAACGCCACCCCGCCGAGAAAGACGGAGGGCGCATCCGCTGCGTTAATGCCCTCGCAGCGTTTTGCCAGTTGTGCTATCTGATCTTCGAAAAAGGCTATGACTTCTTCGGCACGCTGCTGTTTGCCGAGCACCTCGCCCATGATGCGCAGGGAGGAATACAGCGCCTGCCGTTTGTCAGTGAGGTTGCCGTAATCAAGAGGCACAACGGTGATGCCGGTTTTCTGCTGCAATTCGCCTGCATCGTATCCTGCCGTGGGGTTGGTCTTGAAGATGACCTGCGGCTGTGGTTGCAGTCCCAGAATGAGTTCGGGGTTATCGTGCCCGCGAAACTCGCCGAAAATGGGCAGGGTCTTGAACTGGGGATTGGCCAGGGCATAGGGGCGAGCGTCAAAGCTGCGGCGTCTTGTTTCAATGTCGTCCACGGCCACGATGCGGTCCTGCGCCTGCAGATAAACCAGCAACCGCAGGCAGCCGGAACCGGAACAGATGACATGCTGCACGTTGGTTACGGTCACCGGATTGCCGAGTGCATCCGTTACCGGAGTCTTTGCTGCTACCGGAGACTTTGCTCCGCATACACCGGCGGTAAACAGCAGGCTGAGTGTCATGAGAGTGAACAGGATACCTTTACGCAACAGATTTTGACGCAGTGCCATACCTATCACCTGTGCTAAAATTAAATTTTTAGTAACACGTTTTGATTATGGTATAGAAAACTATGCGTCAAGCGTATCTGTTTTTTGTGTGGGAAGTATTCAGTTGTTGATGTTTTAACGAAGGTCCGGATGGCTGAACCGCTTGCCTCATCTTGGACACAGGGCATGAAAAAGGGCTGCATCTGTTGATGCAGCCCGTAGGTTAATGACAAAGCTTAGTTTTCAGTAAAACCACATTCCCGTTAAGCCTGAGCTGAAGTTCAGAAACGGATTTGCATCGCTTATACGAGGTGCAGGAACGTTAGGTTCCTGCCCGGCGGAGCCAAAAAATACCAGAAATGGCTTTGTCAGCAGTCTGAGGGAAGCTCCTGCTGATGCACCCGTAAGGTCTTCAGGTGCGGGAACAACGTTACTCGGTCATATCCTGCTGTTGTGCAGAATGAGGCAGGCGGCTGGCCATGACCTTGTCTATGCGGTTGCCGTCCAGATCCACCACCTCAAGCCGCCAGCCCTGCCATTCCGTGCTGTCGCCCGTGCGGGGCACCCGGCCGAAAAGCCACATCATCATGCCGTTCAGCGTGTGGTAGCGGCCCTTGTCTTCTTCCGGAACCGTCTTCAGGCCGAGTCGGTCCTTGAGCTCGGGGATGGGGATAAGGCCGTCCAGCAGCAGGGAGCCGTCTTCCCGCTGCACGGCCCATACATCCTCCGGATCGCGGGGGCGGAATTCGCCTGCCAGTGCTTCCAGCAGGTCCTGCAGGGTGATAAGGCCGAGTATTTCGCCGTATTCATCCACGACAAAGACCATCTGCACGCCGGACTCGCGGAACTGCTCCAGCAGCTTCATGCCGGTGAGGGATTCCGGAACATACACCGCGGGCAGCAGGTAGTCCGTTATCCGTTCAGGGGGTTCCCCCTTGAGCTGCTGCCTGAGCAGGCGCTTGGCGGTGATGACACCGAGCACTTCGTGCAGGCCGCCCCTGCACACGGGGTATCGTGTGTGGTTGGAGGCAACAAGGGATTCAAGGTGCGCTTCAAACGGCTGCTCAATGTCCAGAAAGACTATCTCGTTACGGGGTGTCATCAGCGAGGCGATGTGGCGATCATCGAGCCGGAACACGTTCTTGAGCATTTCGTGTTCCTGCTTTTCAATGACGCCCGATTCGGAGCCTTCCACCAATATGGCGTGAATATCCTCTTCGGTTATGTTGCCGCTGGTATCATTACGCCTGCCAAGCAGCTTGAGAATGCTGTCGGTTGAGGTGGAGAGCAGCCAGACAAAGGGCCGGGAGAGAAGAGCAAGCACGGCAATGGGGCGCGCCATGAAACGGGCTATGCGCTCGGCATTGAACTGGGCAAAGCGCTTGGGCACCAGCTCGCCTATCACTATGGAAAAGTAGGTAATGCCTGCCACAACGGTGGTGGTGGCCACGATGGAACTGGTTTTCTGGGCCATGCCCATGTTCCGCAGCAGTTCGGCAAAGGGACCTGCAAGCGCAGCTTCGCCGACAATACCGTTGAGAATGCCTATGGCGGTAATGCCGATCTGCACCGTGGAAAGAAACTGTGTGGGCTCTTCGCCAAGCCGGATGGCCGTGGCGGCGGCGCGGTCTCCGTTGTCTGCCAGTTTTTGCAAGCGGCTTTTGCGGGCTGTGACAAGCGCGATTTCCGACATGGCGAAAACGCCATTGAGAAGGATCAGGGCAAAGAGCAGGACGATGTCCAAAAAGAACTCCTTTGAAAGGTGGTGATTCGGGGGACCGGTTGCATCTGCCGCAAGGGAGGGCAGTGCCGGTCCGGCGCAGAAACCCGGAAAGGACATGCATATAGATAAGGAAGCACGGCTGAAAGACAAGGGCAGGGGCCGATACGTATCACTTCTTGTTTCTTTCAGTCTTTCCCTGAGCGCAGATGTGGTCTCTCACATGATGCAAAAAAGCCCCGACGGTAAACCATCAGGGCTTTCGGAGGGCAGAGAAGTCTATCTACGACGCTGCAGGCGGCGTAACTCCCAGCCGTGCGGCATGTTCTTCAAGCAGTCGGGTTGCGTTGGGAGCAACCTGCTTGAGGTAGCTGCCGTACTGTTCCTGCACGGTTTTGACGAGTGCAGGTTCGGCCACCTTGGGAGAACCGCAATTGAACGGCGGGTGCGGATCATATTCAAGCACAAGCTGCTTGGCCATGGCCGTTTGAGTGTTGCACAGCAGTGAGAGCAGGGTCAGGCCAAAGTCTATGCCCGAGGTAACCCCAGCCCCGGTCACACGGTTGCGGTCGTGCACAACTCGTTCTGCAACCGGCACTGCGCCGAAATAGGCAAGCTGGGGGGCAAGGCTCCAGTGCGATGTGGCCTTGTAGCCTTTGAGCAGGCCCGCCGCACCGAGGATGAATGAGCCGCTGCATACACTGGTAACCCACTGTGCCTTTGAGCCCACGGTGGCAACCCATTCGATCATGTCGCGCATTGCGATCTGCACATACGGGTTGCTCGTGCCGGGTACGCAAATGATGTCCGTGTTCGATATGTCTGCGTAGGTTGCTGTGGGAACAAGGCCCAGCCGCTTGTCTGACCGGTTTTCGGCAAACACGGGATTACGGTCTGCCGCCACGAAATCCACGGAGAATTCGGCACCGGCAAGCACCTCCACGGGGCCTATGAGGTCCAGCGCGGTCATTCCTTCATAGAGCAGAAAGGCGATGTGCGGCTTGCCCGGTGTCCGCCCTGTCTGCTGTGAAGCGGGCTGCTGCACGTCGGAATTCGGCTGGGCGGAGAACGCGCGCGTGGCTGGGGCAGCAAGGGCGGCCATGGCGCCAAGGCAGGCTATGGAAAACGTACGACGGTTCATGTTGTCTCCTTGATGGGGTTGCGGTTGCAGCAGACGGTACGCACATGAGAGCCGGATGGATGGCAACGGTTGTTGCCGGTGGCAGAGAGCTGTCGGCTGCGATTGGAGCAAGATACCCCTGCGCGGAGGAGCATGAAATCGGGGATAAGGACATTAACCGAAAGAAATTTGCCAAAACGGAAGGATACGCCGGGTTGGTGATTGCCGGAATATCCAGCCGGTATTAGAAATGACGCCATGAATAAACATTCTGTGAAAGAAGGCATTCGCCCTGCTTACCCTGCGGGCGGTGCTGGCGTGGCGAAATCCCGCAATGCGCACAAGGTAGCCATTCTGGCGGTTCCTGATTTTGTTCCCTTTGACATCAGCATTCCGTATCAGGTGTTTCCGCTTGTGAGGTTGGCGGACGGCCTTGCACCGTATGAGACGTGTTTTTGCGGGCCGGAAGATGCTGTCGGCAGCCGTGAGTTTTCCATCCGCGCTGCGCACCCTTATGAGCATGCCCTGTCGTGTGACACGATCATGGTGCCGGGAGTGTACAACCCCTTCTGTGTGGACGATGAAGCGCTCTTCAGCATGCTGCGCATGGCCGCCGCGCGGGGTATCAGAATCGCTTCCATATGCACGGGGGCCTGCCTGCTTGCGGCATCCGGCGTGCTGGACGGTCTTTCTGCCACGAGCCATTGGGAGATCACGCAGGCATTGGCGCAGCGGTATCCTGCCGTGCAGGTGGTGCCGGATGTGCTCTTCGTGGACAACGGGCAGGTGCTCACCTCCGCAGGGCTGGCTTCAGGGTTGGACCTGTGCCTGCACATTATCAGGAAGGATTATGGCGTCTCTGCCGCTGAGCGTATTGCCGACTTCTTTGTCATGCCGTTGGAGCGCGAAGCAGGGCATTGTCAGATCATCCGCCGTTATCCCGCGCACGAAAAGGATCGTCTGGCCGAGTTGCAGCTCTGGATTCTGGAAAATCTGCATAAGGAGCTGTCTTTGGAAGGACTGGCGGAACAAGTGTGCATGAGTAGGCGCACGCTGCACCGCCGGTTCAGGGAGCAGACAGGCGATGCCCCCATGGTGTGGGTTGCAAAGGCGCGCATCCGCAGGGCGCAGGGCCTGCTCGAATCCGGCGGCATGTCTGTGGAGCAGATTGCCGCAGTAACCGGTTTCGGTTCCGCCACGGCGCTGCGCGATGGTTTTCGGCGGCACGTGGGCAGCAGTCCCTCTGCATGGCGCAGGGACTTTGCGCGGCAAGAAACCAGATAACATAATGCTGTTCCTGTGCCCTGTGAGACGTGAATAGAAAAAGCCCTGACGCATGTTGCATCAGGGCTTTGTATTATTATGCCGGAACCTTGACCAACGGGATGAATTTGAGTGCGCGGTGACAGGGAGTACGCTGTTATCCTGCTGAAATAATGGGCTGAATAAGGGTTGCGTTTTGTCAGGCGGCTATTTTGTGAGTGTGTAAATCTGGTGAAGCATCGGCTTGGATTTTACCACTTTTACAAATGAGTCGGTTAGCTTTGCTCCAAGCGATTCCGCGACCTTGCACGAGGCGGTGTTCTCTGGGCGTATTTCAAAAATAACACTGTCCAGATGCAGATTATTGAAGGCGTGGTCGCGTAACGCTTGTGCGCTTTCCGAGGCATATCCTTTATGCCAGTGCTTTTTTTTGAAGATATATCCTATCTCATGGTATTCCGCGTCATTAATGGTTGCGGGCAGCAGCGCAGCCTGCCCCAGAACTTCATGGGTGGCTTTGTCGGATACCAGAAAATAACCTAGTTTTTTTGTGGTATACAAATGAATACACTTATTAATCCATTCCCGGACTTCCTCATCGCTGAAGGTGTATTCCCAGGCATACATAACGTCCGGGTCTTGAAGGATGGATGCCAATTCATCGAAATCCATGTGGGTCATTTTTCTGAGAATCAGCCTGTCTGTTTGCAGGAATATTTCGTCTGTATTGTGGGTGGGCGGCATTGTTAGACTCTGGTGTGTGGGCGGTGTTGCTGGTTGGTAAGAATCGTGCGGCAGGCTGTTTGATCAGGACAGATGGTAAGTATACAGAAAACACAACTGGAGCGATACCCGCTGTCAGGGGAGCTGCTTTGCGGCAGGTGCTCATGCCTTAACGTCTTTGCCGAATGCTCTGCCGAATGCTCTGCCGGATGTTTTGGCGAATGTTTTGTTGGATGCTCAGGCGGCCGGACTGGACCCGAACCCGCTGCGACAGCGGGATGGAGCGGGGGCCGCGAATAGTAAAAGCCTTGACGCATGTTGCATCAGGGCTTCATATTTCCGTGGCGGCACCATGCAAAACGGGCGGTACCCGAACCCGCGGCGACAGCGGAATGAAGCGGAGGCCGTGAATAGAAAAAGCCCTGACGCGTGTTGCATCAGGGCTTCATATTTCCGTGGCGGTACCGTGCAATACGGGCTGGACCCGAACCCGCGGCGACAGCGGAATGGAGCGGAGGCCGCGAATAGAAAAAGCCCTGACGCGTGTTGCATCAGGGCTTCATATTTCCGTGGCGGAGCGGACGGGACTCGAACCCGCGGCCTCCGGCGTGACAGGCCGGCGTTATAACCGACTTAACTACCGCTCCGTAGCATTGTTTTATGTGGTGGGCGGTACAGGGCTCGAACCTGTGACCCTCGGCTTGTAAGGCCGATGCTCTCCCAACTGAGCTAACCGCCCACATGAGGAAACACCTTTTAGTGAATCCGTGCTTCGCTGTCAACATCTTTTTCGAGAAACCCGAGCAGGTTGTTTTCAGTGTGATTCTGAGCCGTTGTTAGGTCCAGAACCTTGAAGCGAGGGCGTTTCTACGCAAACCACCGCCTCTTGGCAAGCGATTTTTTGAGGCATATTCAAAAAAAGTGATTGGGTATGTAAAGAATCAGTCATTGCAGCATGTTGTAATTGCGTGTTTGCTCGCAGGGGTGGCGCTTTGGCTTTGTGGGGTGCCGTGAACTGAAGTGATGTATAGAACTCTAAAGGCTTTTCGCAATAGTCCGATACACTAGTAGCGGGCGCCGTTTCCGGCCCGGTTCGGGAACATCATGGCATACCGGCCATAAATTCATCAGCGTCAGGGCACCTGACGGTAAGCACGGCAGTGCGGGGCGACACCATCCGGCATGGGGAGATGACGGAGGCGCAAGCCCGCTTCGTACACGGTTCCATGAACCGCAAATCCCTGCCTCCGTTACATGATGAAAACCGTAGGCGGCGTCCGCAAATTACCAATCTTCTCCCCGGCCTTTCTGCCGCCCCGTGCAACTGCCTGCACGGGGCGGCATTCTTTTGCCGTATGGCAAAGCGGGCCGGGAGTGCCGGTGACCGGAAGCCTCCTCGGGAACAGAAGAGGCCGGTTGCCCGTCGGTCATGCCCTTCGGTCATGTCCGTTGATCATCCCTGTCGATCGTGCCTGTCGGCCGCGTCTGTCGGAAAATCACTACGCCTGATTTTCCGGCTAGCTGAAAACTGTTTTACGCAGGTCTATTCCCCACTTGAGCATGCGGTTGCGCACCGTGCCCCGGTGAACGCCCATGAGTTTGGCGGTCTCCGTGATATTGCCGTTTGCCTGCCGCAGTGCCTGCATCAATTCCTGCTTTTGCGGGGGCAGGGCGGCAGCCTCTGACGTGCCCGATCCGTTTTTGCTGGGCTGCACGTCATTCCATGATCGGGAGGCGGGTGCCTGTTCAGGAGTCGCCTGTCCGCCAGACATTTGGCCAGCAAACCTGTGGCCGGGAGTCAGGTGTGCCGGTGTGCAGCAGGCCGCAATTTCAGGGTGCGAATCAGCCGTGAGGCCGGGAACGAATTCCGGCGGGCAGGAGCAGGCGTTGGCACCGTCCACCATATACATGGGCAGGTGTTCCAGTTCTATCGGGCCGCTGTCTCCCACCACAAAGGCGTATTCGATGGCGCTTTTCAGCTCCCTGATGTTGCCCGGCCATGCGTATTCCGCAAACAGCGCAGCAGACTCGGGCGCAAGGCCGGGAATATCCTTGCCCGTGCGCTCCTTGCACAGCTGGATGAAATGGTTGGCCAATAGGGGAATATCCTCGCGTCGCTCCGCAAGGGCAGGCAGGTGGATGGGAATGACGTTGATGCGGAAGAGCAGGTCTTCGCGGAACCGTCCCCGCCGTACCAGTTCCTGCAGATTGCGGTTGGTGGCGGAGATGATGCGGGCATCCACGGTTATGGAGCGGTTGTCCCCCACCCGTTCAATGCGCTTGGATTCAAGCACCCGCAGCAGCTTGACCTGTGTGGGCAGCGGAATGTCACCAATTTCATCCAGAAAGATGTCGCCGCCCTGTGCAGATTCAAAGCGGCCTGTCCGTGAGCGCACAGCCCCTGTGAACGCACCCTTCACATGGCCGAAGAGTTCGCTTTCCAGCAGAGACTCGTTCAGGGCCGCACAGTTCAGTTGCACATAGGGGCCGTTGCGGCGTGCGCCAAGATCATGAATGGCACGCGCGGCAAGCTCTTTGCCCGTTCCGGATTGCCCGCACACGATAACGGGGGCATCGCTCATGGCCGCCCGCTCTATGATGGAAAAAATGCGGCGCATGACAGGCGAAGCGCCCACCATGCCTGCAAACAGGTGGTGAGGTGTGTCGCTGTATTGCTGTGTGCGCTTCATGTCGTGCCCGGACCGTCGTATTTGTGCATATGATGAAAAATTGACGTAAAATCGATTGATCATATGGTTAAATCAAATTGGGCTTCAGGTAAAGGAATTATTCCTGTTTTTAGTGCGAAAGCATGTAATTTCCAGTTGTTGCAGTGGTGGTGGACTGTCCGGCATGGTTTCTGCTCATGAACTGTTTATCGGGCTGCGCGTCAGGCCGGTAATCCGTTTCAACTGACAGTGAACAAGGAATATACCCATGATACGATTTTCAGCGTGGCGCTCCCTCCATGCACCTCACGAAAGCCGGAAGCCCGACGATGCTCCGTGCCTGATACAAGATGGTTCGCAATTCATTCAGGGCGCTCTGCCTTTGGGCGGAACTCTGGAACGTGGGGCGGCTGGTCACGCTGTGCCGGAAGTTGCCGGACCTGATTCAGGTACGCCGGAAACCGGAAGGTCAGTTGTGAAGGTGACAGGCCGCGCGAACGCCAAGAGTCCAACGACACGACAGGGGCGCGGGCATTCACCTTCGCGGCGGATGTTTTTGAAGGCACTTGGCGTTTCGGGGGCCGGTGCGGCTCTGCCGTTGGCCGGACCCAGCCTGTCAGGGGCAAGTGTGGCAAGTGCGGCAACTGCCGAAGAACTGGTGACAGTGCTTGATCTGAGCAAGTGCATCGGATGCGGTGCCTGTGTCGAGGCATGCCGCGAGAATAACGGCCATAAGTTCCCCCGCGTGGAAAAGCCCTTTCCGGCAATGTATCCGCCACGGGTCAAGGCCGAGGACTGGTCGGATAAGCAGCAGGTGGACGACCGGCTTACCCCGTACAACTGGCTGTTTTTACAGAATGTGCAGGTGGAGCATGCAGGCACGGTGCACGATATCTATATGCCCCGGCGGTGCCTGCACTGCGTGAATCCGCCCTGCGCCAACCTTTGCCCGTGGGGTGCCGCCCGCAAGGAAGAGAACGGCATTGTCCGCATTGATGATGATTTGTGTCTGGGGGGCGCAAAGTGCCGCCTTGCCTGTCCGTGGCATATTCCGCAGCGCCAGACCGGGGTGGGGCTGTATCTGCGCCTGCTCCCGTCCCTTGCGGGGAACGGGGTGATGTACAAGTGCGACCGTTGTTACGACAAGATTGCTGCCGGTGGGCAGCCCGCCTGTGTGGAGGTGTGCCCACAGTCTGTGCAGACCATGGGGCCGCGCAGCGAAATGGTGGCGCTTGCCCGCTCGCTGGCAAAGGATATGAACGGCCATCTCTATGGACTTGAGGAAAACGGTGGCACCAACACCATATATGTTTCGCCTGTGCCGTTTGAAAAGATCAACGCGGCGCTCGAAAAGGGACCGGGCAAGCCGCACATGGGACCGGTTGATGATGTGATGCGGCCGGAAACCACCCTTGCCAATGTGCTTGTTGCAGCCCCCGTGGCAGGGCTGGTGGCAGGAGCCATGAAGATAGCCTCAACTATCCGCAAGGAACGCCGGAACGGGGAGCACGACAATGACTAGACTGATCGAGAATGCCCCCGTGTCGGCATCCCGCAGTATTGCCCGTGTGTGGTTTGGCATCATGCTGCTCATGACTGTGACCGGCATGGGGCAGATGCCCATATTCAAACGCTATTATATAGCAGATATTCCCGGCCTCGGCTGGCTGGCAGACCCTTACACGGTGCACTGGGTGCACTATGCGGGAGCCATTGCGCTTATGGGGCTGGGCGCGTGGCTGGCTGTCATCCATCTGGCAAGAAGTTTTGGCTATCTGCCCGCCCAGCCTGTGCAAATGGGGCAGTCAGGAGTGTCGGGCCAGACGGGATATTCGGCCCAGGCGGGCCAGTCGAGTCAGTCCGCAGGGCTTAGCCCCTCCGGCACGGTTCGCGTTGTGCTGCTGGTGCTGATCATTATCACCGGCTACATGCGCGTTGCCAAGAACCTGCCCGATTTCCACTGGTCGCCGGCCATGACCGTGTTCATAGACTGGTCGCATCTCGGCTTTGCCATGCTGCTCGGTATTGTTGCGCTCGCGGCGCGGCTGCGTGGCAACGGAGCATATGTGCGGCGGCGGTAGCGAGGTAGAATCATCATGTCAGCCTCATAGAAAGGGCTCCTGAACGTATTCGGACCTCTCAGGGTAATGCCCTCCCCTCGATTTCTCTGAAGCCACATTCCGTGGAGCCGGAACTGGGGTCCAAAAACAGATTTTCATCGTTCATGCGAGGTGCAGAAACGTTAGGTTTCTGTCCGGCGGAGCCAAAAAATCCAGAAAATGCCTTTGTCAGCTGTCTGAGGGCTTCGGACCATGTTCCGGAGCCCTTTTTCTGTTTTTTGTGTGGTTATGTGATCTAAATCAACCCAAGCGCCACATGCTGTGCTATTCTGACAAGCAAGGGCCATGAGTAGCCCGTAAACAGGTCTGCAGTCGCCCCGATCTATGGGGCTGCGGCCCGCAGGCATGCATCCTACAGTGCAACTGAAACGCAAACCGAGGAGTTTCGCATGGAAATTCGTCAGGAAACCAACATTCTGGATATCACCAAGGCCTATCCCTTTCTTGTGGATGCCCTTGCCGAGTATAATGGCGCTTTTGAAAAGCTGCGTAACCCCGTGCTGCGCAACACGCTTGGCCGTGTGGCCACGCTGGGGCAGGCTGCAGCCATGGGGCAGATTAAGCCGCTTGATCTGCTCATGTTCGTGGCGCAGGAGATAATGCGGCGCACGGGCGAGGGCGTGACCGTGATTCCGCCGGAAGTGAAGAATCCTGAAAAGCGTGGGCTGACCGATGATGAGCGGCGCGCGCGGCTGAAGGATATGATTCGCGCCC
>JBKEAK010000142.1:0-2760 GCA_047972125.1 Halodesulfovibrio sp.
AGACGCCGTGCGGAACTACCGCGCCCGCCGGTTCCAAGAAGCGCTGCATGCATTCACTGCGTGGCATGAAGCCAATCCTGATGACCCCCTTGCCGCACTGTATGTGCAACGTTGCCATGCAGGTCTGCACCTGCCTGAGGACAGCGACTGGTCGCCCGTGGAGCACCATGTCTGACGTGGTTGCGCGCGGGAGGCTTACGTGCCCCGTGCAGTTCCCGAAATACCTGTAATCGGCCTGACATACGCCTGCTATGCGCCTGCCATACTCCTGCCGTCGCGCCTGTAATCCAGCCACAGCGTAGTGCAGCCAGCGATGCAATGGACAGGCTGCTCCGCTCACAGAGCAGCCCCCCCACGGACCAGCCTCACAGACCAACCACACAGGCCAGCCACAAGAGCAAGAATGATCAAGACGGATTTTCTGTAATGTTGTAGCAGTGTCGCAAGAAGGACATGGGGGCAATCAGACACATCATGCGCGATACGAGCTACAGACAACGGATAATGCGGGTGCTTCTCCACATGGAGGAATGCATCAACAGGCCATGGGCACAGGAAGAGGACCCAGCCACGGAAAACGCCCTGTCACTGGAAACACTGGCAGGCGTGGCACATCTTTCTCCCTTCCACTTCCACCGCGTGTTCACAGGCATGGTAGGAGAATCGGTCAAGGCCTACATCCGCAGGCTGCGGCTTGAGCGGGCATCGAGCATGCTCGCCTTTACGGAACGTCCCGTGCTGGATGTGGCACTGGAATCCGGCTACGACTCGCAAGAAGCCTTTACCCGCGCCTTCAAGACCCGGTTTGGCAGCAGCCCCGCGCAATACCGCAAAAGCGGTAGCCGCCTCTCTCCATCAAACCCGTATCTGAAGGAGTTTTTCATGCCTGATAACAGCCAGTTCAACCCCGAACTCATGGGCCTGCAGGTGGAAATACGGCAAATTCCCGCCTTACGCGTGGCCGCAGTGCGCCATGTGGGTCCTTACAACGATTGCTTTGCCGCATGGAAAAGCCTGTGCGACTGGGCCTATCCCAAGGGGCTGTTTACCGAGAACACGCTCTTCTGCGGCATCTGCCACGACGATCCGGCCGTGACCGAGCCTGCAAAGATTCGCTACGATGCCTGCTGCAGCGTTCCCGATGGTGCGATCATAGACGGACCGGCCACCGAAATGACCATTCGCGCAGGGGAATATGTCACCGTGCTGCACAAGGGGCCCTATGAAAATCTCTACCGTGTATACGCTGCTGTCTACGGCCAGTGGATTCCTTCTTCCGGAAGGGAAATGGCCATGGAACCGAGCGTGGAAGTCTATCTGAACAGCCCGGAAACCACGGCACCGGAAGACCTGCTCACGGAAATACGCATTCCGCTGATCTGATGACCTGCCAGACCCGCAGGCGGGGTACCCTGCCTGCGGGTTTTTTCTGCACCGCTTGCCAGAACACCGAACCAACCTTACCTGAGCGTCATGAAAGGCCAGCACCCACCGCAACAGCCACAACAGTTGCCGGACACAACTTCCGCAACAAAGCCCGGCACCATGCCGGGGCAGGAAGAGATACGCTACCACGCCAGCAGGCGCGTGGAGGGGCTGGAGACCTTGCGTGCGCGCTACCTGCGGCACAGCTTTTCCCGGCATGCACACGACGGATACGCTCTTGGCGTTATCGTGCACGGCGCACTGGCCTTCCGTTATCTCGGCCGCGATCATGTGGCCCCATGCGGCTCGCTGAACCTTGTCATTCCCGGCGAGGTACACGACGGACACGGGGCAGACCACAGAGGCTGGGCCTACCGAATGTTCTACCTTGCCCCCGGCATTCTGCAACGGGCTGCCGAAGAGGCAGGATGCCGCGGTGACAGGCTGCCCGTGTTCAACGCCGGAGTGCTGCAAAACCGCCCGCTCGCGGATGAACTGCTCACCCTGCATGCAGATATGGAAAGCGAAGCCGGGGCAATGCCCTCGCTAGAACAGGAAGATCGCCTGCTGCGCCTGCTTGTGGGCTGGATTCACGGCCATGGCGATACTGCGGCGCACCTGTCCCGCGCAGGCAGCGAGCCCCGCGCAGTGCGCATGGCGCGGGCCTTTCTGGATGAGCATTTTGCGCAGGACGTGCGGCTCGATGCCCTTGCCCTGCACACGGGGCTGAGCCCGTTCCATCTTTCCCGCGTGTTTCAGCGTGCCACGGGGCTGCCCCCACACGCCTACCTCACCCAGCGCCGCGTGGCCGAGGCCCGTTCGCTGATCGGCGGTAGCGAATCGCTGGCAGATGTGGCCCTTGCCTGCGGCTTCAGCGACCAGAGCCACATGACACGCCAGTTCAAACGGCAGCTCGGCTTCTCGCCCGGTGCCTACCGCAAGATCATTCAAGATCGCTGATGCCCCATGAAGCATGATGGCAACCTCAATCAAAGGAGGTTCCCCCATGCCTGTCTCCCTGCGATGCTTCGGCAACGCCCTGCGCACTCCCCGCCCTGCCGCTGCTTCTGATCCGTCTCCGGCTCAGAGTGCCGGTGCCACCCCGCGCCCGGATACGCCGTTTTCTCCCGCCTGTACGACTGCTGACACACACAAAGGCCATCTCCCCGCGCATGCGCGATCTGATCAAGCCAGCCATGACCGAGACGGTACGTGCGATATGCGTGGCGGCCATGGCAGCCCTACCACCGGATATGACAGACGGCACGAGAGGCAACACGACAAACATGACAAACACGACGGGCAACATGGCGGGCAACATAATGCCCAACATGG
>JBKEAK010000143.1:0-3950 GCA_047972125.1 Halodesulfovibrio sp.
ATGCGCATTTGCGAGGGCGAAGGCGCGGAATCCGTTATCTCAACCTACGACGCCCTGTGGAGCCGCATATCTTCCGGCGAAGCCCTGCCCCTGAACGGCAACGCCCATGCCGACGCGCTGGTTGAACAGTTCTTTACCGACTGCGTGGAGATGGTTGGCAGCGACCGCGTGAAGATTCAACACAACACACTGTTCACAGCCTTCAAGGCATGGTGCGATGCCAACGGCCATGAACGCCTTGGCATGCGCCGGTTCGGTGAGGCTGTTTCTGACCGCGTGAGCAAGTTCAAGAGCAACTACGTGTTCTATACGGGCATCCGCCTGAAGGAGACGCCCGATGCGTAGCACCCCCATGCCCCCCATTCAGGCCGCCATAAGCGACCGCACCCCCACCCCGTTTGAATGCGAGATGCTTGCCTATCACCTGTTTGGTGAACGCATGGCCTTGCTGGGCAACACCTCTTACAGCGATCTGCAATCCAAGGGCTACCGCTTTGAAATAGCCCCGGACTTTTCCAGCGCCTGCATGGTGCACCCCGATTTTTCTGCATAGCCTCCCTAACCCTCTGTGAGGGCCGATCCGGCCCTCCGGGGAGGCGCGCCACGGGCTGCAATTCGGGGTTCCCCTCCTGTCCCCGACTCTTCAGCACATCCCCGCCCGCGCCATCACGGACAGCCGGAACACCGCCACGCGGATGATGGCTGTATGCGGCACGTGCGGCACACCTACGCTGCGCCACCCGCATCAACTGAGGCAAGCGGCCCTTGCCCCTGTGCAGGGGCCGCCCCTCTCACCAACCGGCACCGATTACGGAGGCAACCATGTTTCAGCAGCAGACAGCACAGAACGCGCCGCACCCTTCGGCAAAGGTCGTGAAGTTGTGCGACGAACTGCGCGGCCGCGTTCTGCGGCTCAGCCTTATGAGCGGCCGCATGCCTGAAGATGACGACGACATTGCCCGCATCACCCGCGACATAGAGCGGATTAGCCGCCGTCACCGCGCCAGCCTCGGGTTTGCCCCCGTTATCGAGCTGCGCGCGTATCCACCCGCGTATTCTGCGGACCGTCTCACCTCCGCAGAGCGCGCCCTTGCAACCACAACGGCCCGCCAGCGCGGGCAGGGAGCAGGCCATGGAACAGCTTCAGACGTTGGAGCAGCCCGCCATTGGACTGGCGATGATGCTGCATGACCCGTGGATAATCGGCTGCCTCATTTTCACAGCAATTATCACCATCATCTGCGCCTTCGGGGCGCTCTACTCAAGGACGGAATCACGATGGCCAAAATCAACGAACTGACCCCCAAGGCACGGGCAGCGCACATTCCGCAGACATGCCGGGAAATCGCACAGCAGGCTGGCGCGTTTCTCGCCGCAATGGATTGTGCCTCACAATGCGGATTCGACAAGCTGCCGCCTGATCAGCTGCGCAACTATGCCCAGCACTGTGAGCTGCTGCAGAGCCTGCTTGTTGCCCGCGCCGAAGAACTGGAAGCTGCGCACAACGCCAAGACCGTGCAGGGGGTGGCCGCGTGATGCCTGACCAGCTGACCCACGTGTACCTTGCAACCCCGTATTCGCATGCGGATGCCCGCGTGCGCCACGCCCGCTTTCTGGCCGTGACCGCCAAGGCGGCAGAGATGTGGCGGGCAGGGTTCGGCGTATACTCGCCCATTACCCTGACGCACGAAGCGGCTGTGCGCCACGATCTGCCCACCGACTGGCGGTTCTGGAATGCGCTATGCCGCGACACCCTTGCCCGCATGCACGAACTGCACGTGCTCTGCCTGCCCCTGTGGGAAAAGAGCCCGGGCGTGCGTGCCGAAATCGACCTTGCCCGCAGTCTCGGCCTGCCCGTGATCTATCACGCGCCCGACCTGCTTTGCAGGGTTTGCCCCGAGCAGGTTGTTGGCCTGCACCCTGACGGCCTTTCGTGCTCATGGGGCAACTGAGCGTATGAAGTCCCGCTGCCTGCTGCGGAATATCCCGCAGGTGCCAAGGCGGCGTAATCAGTAACACTAACTGTGTGGAGGATTAGGAAGATGGAAGGATTCAAGAAGTTAATGGATGAGCAGCTTGCCGAGTTCATGGCATCTGACAAGCCCAAGGCCATGCTGGATAAGCACATCGCGGAGGCGTTCAACGAGTCGCTGAAGTCCGTGTTCGGCTGGAACAGTGAGTTCCGGAAAACAGTCGAACGCACAATTGCAGCATTCCTTCCCGCCAACATCGACGACGTTGCGGATATACATATCTACAACGAGGTGCTTTCCAACATGATCAAAAAGCACATGAAGCGTGTTCTTTCTGAGGATGCCGCACAGGCAATGGAAAGGCTGCTCAATGACCCCGCCGCCCCCGCGCCGGAAAGCGTTTCTATTGAAGCCCTGGGCCGCGCATTTCTTGAAGAGTGCGAGGCCGACGATGAGCCGGAAATCAAGATTTCTTACAGCGATAACGAACACGTGTCAGAATTCGCACAAATTGATTTTTCGAAAGGCGAATATAGAGGGTGCGGCACTGTCGGCGTCAAGGGCTCTGAAGAAGTGTTCTGCATCCACAGGTATTACAGTGGTCGCAAAGACACCCAAGAAATGTTCCCCGGCCCCTTCTACAACTTCGAAAAGCGCCTCTTCCATCTCTATGCCTGCGGCGCAAAGCTCACCGGACTTGAAGACGTTGATGTGGATGATCTGATTTCCGAGGTGATGAGCGAGAAGAGAGGGGAGGAATAGCCATGACCACCCCTACCAACACCGAGATCATCGCCATCCTCAAGCGCTCTCTGCGCCTTGCAATTTCCACCGGCTCTCTGGGGCTGGAAAACCAGACCCGCAGCCTCATGACCCGCATGGGCGTACCCTATGAGGATACGCTGATTGCCGAGTCTGTGGCGGCTGGCAATGCGATGGAAGGCGTGCTGCTTATCCAGCGTGAGCGCCTGCGCCAGATCAGCGAAGAGGGCTGCACTGCCGAGCATGACGATGCCCACACCGGCTACGAGCTGTCGCAGGCTGCGGCCTATTACTGCATTGCCGACGATTGCCACGACTCGGAACTGGTTTTCCCCTCTACGTGGGACAACGCCCACATGAAGCGCAAGGGATTCCCCTTCCCGACCATCAAGGACCTCACCAAGGCCGGTGCCTTATGCGCTGCCGAGATTGACCGCCTGCAGCGTTTGCAGGCGAAGGAGGTGGCATAGCCATGACCCCCACTCTCAACGTCAATTCCCGCCTGTTCTGGCTGGTGGCACAGTTCCGCAGCCTTGACCCTGATCTGGAATCAATCCATTGCGTGGCCGTGCAGCCGCACCCCGAAAAGGGTGTGTATATCGTGGCTATGAACGGGCATCAGGCCGGTATTGCCCACGACGAAAACGGCGAGGCAAGCGAAAGCTTTGTGCTTCGCGTGGACAAGCCCACCCTGAACATCATCAAGCCCAAGCGTTCCACGAAGGTGAAGCGCCACGAACAGCCTGCAACGCTGCGTCTGGTGGACTTTGACGGCAAGCCGCGGCTGGCAGTGTATGACGGATGGGAAAACCCCCTGCATGTACAGCTGGGCAGTGAACCTATGTCGCGTTGGGATTATCCGGATTGGATGCCTATTGCGCACCGCATAACCGAATGTGCTGTGCCGTCGTCGGTCTTTCCGGCGCTGCCCGGCTACGGCCCTTTCTGTCTCAGCGAATTCATCAACGCAATTGCTACCTACGCCCTTGGCATAGATGCCAACAGATGCATGGGCATATACCCCTCTGAAGGAATCGAAACCCCTGTCGGGCTGAGATTCCAGTATGTCCCTCAGTTTTTGGGAATCCTCATGCCCATGAAGTTGTCACAAGAATATGACGCCGAAACAGCAGAAGAGCGCAGTCCAGAAGATGCGAATGCTGCGGCAGTGGATACCATGCAGCGTTTACGCCACCCCGCTTGGCTCTATCCCCA
>JBKEAK010000144.1:0-13397 GCA_047972125.1 Halodesulfovibrio sp.
CCTGCAC
Organism: Halodesulfovibrio sp.; assembly: GCA_047972125.1. Taxonomy (GTDB): domain Bacteria; phylum Desulfobacterota; class Desulfovibrionia; order Desulfovibrionales; family Desulfovibrionaceae; genus Halodesulfovibrio. The sequence goes on from JBKEAK010000144.1 coordinate 8, forward strand.
CTCTTATAAGCTATGAAAATCCGTCTTTGGACTTCAGTTCCGGCTTAACGGAGATATGGTTTTACTGAAAACGAAGGATTGTCATTAACCTGAAACCGCCACCCGAACAGGTGGCGGTTTTTTTCTGCCGCTTCCGGCTCATCTTTCCCTCGCCGGGCCCTATTTTCCTGCATTTTGCGGCTCATGGCAGTTCAACCTTCTTGCAGCAGGCACAAAACGCATGCTATTTCAGTGCATTATCAAAACCAATAGAAAGATGCCATTTTCATATTTTCAATCATGCCGTTTCCGGCTATAGTCCGTCGATTTCGGGTTAGGTGGCATTCCGCTGCCTTTTCGCAGCGCCAATGCCCACAGAGTTGCCCTACGGTCACAGACGACAGGCCGCAAACACGCACAGAGCGCGTGACGTGGAACACAACACGTTCCGCAGCGGCGAACACCTTCGGAGGGCGAACACAGATTATGGCACCAGCCGCATCCAACGGTACGCAGCCGAGCGCAGCAGAAACGCGCAATGAAGGCATGAGCGAAACCGTGCATACCATCCCCTGTTACGGCATCATTCCCGCACGATATGCCTCTTCCCGCTTTCCGGGAAAACCGCTTGCGGAAATTCTCGGCAAGCCCATGTTCTGGCATGTCTATACCCGCGCCTGCATGTGCCCACACATCACGCGTGTGGTGCTGGCCACGGACGATGAACGCATCGCCGCTGCCGCGCGCGAGCACGGCGTGGAATATGTGATGACCCGCCCCGACCATGCCAGCGGCACGGACAGAGTGTACGAAGCCGCCTGCGCCATGGGGGTGGAAGATCATGCCGTGGTGGTGAACATTCAAGGCGATGAACCCGCCCTGAACCCCGCCATGCTCACCGAGCTGGTTTCTCCGTTCATGGAAGATGCCGAGGTGCAGGTTTCCACGCTGGCGCAGTCCATAACGGCCACCGATGCCCAGAGCCCGGATATCGTCAAGGTTGTGCCCTCGGCCAACGGCGACGCCCTGTATTTTTCCCGTGCCGCCATTCCCTTCTGCCGCGACGGCGAACCCGCGCGCGGCTACTGCGGGCACATAGGACTGTATGCATTTCGTTTCGGCGCGCTGCGACGATTCACCGAGCTTGCTCCCTCTTCGCTGGAGCAGACGGAAAAGCTTGAGCAGCTGCGCCTGCTGGAAAACAACATTCCCATCCGGGTTGTCATGACCGGCCACAAGACGCACGGCGTGGACAGACCCGAAGATATTTCCATAATCCTCAACATGCTACGGGAGACAGCCCGATGAAAGCCATTTTAGCCCTTGAAGACGGCTTCGTACTTGAAGGACGTTCGTTCACCGGTGCCGGTGAAGCGGGCGGCGAAGTTATCTTCAATACCGGCATGACCGGCTATCAGGAAATCCTGACCGACCCCTCGTATGCCGGCCAGATGGTCTGCATGACCTATCCGCTCATCGGCAACTACGGCATTACCAAGGAAGACCTCGAATCAGGCAAGGTGCACTGCGCCGCGCTGATCGTGAAGGAGTGCTGCAAAGAGCCCTCCAACTGGCGTTCCGTGGAAAGCCTGCCCGACTACCTCAAGCGTTACGGCGTGCTCGGCATTGAAGGTATCGACACCCGTGCCCTGACCCGCCACATCCGCATCAACGGTGCCATGCGCGGTCTCATTTCCACCGAGGAACTGGACCCCGCCAAGCTCGTGGAGCGCGCACGTCAGCTGCCTTCCATGGAAGGACAGAACCTTGTTGAAGTGGTTGCTCCCGAAGGTCCCTACGTGTGGGACGGCGAAAAGCCGCAGGCTGTTACGCTGGTAAACGGCGAGCACGCATGGAAGGGCACCGGCCCCAAGGTCGTGGTCTATGACTTCGGCATCAAGTGGAACATTCTGCGCCTGCTCACGGAACAGGGCTTCGACATGCTCATCGTTCCCCCCAGCTTCACGGCTGAACAGGTCGCCAAGGTCAAGGCCGACGGCGTGTTCCTCTCCAACGGCCCCGGCGACCCCGCAACGCTGAAGGAAGAAATCGCCCAGATCACCAAGCTGGTCGACATGCTGCCCGTGGCAGGCATCTGCCTTGGCCACCAGCTGCTCGGCCATGCGCTTGGCGGCACCACGAGCAAACTCAAGTTCGGGCACCACGGCTGCAACCATCCTGTAAAGGACCTGCAGACCGGCCGCATCGAAATCTCTTCCCAGAACCACGGCTTCTGCGTGGAACTGAGCGGCGACGATGTGGAAATCACCCACATGAACCTGAACGACAACACCGTGGAAGGCATTGCACACAAGACCAAGAAGGTCATTTCCGTGCAGCACCACCCGGAAGCATGCCCCGGCCCCAACGATAGCCACTATTTCTTCAAGCGCTTCCGTGATATGATGCAGGAGCATACCGGCGCATAGCAGTGCGCCCCGGAACCGCCGCTTGGCAGCGGTTCATCCGGACAACCAGAAGACACCGGAGCATACATGTCCGCCGAATTGACAAGGGCCAGGCAACAGCTCAACCAGATCCGCTCGCTGCTCAAGCAGGGTAAATACCAGCCTGCTGCGCAGGCGTATCATGATGCCCTGCTGACCTTTCTGAAAAACCCGCTGATGAAGGCGGAAAAGGAAGAGTTTCAGCGCCTGCTGGAAGATAACGCGCACCACCTGAACAACGACAAGGAACTGCGCAAGGTCTTTCCGCTCATGATACAATACGCGCCCGGCAAAGAGCGCGAGATTCTGGATATCATCAAAGAGCTGCTGCAGGAGCTCATGAACGCCGCTGCCAACGAGGCGCAGTTGATCATGAGCATGATGGACAAGCGCAAGCAGGATGAACTGGAGCGCGGCCAGAAACTGCTGGATGCACGCCAGTACACGGAAGCAAGCGCCGTTTTCAAGGCTCTGGTCACCGAGTTTTCCGACGACCCGGAGTTGAAGGGGAACATAGGCGACAGGTTCATCAAGGCCGGACGCTACGAAGAGGCATATGAATACCTCGCTGCAGCCATTGATGAAAGCCCGGAATCCATCCACTTCTACAACCGCATAGGCATTGCCCTGCGCAAGCTCGGCAAGTTCGATGTGGCGGAGAAGTACTTTGCAAGGGCCGTGAAGTTTGCGGGAAGAGATCCCCATCTCTTCTTCAACCTCGGCCGCCTGTATGTGGACTGGAAGCGCTGGGACAAGTGTGCCAAGGCCGCCTGCATGGCCATAAAGCTCAGCCCGGACTTTGAAGAAGCCAAGAAGATGCTCGTCTTCGCCAACAAGAAGATGGGAAAGGAATAACCCCCTTTCACGCAGAATACACAAACAGCCCCGCAAGGGGCTGTTTTCATTTGCATGAACAGGCTGCTGCCCACATTCATTAGCTATGGCGATAAATCAAGCTGGAAATATTAATTTTACAAAAGCATGCTCCGTGCGCACTATACCTTCAAGACTCAAACACAACAGCACGCCCATCATATAAGGAGCAAACCATGTCAGATTACATTTCCCTGCTTGCAACGCGGCACACCACCAAGAAGTTCGACCCCACCCGCAGAATTCCCGATGCCACCATTGCCGCGGTCAAGCAGATACTCCAGCTCAGCCCCTCTTCCACCAATTCCCAGCCGTGGCACTTTGTCATTGCAGGCACGGAAGAAGGCAAGGAGCGCATAGCCCGCTCCGCCCACGGTTTCTACGAATTCAATGCCCCCAAAATCCGCAACGCCTCGCATGTGGTGGTGCTGTGCACCAAAACCGACATAGACACCACCTACACCGACGCCATTGTGGAGCAGGAACGCATAGACGGCCGCTTCCCCTCGGACGAGGTCATGGCAATGAACAAGAAGGGCCGCGAATACTTCACAAACCTGCACAGAACCGAACTGAAGGATGCCCGCCACTGGATGGAAAAGCAGACCTTCATCGCACTGGGCAACCTGCTCATCGGCGCGGCTCATCTCGGCATTCACGCCTGCCCCATGGAAGGCTTCGACTACGATGTGTTGAACAGGGAACTGGGCCTGAGCGACAGGGGATTCTATCCTTCCGTCATCGTCTCGCTGGGCTACGGTGCCGCAGATGATTTCAACGCCATTACCCCCAAGTCCCGCTGGCCGCTCGGCACCATCATCACTGAAATCTAGCCTGCGCCAACAAGAAAGGATGCCTTTCAGACGAAAGGCATCCTCTTTCGTTAATGACAAACTCCCGTTTTCACTAAAACCACGTTCCCGTTAAGCCGGAACCTAGGTCTCAAAACGGATTCGCATCGCTTGTGCGAGGTGCAGGAACGTCAGGTCCCAGCCCGCCGGAGGCAAACTAAACTCAAACAAACTTTGTTCGGACGCCTTCCTGACGCAAGGCATCCTCTTTTACAACCTGCACAGCGGGGCAAACTGCTGCTCAAGGCAGGCAATGAACAATTCTTTCAGCTCCTCGGCCACTCCGCCGGAAGAATACACATAGGTGGCAAAGTCCGGCAGTGCTGGGAATCCCGCTTCCGCATCCAGCACCTTCAGCCCCGGAGCCACGGCACTGGCAGGCAGCACGGAAATGCCGAGCCCTGCCCGCAGTGCTGCCAGCACACTGGCCATGCCGGTGCCGGTGAATACCACCTCCCAGCCAACCTGCAACGCATCAAGCGTCTCCATGGCCGTGACACGGAACACACAGGGCTGCGGCAGAGCCACAAGAGGGATTCGCTCTTCCCCCACACACGGCAAGCCAGCCGCATAGTCCTGACCGCAGGCCCACACCAGCGCATCGCGCGCGACCAGACGGCCGGTTTCCGAGCCATCATCACCGGAAATGAGCAGATCGAGCTGCCCGTTATCGTAGAGAGGGCGCAGGTCCATGCCCATGCCTGCATGCATTTCAAGATGCACATCAGGGTAGGTGCGCGAAAACCTGCGAATGGTTTCCGGCAGAACATCCGGCCCGAAATAATCCACAAACCCCACCCGCAGGGTACCTTTCATGCGTGGGGCCTTGAGCCGCTCAAGCGCTTCTTCGTGCAGGTCGGCGATGCGGCGCGCATACCCAAGAAGTATCTCCCCTTCTGCGCTCAGCTCAAAGGCTCGGGTGGTACGCACGAAAAGACGCGCCCCTATCCGCTCTTCCAGCCTGCGAATGCGCTGGCTCACGGCAGACTGGCTAAGCCCGATGCGGCTGCCCGCATGCGTGAATCCACCGCAGTCCACAACCGCCACAAAGCAACGGAGCAAATCTATATCCAGCATGGTTTCACCATTCCATTATGTAATAAAAAACTTACTTTTGATTCTTTTGCATTATGAATAATCCCTCAAGAAACCTGAAGCAAGGTTGAGAATGGCCGGTACGGTGCCTTTTTCCACAACAGCCGGTTTTCCTCAGCCTTCTGCTGGACATGCCCGACGGACTGACGTAACACTCTGAATATTCATTAACAAACTCCTTCATGAATCCTGCGGGTTAAGAGCATGAGCAAAGTTGACTGCGTCATAAACGTGTGCGGCAAACCCGTTCAGACGGCCCTTGCCATCACGTCGCTCATGGAACATTCCGGCCAGCATATCGACCGCATCTTCTTTATTGAAGAAAACACGGCCGAGAGCGGGCACGATTTCGGCTCGCACGAGTTCATCCTTTCCCGCTACTCTGACCACATTGTCCGATATGTTCCGCCCCGCTGGTTCTATGTGGGGGCCATAGCCCGTCGATACTGGAAGGACGACACCGCACGGCTCTCTCTGCGCTATCAGTTCGGTTTCGAGCAGTCGGACAAAGACCTGCTCTTCACCACGCATAACGACTGCCACTACACGGGCGACATCATCGGTCTGCTCAAAGAGCACATCGGGCAGGACATGGCCGCAGGGCACATAGGCATGTGCTGGACCTGCCCCGCGCACCATGCGGGCAAGTGTGATTCCTTCCGTTACTGGAATTACCGGCCGGACTTCGGTGAACTGAAAGCGCTGTATGAACAGACGGCAGACAAACTTGCCGCCCCGCTTTCGGACTTCTCGTCAGACATACGCTCCCGTCCGTGGCCGCTGCCGGTCTGCCGCGTCAATGAATGGTCTGCCCTCATCAATCTGCGCAAGGCACGGCGGGTAACCATACCGGGCGGTCCGGCTGCCCCGTTCGGAGCGTATGACAACCAGCGCAGCTTCATTACCGATGTGGGAGTTGCCTGGTTCCGCGATATTTCCAACATGGGGTTCCGCTGCCGGCATGTGCCCATCTACGGCCACGTGCAGCACGGGCGGGGCCATGCCGCCATGACGGACGAGGCTCTCTACCGCCTCCGCGAAGAAGAAGCATGGCAGGTGCTGCGCGATACCTACGGCATCGCCTATCCGCTTACCTAGTTGCGGAGTTTGCCGCTCCCAATTGGCCTGCACCTGCCAACCTGCTCAAATCAATCCCGTCCCGATAAAAAAAGCCGGAGGCAATGCCCCCGGCTTCTTCATTCTCTTACCTGCAGATTCTGCTAGCGTGCGATCATGGCACGCAGCATGTCTGCGCAGTTTTCAGCGTTATGCGACATCTCATTCAGGCACTCCACAAAGTGGAGCAGCTGGTAGATGTCCTTGAACTCCATATCCGAATTGTAGATGGCGGATATGAGCTGCTGCTTGTGGCGGAACACGTCCTTGTGGTTGTAGCGGATAGCGCGGAAGGTGTTCTTCACGCCTTCGCGGTCCAGCTTGCCCACGCCCTGCACAAGGCCGATGGTCGCCTCAAGGGCGGGTCCGAGCAGTTCGAGGGTCTTGTCCACGGCGTCCATGTAATCAAGGAACTGCTTGTGGAACACTTCCGGCACCTCGACGCGGCGCATGGCCAGCCAGTTCAGGGCATCCTGTCCGGCATCGAGAATGTTGTCCTGGCTGCGGGTATAGTTGAGGAACAGAGTCTTATCCACAGCCATGAACAGGCCGCGGGGCAGATGGTTGCGGATGTTGCGCTTTATCTTGTCCGCCTTGTCCTCAACCTCGTTCACCTCTTCCTGCAGAGAGTTGAACTCGCGGCACTGGCCGCCGGTAATGTAGCATTCCAGCGATTCGCGGATAAGCCCCATGCCCTTGCCTATCTGCGCATAATGTTCCAGCAGGCCACTCATGGGGCTGCGCTCGGAAAGTATGCCGAAAAACGGTACTTTGAATGTCATAAACGTCCTCCGATACAAAAATATGGTTGGCGTCAGCGCCGTCCGGCAAGGCTACAGCGTGGCCCAGCGCAGAAGCTGAAAAATCACAATGCTGCTGAAGGCCGCAATCGGCACGGTCAGCACCCAATAAATTACTATCTTGAACAGGACGCGGAAGTCTACCGCGCCGAAGCCCCTTGCAAGGCCGACACCCACGATGGAACCCACGGCCGCGTGAGTGGTGGAAACCGGCATACCAAGGTTGGAGGCCATGAGAACCGTGGTTGCGGCACCAAAGTCCACGGCAAAACCGCGTGTGTTGGTCAGCTGGGTAATCTTCTCACCCACCGTATCCATGACCTTGTGCCCCAGCAACGCAATACCCACGGCAATGCCCACACCGCCCAGCACCAGCAGCCAGATGGGCACTTCCGCACTGGCCATCATCTGGTGATCGCGGGCGATCATGTAGATGGCGGCAACGGGGCCGATGGCGTTGGCAACGTCATTGGCTCCCTGCGATATGGCCACGTAACAGCTGGTTCCGATCTGCATGGAGCGGAAAAGGCCTTCCACCGCTTCGGGCTGTTCGTCCACATCAGGAATGATCTTGTTGATAAACGCGCGGGAAATGGCCCAGGTTACGGCCATAACGGCAATGGCAAGCCCTATCACGCCCATGCCGGAAAGATGCAGGCTTTCTCCGAACGGCGTCTTCAGCACGAACGAAAGCAGAACCAGCACAATGGTCACGGCAATCCAGAAAGGCGCCCACTTGCGCGCCGCCCGTATCATGTCCGTTTTGAACAGAATGAACCGCCTGATCTGCCAGAACACGACATAGGCAATGGCCGCACCGAACAAGGGAGAGATGATCCACGAAAGCACCACAAAGCCCAGCTGACCCCAGTTTACCACTTCAGGCCCGCCGGCAACAAAACCGAAACCAAGAATGGAACCGACGATGGAATGGGTGGAAGAAACAGGCAGCGCCGTGAGCGTGGCTACCAGAACCCACAACGCCGCCGAAATCAGCGCCGCAAACATACCGATCATGAGCACCCTGTGGTCGGCGATCATGTCGGGATTGATTATCCCCTTTGAAATCGTTTTGGTAACATGAGCACCCAGAAAAACGGCACCCACGAAATTCAGGATGCCTGCAATCATCACGGCCTGTTTGCACGTGATAGCCTTGGCGCCTACGGCAGATGCCATGGAGTTGGCAACATCATTGGCCCCCAGGTTGAAGGCCATGAGAAAGCCAGCAACCACAGAAAGAGCCAGGAAAACGGTGTACATATCCATGTGTTGTCCGATAGTTCCCGATTTGGTTATGGTGAACAGCCGTGTTGCACGACTAAAGCTTGGGGAGTACTAAATGCAAAACACCCCTGATGTCAAAAAATCGAAACAGAGCTATCATGGAATTGTAACAGTTCTGTGACAAAGCCGCCACAATGTTACGATCTACTGCAACCATATGAAAAACTTCTCGATCCGGAACAGACTTCTTATCGGCACCGCGTTGCTGCTTTTGGTCACCCTGCTGCCGCCCTTCTACTATTTTGACAACACCCTTCGCGGCGATATCATGAACGACGCAGAGGACAGGGCGGTCAAAGGGCTTGATACCGTTGAACATATTCTCAAGGAATATGCCCTCCCCGCCGACAGCAACGAACTGGATGCCCGCCTCACACGCCTTGGTGAACGCATGGGCATGCGCATCACCTACATTGTGAACGGCATTGTCATAGCCGATTCCAATGTTCCCATCGATGAAATTCCCTCGCTGGACCCGCACGGCGGCAGACCCGAGGTACGGCAGGCGCTGGAAGGCGAAACCGGACTTGAGATACGCTACTCCACCACCCTGAAAAAGTATCTTATTTATGTTGCCCGTTCGGTACATGGCGCAAACGGCCTGCAGGATGGCGTGCTGCGCGTGGCCATTCCCGTTTCCGTTGCCAAGGAGCGGCTCGACAGGCTGGAATCCGGCATGACGTGGATGTTCCTCATCGTCATTCTGGCCAGTTCGCTCATTGCCTATTTTTCCACCAGACCGCTCTTGCGCTCCATTGTCGAGCTGGCAAGCACGGCCCAGAGTATCGGGCAGGGGCACTACAACAGGCGTATTAGGGAATATCCCGGCACCGAGTTCAAACCGCTGGTGGACGCCATCAACGGCATGGCCCACAACATTGAGCAGCACCTTTCCATGCTCGTGGACCAGAAAGGCAGGCTGGAAGCCGTGTTCAACGGCATGAACGAAGGCGTTATGGTGTTCGACTCCGCCGGTCGCATACACTCCTTCAACAAGGCGCTTGCCACCATCTTCCCCGGCATTGAACAGAAAATCGGCGCAACGCCCATTGAAGCAACCATGAAGCCGGAACTGCACCGCATGGTGATAGACCTGATCGAACAGGGCGAAGATGAATCCGGCGTGCGCACGCAGATGGAACTTTCCGACAGCCGCTTCTTCGAAGTGAACCTTGTTCCCTTCAAGGACCCCGCAGGCGCGCGGCGCGTTGTGGCCGTTTTCTACGACATAAGCGAGCGCGAACGGCTCGAAAAGGTTCGGCGCGACTTCGTGGCCAATGTTTCGCATGAGCTGAAGACGCCTCTCACCAGCATCAAGGGCTTTGCGGAAACCCTTATAGAATCGCCGCCTGCCAAGCCGGAACAGACAGCCACCTTCCTCAAGACCATTCTCAAGAACGCCAACCACATGACCAAGATGGTCAACTCGCTGCTGGTGCTCGCCAGAACCCAGCACAAGGGCGAAATGACCGACCTTGCCCCCGTTGACGCGCACGAGGTGATACGGCAGTCGCTGCGCGACCTTTCGCACACCGCGCAGGCCAAGGACATCACCCTTGAGGACCTGCTGCCCGAAGGCACGCTTTCCGTTTACGGCGACCGCGACGGGCTTATGGAGGTATTCCGCAACCTGCTGGATAACGCCATCAAGTACAGCCCCGCAGGTTCCTCGGTCAGCGTTACCGCGCGGCCGCATGAAGGAAAAATGGCCCTGTGCGTGCGCGATCAGGGCCCCGGCATACCGGAAAAGGCCAAAGACCGCATATTCGAGCGCTTCTACCGCATAGAGCACCCATCCGAACCTGCCGCCAAAAACGGCAGCGCAGGTCTTGGCCTTGCCATATGCCGCCGCATCATCAAATCCCATGGCGGCGACATATGGGTGGAATCTCCGCTCGACCCTGCAACCGGCACGGGCGCAGCCTTCTTCGTGACGCTACAGACCGCCGAACGGCAGGACGACGACCGCACAGAATAAAATGGTACAACGCACAGGCGTGTCTTTCACCCGCTATCCTGAAGGACTACCCGGACGGATGTCAGGCTGAGCATGCAGCGGAAGTCCGGCCAATAATACCGGTGCTTCTTCCTCATGAGCAAACAGGGCGGACCGATCAACGGTTCGCCCTTTCAAATACCCTATCGCCATCTTCCTTGCGGACACCTTGATGCATGCAATCTTGCACCATACTGCTACACAACCAGATTTTTTATAAATTTACTTCCATTTATAATACCATTGCCGTTATAATAGAAAATAGTTAGAGATTCTCACACCTAATGAGTGAGCAGGCACACTTGTAACTTAGAGAGAAACGGGACGATGAAACTTAAAATCAGTCAAAAACTGTTGGCATTGGTTCTGGGCAGCACCATTGTCGTAACAGCCTCCATTTTCTTCACAATCCAGACGTATATGCAAAGAGGGTTTGAAGAGGAGGCCGTCAAGAACATCGGCATCATGAAAAAGGTGGTGGACCATTCCATTACCGCATCGCTTGATAAGACGCTGCAGGCGGCGCAGCTTATTTCCAAGGAAGAGGCACTCATCAATGCCTTGGGGAATGAAAACCGTTCGGAAACGCTGACGCTTCTGCGTAATTACATGAATGCTGTGGGGGCCGATTTTGCCACCCTTACCGATGCAAACGGCATTGTCATTGCCCGCGGCCACTCGGACAAATCCGGTGACTCCGCCATGGGGCAGGATACCGTGCGCAACGCCCTGAACGGCAAGAGCTCCGTGGGCATTGTCGAAGGCAACGTCATCCCCTTCACCATGCGGGGCACGGCTCCCATTGTGCATGAGGGCAAGGTCGTGGGAACCATCTCCATCGGCGAATCGCTTGCCTCCGAGAGCTTTGTGGACGGCATTAAGCAGTTTACCGACCTTGAAGTCACCGTCTTCAAGGGCAACACCCGCTTCATGACCACCATCAGCCAGAACGGCAGACGGGCCATCGGCACCCCCATGGACAACCCCAATGTGCTGCGCACCGTATTCGACAACGGTGAACTCTATCTCGACCAGCTCAACGTTCTCGGCACGCAATATCAGGGCGCTTACTGGCCCATCCTCAACGACAAGGGCAACACCATCGGCATGTGGGCCATTGCCGCCCCCATGGATGTGATCATTGCCACCGAGCAGTCCGTTACCAGTTCATCGCTCATCGTCATCGGCATTCTGGTGCCGGTGGTGCTGCTTCTGGGCTGGATCATGGCGCGCAGCATTTCCAAGCCGCTTACCGCCACCACCTCGTTTGCCTCTGCCGTTGCAGAAGGTGACCTTGGCAGAACACTTGATGTGCGCACTAACGACGAGATCGGCACCCTTGCGGAAGCCCTGCGCACCATGGTGGTAGCGCTGAAAAGCAAAATTCAGGAAGCGCAGGAAGAATCGCGCCACGCAGAAGAAGAAACCCAGAAGGCGCACCTTGCCATGCAGAAGGCCGAAGAGGCACAGCGGCAGGCAGATATGGCCAAGCGCGAGGGCATGCTGCAGGCAGCAGGCAACCTTGAAGGCATAGCGGTTTCGCTTTCGTCCGCATCTGAGCAGCTTTCTGCCCAGATAGAACAGTCGTCCAACGGCAGCAGAATACAGAGCCAGCGCACCGGTGAAACCGCCGCAGCCATGGAGCAGATGAACGCATCCGTGCTGGAGGTTGCCCGCAACGCTGGTCAGGCTGCCAGCACGGCCAAGGAAGCGCGTGAAAACGCCCTCAGCGGCACGCAGGCCATGGATTCCGTACTCACGGCCATTGCCGCTGTGCGCGCCCAGTCGCAGGAGCTGGAAGCAGGCATGAATGTGCTCGGCACCAGTGCAGAGAAGATCGGTGCCATCATGGACGTAATCTCGGACATTGCCGACCAGACCAACCTGCTCGCCCTGAACGCCGCCATTGAAGCGGCCCGTGCAGGCGATGCCGGTCGCGGATTCGCCGTGGTTGCGGACGAAGTGCGCAAGCTGGCAGAAAAGACCATGCACGCCACCAAGGAAGTGGGCCAGACCATTTCCGGCATTCAGCAGGGTACCCGCCACAACATGGCCCAGCTTTCCGACACCGTGGTGCAGTTCGGCAGCGTGGCAGACAAGGCGCAGAACGCCGGAGCCGCCCTTTCCACCATTGTCTCGCTTGTGGATAACGTTTCCGATCAGGTGAACGGCATCGCCACCGCCTGTGAAGAACAGTCTGCTGCATCCGAGCAGATCAACCGCGCAGTGGAAGAGGTGAACACCATCTCAACAGAAACCAGCAGCGCCATGAACCAGTCCGCACAGGCCGTTGTGGAGCTTGCCTCGCAGGCACAGCACCTCAAGGGCATCATCGAGCAGATACAGCAGGAAAACAGCTAGCAGCGCCACTGCCCTCTCGGAATACAGAAAGGCCGGAAGTGTGAACTTCCGGCCTTTTTAAACGTCAGGGAGGCCTCCGGCGGGGAGGGCTCTGCCCTCCACCCGGCAGGGGGATAATCCCCCTGCACCCATGTAAGCGAGTAACTCTCGTTTTTGAACAACAGCCCCGGCTTACTGACGCTTGGTGCGATATAAAAAAGGCCGGAAGCTTGTGCTTCCGGCCTTATACTTTCGATATATCCCCGCAGCATTATACACACCCTTTCAGGGTTTCCACAGGGGGTTACCCCCTTTGGCCTGCGGAGCATTCTTCTGCTTCTTTCTTCTTGCTTCCTTCCCTGTCTCTCCGCCTACATGCCGTTGTAGCAGACGCGATCATCATATTCCATCTGCTTGCCCTTGTTCCACTGGGAAACGGGGCGGTAGTAGCCCACGATGCGGGTGTATACTTCCGCTTCGTTGCCGCAGGTGGGGCATTTTTCCTGCTCGCCCTGCAGGTACCCGTGGTCCTTGGATATGGAGAAGGTGGGCGTAATGGATATGTAGGGCATCTTGGTCTTGGAGAAGGCCTTTACGATGAACTTC
>JBKEAK010000145.1:0-7707 GCA_047972125.1 Halodesulfovibrio sp.
GCCGGTTCATGTCGTCCGCCTTTTCAACCCGATCTTCAATGCCCCATATGCCGCTCAGTCCCACCCATGCAACAACGAGAGTAAGACCAATCAACGCGCCGAAACCACGTGCCAATTTCCAGGCCAGCTTAAGATTCTTCATGGATACGCTCCAGCGGAGAAGATGATAATTGCTCACAAAATAACAAGCATTCACTCTCAAAGAACACCTTAACGAATAAAGAACAATACGAAAAGAATGAAGAAAAATTATCATGCTTACAAAAAAACCGGCCAAAAGGCCGGTTTTCAACACCTATACGAAGCGTATTAACACAATGCGATATCAGCGTTCCTGCATGGAAAAGGTAAGGGACGACATGAAGGGGGAAAGAATATATTCAAGCACCGTGCGTGATCCTGTGTGTATGGAGCACGCGACAATCATGCCCGGATACAGGCAGTAACGATTTTCTCCACGTTCAAAGCAGGAACTGTCTGTTTCTATGCGGACCTTGTAGAAGGTCTTGCCCTGCCTGTCCACGACCACATCAGGCGAGATGCGTGCCACAGATCCCTTGATACGTCCAAACCGGCGCGCATCGGCCGAGGTCAACGAAATCCTTACATCCTGCCCCATGGCCACGTACCCTATATCATTGACCGGAAGGTGTGCCTCTACAACCAGCTTGTCGCTTGTGGGAACGATGGTCATCACAGTGCCGCCGGGTTCCACCACCTCTCCGGGAGCGGCAAAAGCCAGCTGTTTTACCACGCCATCCACGGGCGAGCGCAGCACGGTGCGCTTGAGCGTATCCTCAAACTTCTTCATGCGCTCGGAAAGCTCGTCATATTCCTGCTGCGCCCTGCGCTCATCCTCGCGCGCCTTTTCGCGGAACTGGGATTCCACACGGTCCACCGCGGCAACGGCCTCCACGTATTGTGCACGCATTTTTCCTAGCAGGGCCTTGTCCTGCTCTATCCGGCTTTCAAGGTTGGTCACTTCCCGCTGCAGCTGAATGTACTTGAGTTCCGTTGCCAGTTGCTCCTTGAACAGGTCTTCGGTAATCTTGAGTTCCTTGCGCAGCAAGACCAGCGCATCCCGCTGTTTTTCGATGCGCACCGTTACGCTGCGCACTTCCTGCTCGCTCTGAATGACCTGCTGCCGCCGCTCGGCAAGCTGCCCTGCAAGGGTGGCCATGGAAGAGGCAAACAACTCGCGCGCAGCCGTTACCTTGTCGGGCAGGGTCGCCTGAATATCCATGGGCACGGAGAGGTCTGCGGCCATGCTGCCCATGGCCTGATACCGGATGATATCCACCCGCAGCGATTCGAGCCGGACGCGAACCTCTTCGACGGAAGAGCCTTGCTGGGTGCCCTCCAGTTCCACGAGTTCCTGCCCCTGCGTGACTACCTCGCCTTCGCGCACCTTTATTTCCCGTATGATGCCACCTTCCAGATGCTGCACGCGTTTGACCAGAGATGAAGGAACAACCTCACCCTCTGCCAGACTCACGATATCCAGCCTGCCCACACTCGCCCAGATGAGGAAAGCGAGGCACCCGGCGATGCAGAGCCACAGAAAGGCCCGTGTCGTTGTATGCAACTGCAGATGGGATTCGTTCATGTTCATCGGCCCGCCCCCCCTTCGCCGGAAGGCGTTGTGTCTTCGTCCGCAATTACGGCAGTGTCTCCGGCAGCCCTTTGTCGGGAAGGAGCAGCATTGCGGTCAGCATTCGGCTCTGCCCCCTGCTGCGCGACAGCATCTGAACCAGGATTTGAAACAGGCTCAGAAACGGAATCTGAAATGGAATCCGGGCCTGAATCAGCACTCTCACCCGAAACCTGTTCCGGCCTTGCCCCTTCGCCTTCCGGTGCCGGGCTTCCAATGCCGGAAACCTGCTCAAGAGGCGTGCCCGTATCGGGCGCAGCAGGCTGCACGTTGCGCACCCTGCCGGACAACACCGGCACGGGCTTGCTGCCCAGATTCAGCTTCTGCCCTGCTATGCGCTCGAAACCGGGATCAGCGGAAACAACCACAACCGTGCGCCCTTCTTTGATCATGTTGATGACGTAGCGGAACACCGCCTGCCGTCCGGAAAAGTCCAGAGCCTCTGTCGGCTCGTCCAATACGACAAGTCTGCCACCGGTCATCATGGCGCGGGCCAGCGCAATGCGCTTTTTCACCCCCATGGATAAAGACCGGCCCGCATCCTCCAACATAAGTTCCACGCCTTCGGAGCGGGAAAAGACAAAGGAAGCAAGGTCCGCTTCGTTTATGGCGCGGTTCAGCGCAGCCTCATCCGGAGCATCCTGCCCCAGACATATGTTCTCCCGCAATGTAGCGGGAAACAGCACCGTTTCCTGCGGCAGATAGCATATCTGCTGCCGCCACCAGTCCGGAGCGATCTGGCGCAGGGTTATGCCGTCCGTCACAATTTCGCCCCGTGCAGGTTCCACAAGCCCTGCCAACATGCGGGCAAAGGTTGTTTTACCGGCTCCGTTAGGCCCCTGCACAACGGTCAACATGCCCGGAACAAGCGCCATGGAAAGGGATTCGAACAGCGGGGAATGGCTGCCGGGCCAGCCGAAAGCCACATCGCGCAGTTCCACCCTGCCAAGAAATTTCTCACGCGCAGTACCGGAGGTCGGCTCCTGCGGCAGGGAAAGAAAACGCAGAATATCAACACGGGCAGACCGGGCACGGGCCGCCAATGACAGCGAAGAAGCCAGCCCGCCTGCGGCGGAAAGTGCGCGGGATGCGAGAATATTCACCCCGATGAGCACGCCGACAGAGATATCGCCATTCACCACCTGCATGGCCCCCACGGAATAGATGCCCACGCTCTGCAGCATGGCAACAACAGCGGCGGCGGAACGCCCTTTTTCACGGGACAGGGTCAGAGCAAAGCGCAGAGCATCCAGCCCTGTGTTTCGCTCATTCCAGGCACGGCGGACGAATCCTGCGCCCCTGAAGGCCCGCACGGTATCCGCCCCTTCCAGCACAGAGGCCGTCATGCGGCGCTTGTCCGCTTCTTCCCTGTCCATATCATGCGCAAGCTTTGCCTGCGCATCGTTGTTCCGGCGGTTGAGCACTGCCATGAGCACCATGCCGACAAGCCCCACAAGGGCAAGGGGAGGAGAAAGAAGAAAGGCCGCGGCCAGATACAGCAGGGCAAAGGGAGCATCCAGCAGCTGCAGCGCAACTGCGGAATCGGATGCGGCCCGTATGGTGGCGGCCCGAACGGGAATTTCGTAGGCAGCCCGCACCACCTCAGGGCCCATGGCCTGCGCCCGAATACGGAGCATGGCCTCGTGTCCCGCCGCGGCAAGGCGCTCATCCTCATCCCCCATCACCACCACCGCAAGGCGTGTCCTGATGGCATTGAACGCATACAGCAGAACAATGGCCACCATCATGCCCGTGGTGAGCGTGACAAGCGTGCCGTCGAAGCCGAAGGCAACATAGCGGTTGAGCACCTGAATGACGAATATGGGAGATGCCAGATTAAGCAGCGTGACAAAGAAGGTGGCCAGAACCAGTTCGAATGCGGCAACCGGCCTTGCGGCCATGCGTCTGAATAATTCGCCCACGGGCACTCCTTCCATTGATGGTCAATAGTCCTGCTGTGATACACCTCATTGCCGGTGTATGCAACGCAGGTCAGCACGTGCACACCATACGCTCAGGCTCTACCCAACCAAAGCGGGCTATAACGCCAACCTTTTGAATTCACAGAGTATACCAAACAAGAAGGGGCGACGGACGCATCCAGACTTTCCCCTTGATATTTTTATGTTTTTACAGCAAGTTATATTCCAATATGACAGTCGTATCCTCTCATATGAAGGGTTATGCCTTCGTTCTTCTGGCCGCTTCCATGTGGGCCTTGCTCGGCCCTGTGGCCAAATTCGGCCTTGCGGCAGGCATGACACCCCTTGAGCTTGCCTTCTGGCGGGCGGCAAGCGGCGCCCTGCTCTTCGGCATTCATGCGCGCAGAACAGGCACCATGCGGGCCCGGCCCAAGGATATTCCCGTATTCATGCTCTTCGGCTGCACGGGGGTTGCGCTGTTTTTCGGTTCATACCAGCTTGCGGTGCAGGGGGCAGGAGCAGCCCTTGCATCCATACTGTTGTATACAGCCCCGGCATGGGTGGCGGTGCTCTCGCGCCTGCTGTTCGGCGAGCCGCTCTCCCGCCTGAAAACGCTGGCCCTTGTGCTGGCCATGTGCGGTGCTGGGCTTGTGTGTCTTTCCGGCGGCATAGGGCAGCCGGTCACCACGGCGGGCATTCTGTTCGGTCTGCTTTCCGGGTTCACTTACTCACTGCACTACATTTTCGGAAAGACATATCTCGGTCAATATTCATCGGTTACACTCTATATGTGGAGCCTGCCTGTCGGTGCCGTGGCACTGCTGCCGTGGGTCGAATTCACCCCGGCAACGCCCACGGGCATCGCCGTCATTCTCGTACTGGGCGTTGTGTGCACCTATGGTGCCTACTACGCCTACTGCGAAGGGCTGAAACGGCTGGAAGCAACCCGTGTGGCCGTTATTGCCAATGCGGAACCGGTGCTTGCGGCAGTGCTTGCGCTGTGGTGGTGGGGCGAACTGCTCTCTCCCACCGGCTACTTTGGCGGGGCACTTGTGCTCGGGGCCGTCATGCTCATCGTATTTGACAAGCCCGGCGCGCCTTCACACGGCAGTGCCAGTGATACCGACAATTCCCCTGCATGCGCCCCGGCGGTTCATGAAACTGCTGCGGTGCGCGAAACTGCGTTGTAACGCCTCCACCAAGGAGCAATCATATGCCTACTCTTTATGATCGTGTGAAAAGCGGTGAATTTCTCTTTCTCGACGGCGGAACGGGTACCGAACTTACCCGCAGAGGTCTTGTGCACGGTAACGCGCCCTGCTGGAGTGCGGAAGCCGTGCTCGGCCAGCCCGACCTTGTGCGCTCAGTGCATGAAGACTTCATCCGTGCCGGATCGGACATCATCGTCTCCGACACCTTTCGTGCCTCTGCGCTGCACCTTGCCACCTGCGGCATGGACAACCGGTGGGAAGAAATCAACACCACGGCAGTGCGCCTTGCCTATGAAGCCATAGAAAATGTCGGCGCAAAACGGCAGGTGCATGTCATCGGTTCCATTTCGGCCATTCCTCCGGACGGGGACTGGTCGCCTGAGACCATACGGGAGCAGCATTCCCGGCAGGCCACGGTCCTTGCCAAGGCAGGGGCGGAAGCCATTCATGTGGAAATGATAAACGATGCCCGATGGGGCGAGCTGGCGCTTGATGGTGCATCCGACGCGGGCATTGCCCTGTGGGCCGGTTTTTCGTGCTCCCTTGATGAACGCAGACGACCGGTGCTTTCCGCCAGCGGCATGCTGCTTGAGGAAGCGCTGGGCTCTCTGCTTTCCACCCGCGTGAAGGTGGTGTGCCTCACCCACACCATGTCCTCGGACATAGGTGCCTGCCTTGAAGTGCTGCGCCAGCACTGGATCGGCCCCATTGCGGTTGCTCCGCATGCATCCCGCTCGCCGGTGCCCAACCAGTCCGTGGCAGATACCTATACGCCGGAAGAATTCCGCGCCAAGGCCCGCAAGTGGATCTCCTCAGGTGTGCGCATACTCGGGGGCTGCTGCGGCATCACCCCGGACTACATCCGCACGGCACGAGAAGGCATACAGCTGCTGGCCTGATGGCGAATGCCACCAGAAAACCGGCTGTCATCACACAAAGGAAACAACAATGTCTTCTGTGGCACTGGTCGTGGACGACGACATGCTCAACCGCATCACACTGAACCATATGTTGAGCAAGGCGGGATATACCGTGCACCTTGCCACAAACGGCATGGAGGCCATTACCCTGCTGGATAACGGGCTGCAGGCGGATGTGATTCTCACGGACATTGAAATGCCCGTCATGAACGGCAGACAACTGCTGGTTGCCCTTCGCGAGCGGAGCGGACACAAGCATGTGCCTGTTGTCGCACTGACAGCCCATTCGCCCGCCATGCAGGCTACGGCGTTTCTGACCGGAGAATTCGATGCCCTTGTAGAGAAGCCCATAGAAAAAACAGTGCTTCTTGACACATTGGTCAGAATTCTTGCTACAGAGGACGTGCCACAGGGTACTTGCTGATACTGACAACGATGCCCGCTGTATTGAACATAACCGGTTGGGCCGGACAGTTACAGAACAACCGGAGCGAACTACCGGCACGGACTGCCGCATGAATGCTCTGCCCACAGTTGCAGCTAAGCAACTGACATGCAGGAAAAAACACGGTTCTATAGCGGAACAGGAAGAAAACCCCTTCACAGCAATCAGGGGCAGTGATAGGGGGAAGTGGTTTTCAATACGATCAATGCACTATCGATACCGCCCGTATTGAGGAGCTGACTTTTGGCTATTCGTTTCGACAGGATGGAACTGGCAGGCTCACTGGGCGACCTTGGCGCATTGCTGCCGCTTGCCCTTGGCATGATCCTGATAAATGGCCTTGATCCTGTAGGGCTCTTTTTCTGCGTCGGCCTCTTCTATCTTCTGGGCGGGGCTTATTACCGCGTTCCCATTGCCGTGCAACCCATGAAGACCGTCAGCGCGTATGCCGTGGCAACGGGCATATCCGCCACGGCTATCAGTGCTTCAGGGCTCTGGCTCGGCGTGCTGCTGCTTCTGGCCGCATACGGCCCTGTCCTGACATTCCTCAAGCGATTCATTCCCATTACCGTTGTGCGCGGGGTGCAGGTTTCCACGGGCGTTCTTCTGGCCATACAAGGCTGCAAGCTCGTTCTGGGCCGCTCCGCCCTGCAGGGAACCCTCAGCGAACCACAACTCGGGCTGGGCACTTTGTTCGGCATTCCGTGGAGCATCATTCTGGGGCTTATCGCGCTTGGTGCCATTCTTGCCCTGCTGGACAGCAAACGCTATCCCGCAGCGCTTGTGGTGGTAGGTGGCGGTTTCATCGTGGGGCTGCTTTTCAAGGGAGCGGGCCTTTCCTTCGGCCTCTACAGCCCGTCCCTGTTCCCCTTCGGTTTCCCTTCGTGGGCGGACTTTGCTTTTGCGCTCCCCATGCTGGTGCTGCCGCAACTGCCCATGACCATAGGGAACGCGGTCTTTGCCAATGCGGACCTGTCGCACCAGCTTTTCCCCGAGGCCAAGGAAAAGGTCACCCCCAAAGCCCTGTGCGTGACCATGGGGCTGGCCTGCCTCATCTCTTCATTCTTCGGTGGCATGCCCATGTGCCATGGCTCCGGCGGGCTTGCCGCGCATTACCGCTTCGGTGCCAGAACCAACGCCTCCAACCTTTTCGTGGGCGCCCTGTTTATCGGAGCATCCATCCTGCTCGGGCCTTCCCTCGTGAATGCGCTGAACCTGCTGCCCCTTGCCGTGCTTGGTGTACTGCTCTTCATGGCAGGGGTGGAACTGTGTCTCACGATACGCGATTTGACCGAAAGAAGCGGACTGTTTATCGTCTTCTTCATGCTCGTTTTTTCCATAACCGTTAATCTCGCCGTTGCTTTCCTTGTCGGAATCGTTCTCAGCCGATATGTGGAATACAGGCGCATAAGCATATAACCCAGATTAGGGGGAAATGTGGCAGACACTCAACGCCCTGACAAAATCACCATGGCTCCGAAGCCTTCATCGGGAAACAAGAGGCTTCTCTGGATTCTTCTCATCTGTGACGTTGAGGCCGGGGCATTCTGGATGTTCC
>JBKEAK010000146.1:0-12350 GCA_047972125.1 Halodesulfovibrio sp.
GGCCTCCCCTTTTATTGTTACACCCCGCCGCCCGAATGTCGCAAAGTCCGGGGGCGGGGTGATTTGCTGCGGACAGTATCCGGCCTGTCCGCGTGCTATGATATGCCGGGCTATCGCCACGCATTGTACTGCGGGGCTTTCTGCCGTGCAGTGCGATGCGCGCGCTGTCTATTCGGCATTACGATGCGCTACGCTATCTGGTTTGCAGTACGATGCGCTCGCGCTATCTATTCGGCATTACGATTCGCTGGCGCTATCTGCCATCACCGTTTTCGGCAAAGGCAGGCATATTCTGCTCGGCAGGCTCGACACCGGGCATGGGGAATATGTAATCGTAGGCCCAGTTGAAGATATATGCGTAGATCAGATAAAAGGTCACAAGCCCTATTTCTGCCATCAGCCCTTCCATGAAAGTCATGTCCAGCATGACCATGGCAAAGGGAACTGCCACCACAAAGAGCCCCATCTCGAACATGAAGGCATGAAACGCACGCAGGCGCACACTGCGCGGCTGCAGCGGCTTGCCTGCACGCAGCAGGGCAATGTCAAACAGCCAGTTGTACAGGCCGTTCCACGCCATGGCGATTATGCACATGCCCACGGCAAAGGCGGCAGTCTGGTCCATTTCCTTTCCGAGCAGGGTCGAGGCGGTGGGCGTGACCAGCCCAAGGGCGATTATTTCAAACAGCACCGCATGGCGCAGTCTATCCAATCCAGATCTCATCGTTGAATCCTTCATATATTTTTGAAAACCCCGGAGCTTTCGCGTATTCCGATTGATTCAGGGAATCCGACGAGCGCAGATAGCCTCGCTGATGCGGGTGGCCTGACTGACACAAGTTGCTTCGCTGGCGCAAGTTGCCTGACTGACACAAGTTGCTTCGCTGGCGCAGGCAATCACACTGACCGGGGGAATCCGGCTGGCGCGGCTCATCCTGTTTATTTGTGCACCGAAATCACACGACTTTCCTAGGACACCGGACGTCTACGACACAAAACGAGATAGACAAAGTTGCATTCTATCTGAAAATCAGATAGACCACGCCCCATGCGATACAGTCTGGATCAGTTGGAAACGCTCGTTACCGTCGCCGAAAGCGGCTCTTTTTCTGCAGCCTCGCGGCAACTTGGTCGCGCTCAGTCTGCGGTAAGCACCGCCATTGCGAATCTGGAAATTGATCTGGATGTCATCATTTTCGACCGTTCCGGTCACAAACCGCAGCTCACTGCACAGGGTGAAACCATTGTGCAGGAAGCAAGAAACGCCCTTGAAGCCTGCGCCCGCCTTGAAAAACTGGCGGGACGACTTGCCGAAGGCGTTGAAAGCCGCATCACCCTCGCCGCGGACGACCTTATCCCAGAAGACGTGACGGCAGATGTGCTCAGCCATTTCGGCAAGCACTGGCCGGATGTGGAGCTTGAAGTGCTCATGGGCGCGCTGGACGACATAGGCGAGATGGTCCGCTCAGGCAGAGCAGACCTCGGTTACGTTGTTCCCCTGCAGGCGCTGCCCGTTACCGCACCGGCAAGGCTTGTGGGCAGCGTGCGCTTCATCCCCGTTGCCGCCCCCTATCATCCGCTGGCAGGCAAGGGCGATCTGACCAAGGACGAGGTTTCCCGCCACCGGCAGATCATCGTTTCCAGCCGAAGCGGCCAGCGCGTTCAGGACGAGCGTGTGGCACTGCGCCCGTGGTGGTGCGACGGCAACCCCGCCATCCATTCTCTGGTACGCAACGGCACGGGCTGGGCCTTTCTGCCCGAACATGCAGTGCAGGAAGATCTGGACGACAGGCGGCTCATGCGGCTCGATTTCGCATTCCATCCCAAGCCCCATACGGCACCGGCCTATGTCATGTGGACAACGGCCCGCCATCTGGGACCGGCAGCGCGCTGGCTGTGCGATTCTCTTGCACAGGCACTTACATCCCGGGAAAGCTGACGGAGGCATAGACTGACTATCCGGCCCGCTGCCATCGGTTTTGCCCTACCACTTCCATCAGGCAAAACGCAGAGAGCAGACAGGGGCTTACAAATTTCGCACGCGCTTTTTTCGTGACCTCCGCATGAAAAAGAACGCATTTCACACAGTGGATTACTGTGAAAATGCGCGCTTCGCGGCAGGGAGCAACCCCGGTTTTTCAATTGGTTACGGCTGCAAAATCACGATGCCGACAGGGGTTTTAAATTGCGTTTGCACCACTTTTCTGGCAATAATTGGTTGATTTTATCAAGTGTGGGTTTTTCTCATTAACAGCGGTTCTCGCATATTCCGGCCATGAGACGGCACGTGTGCAGACCGTTCAGAGGAGGTATTACCGTGAAACGTTTTCTTGCTGTTCTGACCGTTCTCATCTCTCTGGCCATGGTTTCCACCGCCTTTGCAGGCAAGCTGGTCGTTGCGCACGACACCAACTTCAAGCCTTTCGAATACAAGGAAGGCAATGAGTATGTCGGTTTCGACATCGACATGTGGAAGGAAGTGGCCAAGCGCCTGAACCTCGACTACGAATTTCAGCCCATGGACTTCAACGGCATCATCCCCGGCCTGCAGGCCGGCACCATTGACGCCGCCGTTGCCGGTATCACCATCAAGCCCGAACGTCAGGAAGTTGTAGACTTCTCTGACGGTTATTACGATTCCGGCCTTTCCGTGCTCGTCAAGGCCGACAGCAAGGTAAAGGGCATTGAAGACCTGAAGGGCTCCACCATCGCCACCAAGCTTGCCACCTCCAGCGTGGACTTTGCCTACACCTTCGCCAAGAAGGAAAACGTGAAGCTCTACCCCAACAACGACGGCATGTTCATGGAACTGATGACCGGCGGCGCTGACGCAGTCATCTTCGACATGCCCGTGGTCATGGACTTTGTGAAGAAGTACGAAGGCCAGGTTAAGGTTGTTGGCCCCATCTATCAGGGTCAGTCCTACGGCATCGGCTTCCCCAAGGGTTCCAAGCTGGTTCCCCAGGTCAACAAGGCGCTGGCTGACATGAAGGCCGACGGCACCTACGAAACGCTGTACGTGAAGTGGTTCGGCTACAAGCCCACCAAGTAGCTCGCTGCAGCCCGGTATCCGAATAATTCGCGCGCGGGAGCAGCAATGCTCCCGCGCATTTCCTCCGCAGCATTCATTTCTGCTTCATTTCCTGCAATAAAGGCACACTTTAATGGCGTTTCAATTCAAAAGCGAAGTAATGTGGGAGACGTTGCCCCTGCTTACAGAGGGCATTGAGCTTACCATCTACCTGACTGTCGTCGGTCTGATTTTCGGTTTCATCATCGGTGTAACCAGCGGGATGGCGCGCATATCGCGCAACCCCATGCTGCGCTACGCCTCGCTTACCTATATAGAAATCATTCGAGGAACACCCATGGTCGTTCAGGCGTTGTTCCTCTATTTCGGCGTTCCGCTGGCGGCGGGGGTTCGCATTGCTCCCGTGACCGCCGGTATCATAACCATTGCAGTGAACTCCGGCGCATACATTGCCGAAATCGTGCGCGGTGCCATCGAATCCATCGATGCAGGCCAGAGCGAAGCGGGCCGTTCCATCGGCCTTACCCGCATGCAGACCATGCTCTACATCATCTGGCCGCAGGCCTTCAAACGCATGATTCCCCCGCTGGGCAACCAGTTCATCATCAGCCTCAAGGATACCTCGCTCCTCACCGTTATCGGCGTGGCCGAACTCACCCGTCAGGGGCAGGAAATTGTGGCGGTGAACTTCCGTTCCTTCGAGGTCTATCTCACCATCGCGGTGGTGTATCTGTGCATGACCATGTCCATCGCCAAGGTGCTGCGCATGTATGAACGCAAACTGTCCAACCGCACGCGCCGATAGGAGACACGACCATGACAGCTACCAAAAACGGCTCCCCCATGATCGAAATCCGTGGCCTGCATAAAAAGTTCGGCGACATCGAGGTTATCAAGGGCATTGATCTGTCCGTTCGTCAGGGCGAAGTGGTGGTTATTCTCGGCCCCTCCGGCTCCGGCAAGTCCACCGTGCTGCGCTGTATCAACCGCCTTGAGGAACTGACCTCCGGCACCATCACCGTGGACGGCTACGACCTGTACGATACCAAGACCGACATCAACTATGTGCGTTCCGAGGCGGGCATGGTGTTCCAGCAGTTCAACCTGTTCCCGCATCTTTCCGTCCTGCAGAACGTGACCATCGGCCTGACCAAGGTACGCAGGAAGACCAAGGCAGAGGCCGAAGCCATTGCCCTGAAGCTGCTGGAAAAAGTGGGCCTGCCCGACAAGGCCAACAACGTCCCCGACCAGCTCTCCGGCGGCCAGAAGCAGCGCGTTGCCATTGCTCGCTCCCTTGCCATGTCGCCCAAGGTCATTCTTTTTGATGAGCCCACCTCGGCACTGGACCCGGAACTCGTGGGCGAAGTGCTCGACGTTATGAAGAAGCTGGCCACCGAGGGCATGACCATGGTGGTGGTAACCCACGAAATGGGCTTTGCCCGTGAAGTGGCCGACCGTGTCATCTTCATCGATCAGGGCGTGATTCAGGAAGAAGGCAGCCCGGACGAATTTTTCTCCGCCCCCAAGAATCCGCGCCTGCGCGACTTTCTTGGCAAGGTTGTGGGCCACTAGCCCCCCTGCTCACCCAGCAGACTGCATAAGGCCGTACCGTTTCGGATACGGCCTTTTTTCTTGCCCATTGACACTACTAGACGAGTGGTCTAATAGCCTTGCCCATGAGTGAAGATACACGGCAGAGAATAATTGAAGCAGGGGCTGAGCTCATCCACCTGCAGGGGTTTTCCGCCACCGGCCTCAAGGAGATTCTTGAGCTGGCGGGCGTGCCCAAAGGCTCGTTCTACCACTATTTCAAGAGCAAGGAAGCGTTTGGTCTGGCCGTTGTGGAGCACTTTGCCACGCGCTTCGGTGCCCTTTTCAGACAGATTGCCAACGATGAGGGCCTTTCTCCCCTGACCCGGCTGAACACCTTTCTCGCTGCCGTGGAAGAGCGCTTTGAACAGGAAGGCTGCCGCAAGGGTTGCCCCATCGGCAATCTTGCGCAGGAAATGGGCGGACTTTCCGACCCCTTCCGAATGCACCTGCAACAGGTCATAGACCGCATGGCAGAAGGCTTTGCCTCGCTTATCCGCATGGGACAGGAGCAAGGCGAAGCCCGCACCGACCTCGACCCGCTGGAAACAGCCTATTTCATGATATCCGGCTGGCATGGGGCGCTTATCCGCATGAAGGTTGTCCGATCAACGGAACCGATCAAGCTCTGCCATCGCTTTTTCGACGAATTACTCCGCGTCCGCTAGGTTGCCGCATGGCTATCTATGTCATGCGGTTTTTTCATGCACACACTGTAGACGACCAGTCTACTACAAAAGGAGAACCACATGTACAACATCGCGTATGTCACCCCCGAACAGGCTGAAACCGCCCCCGTTTCCGTCCGCACGATCTATGGCGCATTTCAGGGCAAGGAAATTCCGGAACCCTTGCAGCTCCTCTCGGCAAGCCCCGTGCTGATGACCAACCGGTTCGAGAACATTCAATATTATATGTCGCACGAGACCCTGAGCTTTCCCCTGCTTGCCGCCATCCGCTATACCGTGGCCCGCAGCTGCAGCTACGACTGCTGCACCGACTTCAACGATGGCCTTCTCAAGCGTTGCGGCATGCAGCCGGACGACATTGAAACCCTGTATGCCTACGCCAAAGGCGACCGGACTGAAACCACGGACAGCGGCCTTGAAGACCGCGAACAGAAGATGGTCCGCTTTGTCGTGAACGCCGTGCAGCAGCCCAAGCCCGCAACGGCTGAACAGCTCGCTGAACTGCGCGCCGAGGGCTGGTCGGACAAAGACATCTTCGATGCCCTTTCCCATGGTGCTGGCATGGTAGCCACGTCCCTCATCGACACCACCTTCAGAATCCGCTAATCACCCTGCTCCGGGTGGCAACGCGCCTGCGTGCCGCTGTCGCCCGGAGTATCCTCACAGCACCCGGCTGCTCATTCATCTCCCTGCATGCACATGGCACCCCACCCGATCAGAGCATAACTTGCCCAACCGCACAAAACTGCGTAGTTTTGCGGTAAATAACCCCTCAAAGAGGGCTGGTCAGGGAAACAGTAGTTGTGCATAATGTGGTCGGACCAGTTTACGGCACACAAAGCGGGCGAACCCTATCCCCGCACATCGGTCCGGCTGTTTTCACGGGTTTATAACGGGGGGACAACGGATACATGCATCACATGCCAACACCATCGGATGAAATGCGGCAAACCAAGATATATGAACAAGTGGTCGACCGGATTCGCGACCTTATAGATTCAGGACAGATACGCCCCGGAGATCGGCTTCCCTCCGAGCGTAATCTCGCAGAAATTTTCAAGGTTTCCAGAAGCTCCCTGCGCGAGGCCATTCGCGCCCTGCAGGAAAGCGGCGTGCTTGAAAGCCGCCGGGGCGACGGCACCTATGTTTCACTGCCTCCCGGCAGCGACCTGCTGGCACCTTTTGCGGCAGTGATGACCCAGCAGCGCATCCGCCTCTGGCAGCTTTTCCAGTTCCGGCAGGCCATAGAGCCGCAGATAGCACGGCTTGCAGCGCAGGAACGCACTGAAGGGCACATAGAGGCCCTGCGGCACATGCTGGAGTTGCAGGAAAAGGAAATCAACGGCGGCGAAAAGACCGGCTTTGCCGACCTGCATTTTCACCAGCTCATTGCCATGGCCACGGGCAACCCGCTCTTTGTGGATGTGGTTACGCGTGCCGAATCAAAGCTTGCAGAAACCCGCAACGAGCCGCTGCAGACCGAAGAACGCCAGGTTACATCCCTGCAGTCGCACAAAACCATCATAGAATGCCTTGAGCGGCAGGACCCCGACGCGGCAGAAGAAGCCATGCGCGAGCACCTGCAGCTTGTGAGCGATATCGTTTTCAGCGAAGGAAAGTGACCGGAAGCACGGCCCTGCCGCTTCCGGCGCAGTCATGACCAAACGGCCCCAAGGCCGCACAGCGCTGCCCGCAACCGGGCAGTATGCAATCATCAGGAGATGACCATCATGAAAGAAGTACGCGCCAACGCACGGGAGCTGATGAAGGGCTTCTGCCGCGTCTGTCCCGTCTGCAACGGCAAGGCCTGCGCCGGAGAAGTGCCCGGCATGGGCGGTCTCGGTACCGGTTCCTCCTTCATGGCAAACGTGGAGGCACTGACGGACTATAAACTGCGCATGCGGCTCATCCACTCCGTCACCAATCCCGATCCTTCCACCGAGGTTCTGGGCATGTCCCTTTCCATTCCCGTGCTGGCGGCACCCATCGGCGGTGTTTCGTTCAACATGGGCGGCAAGGTCACGGAAGAAGACTACATCACCGCCAAGCTTAAAGCCTGTGTTGCCAACGGCATTATGGGCTGTACGGGCGACGGCGTGCCCCCCTTCATCCACGAATCCGGCTTCAACGCCATCAAGGCCGTGGGCGGCAAGGGCATTCCCTTCATCAAGCCGTGGGAAGATGCAGAACTCTTCGCCAAGCTGGACAAGGCAGCGGAAACCGGCTGCAACATCTTCGGCGTGGACATTGACGCCGCAGGGCTCATCACCCTTGCCAAGATGGGTCGCCCGGTAACGCCCAAAACGCCTGCCAAGCTCAAGGAAATCGTCAACCACGTGCCCGGCAAGTTCATCATCAAGGGCATCATGTGCGTGGATGACGCCAAGGCCGCCGTGGATACCGGCGCAGCCGCCATCGTGGTTTCCAACCACGGCGGACGCGTGCTCGACCAGACCCCCGGCACCGCACACGTGCTCTTTGACATTGCCGAGGCTGTGGGCAAGGACATCACCATTCTGGTAGACGGTGGCATCCGCTCCGGTGCTGACGTGCTGAAGATGCTCGCCCTGGGTGCAGACGCCGTCATGATCGGCCGCCCCTTCTCCATTGCGACAGTCGGAGGCCTTGAAGATGGGGCTGGCAAGTACATCCAGCAGCTTCAGAGCGAACTGATTTCCGCCATGGTGCTCACCGGCTGTGCCTCCATCGAAGATATCACCCCCGAAGTGATCACCGACGTGCTGGGCCAGTAGCCCGCCGCACATATACGCAAGTAAAGAAGGCCGCCCCTCAAGGGGGCGGCCTTTCTGTTCTCATCCCATATTGTGTGCCGTTCGCCGCACGGGCGTTTTGCAACGCCGTACAACCCTCATTGCCGAACGGCTGCCCGTGTCAATCCAAGGGCTATCGTCCTTGCATGGGCTCACGCCTATGCGTGGGCTGTCAACTGTGTCTGCTGTTCTTCGGCATACACATCATCCGCGCGTATCACCTGCAGGCGGAACTTGGTAACACCCGGAGTGCAGCGGGGGCATCCATGAGTAAGAATCATGCAGCTGGAATCCAGTTCCGCGCGCACAACGTCCACGCCCTGCAGAATTTCCGAAGTGCGGCCCTTGTTCCACAGAACGGGGCGGCCGCAGTGTTTGCATTCCACATACATCAGGTCCGGATCGAATCCGGTGACATCGGGGATAAAACGGGGTCTGTGCAGTTCATTGATCGGCTGATGCATAGCACACCTCTTTTCCGGACTGGCGTACACGTTACCCTTGCGGGATTTGCCGTCACCCGCTGCCTCAATTCTTCAGCAGAAGGTTCATGGCGGGGCCGAAACAACGCCTTCTCACCAGATGGAGCACTATCAGCGAAGACAGAGCTGTTGCGGCAACGATCATGAGCATGACCACGATCTGATACCGAACGGCATCGGCGGGGTCGGCACCCGCCAGTATCTGCCCTGTCATCATACCGGGAATGGACACGATGCCCACACCCATCATTGAATTGATCGACGGGATCATGCCCGCCTTAAGGGCGTTGCGGAACATTTCTCTGCTGGCCTCGCGGAAGTCTGCGCCGAGACACAACATCATCTCGACCTGATCCTTCCTGTTCCGCAGCTCCGAAAAGAACCGTTCAAGACCGATTGCCAGCGCGTTCATGGAATTTCCCGCCACCATTCCCCCTATGGGAATGAAGTACTGGGGCGTCCACCACGGTTTTGCACCAATAATGATGCCGGTCACTATGAAGGTTACGAGGGTATAGCTTACCATTACTGATACCATGGTGGGGGCGAAGTAGTCTATGTTCTTTTCCTTTACCCGCCCCTTTATAATGCGCACCGAGAACCATGTCATGACAAGGTACACGGCCATAACAAGCAACATGTTGTGAAGGTTGAAGATTATCTTGAGCAGATACCCCATGGCAAAAAGCTGCGCAAAGGTGCGAAAGGTTCCCACGGCAAGGTCTTTCTGCAACCGCAGTTCATACAGCACAGAGGCGACCCCGGCCACGCCCACCAGAACAAGGGCTATTGCCAGTTGCCAGAGCGAAATCTGAATATATGCCCCGCCCATCATGCCACCTCCGCAGATGCATCAGACGCCGTCACAGAGTCGTCGCCCACAGCCACACGGCCATCTCGTACTGTCACGCACACATGGGCAACCTGCGGCCGGTACTCGGAATGACTCACCAGTATGATGGTCATGCCCTCTTGGTTAAGCGCCTCGGTAAGCTGCTCGACAATATGCCTGCTCTCGCGGTCCAGCGCGCTGGTGGGCTCATCCATAAGCAACAACTCGGGCCTGAGAAGCAGCGAGCGGATAATGCACAGGCGCTGCTTCTGCCCCACGGAAAGCGCGGCAGCCACATCATCAAGCCCCACCCGCTCAAGCGCCACCCTGTTCAGCCAGTCCTGCAGCACAGCGTCTGAAGGCGGTGTTTCTCCCTTGTTCACGGCAAAGGAATACGGGAGCAGCAGATTTTCACGCACGGAACCTTCCATGACCACCGGGGTCTGCTGTATATACCCTATGCGCCTTCTGAGCTTTGGCGGATCAAGGTCCGCAAGCGGCACACCGGCAAATCGCACGGTACCGGAATCAGGCTCCTCAAGGCGCGCCGCCAGCCGGAGCAAGGTGGACTTGCCGGAACCGGAAGGCCCGGAAACCAGCACAAAGTCCCCGGCGGACACGGCCAGCCGAACGTCCTGCAGCCCCTTGCCCCCGGGCCACGTATATGAGACGGTATCGAAATCGATTATTGTTTCCATAAGACTACAATATGCATTCCTCGCCCCGCTGTCATGACGATTCACGGGCAATGAGACAGAATATATAATGACTACAGAGCATACCGAACACGCCGCCCCGGCCCGCCGTGCCATCAAGGCTCTGCCGCCTGAACTGAAGAACCAGATAGCCGCAGGCGAAGTGGTTGAGCGCCCCGCATCCGTCATCAAGGAACTGGTGGAAAACAGCATAGACGCCGGTGCCACGCACATTGACGTGACCATTGAAGACGGCGGCCAGACGCTCATCACGGTCCGCGACAACGGCTCCGGCATTCCGCAGGAAGAGCTGGAACTGGCCGTGACACGCCACGCCACCAGCAAGGTCTATGACCTTGATGAACTCATGCGCATCGGCAGCTACGGTTTTCGCGGCGAGGCGCTGCCCTCCATCGCTTCGGTTTCCAGCTTCCGCATCACCTCCGCACCGGATTCCGGCGTTGCCGGTGTTCCTTCCGACGCATACCAGATAACCGTGCTGCACGGCGTGGTGCAGGAACAGGGCCCCGCAGCCCTGCACCGCGGAACGTTGGTGGAGATTCGCAACCTCTTCAGCAACGTGCCCGCACGCCTCAAATTTCTCAAAACGCAGAGTACGGAAGCAAAGCGTTGTCAGGACCTGCTGGCCCGGCTTGCCCTTGCCCGCCCCGATGTGGGCATGACCTTTTCCATAGGCAAGCGCGAAGTATGGCGTTTTCCTGCCAACCAGACGCTGCGCGACCGCCTTGCCGTGCTGTGGCCGCCCGCCATCACGGACGAGATGCTCCCCTTTGACCACATCCGGCAGGGGTACCGCGCCTATGGTCTGACGGGCCATCCGCAAAAGGCCCAGCCCCGGCCTGACCGCATGCTCTTCTGGGTGAACGGCCGTGCCGTGAACGACAGGCTCATGCTGCGCGCCACGCGCGATGCCTACAAGGGACGCCTGCTCAGCAAGGAATATCCGCAGGTGGCCCTGTTCCTTGAGCTGGACCCCGAGTGGGTGGACGCCAACGTGCACCCCGCCAAGAACGAAGTACGCTTCCGCGATGAAAATGCCGTCTACATGGCTGTTCGCCGCGCCGTGGAACAAGCACTGGAGACCCTGACCACGCTGGAGCCCGTGCAGGCGGGGCAGGACCCCTTTGCCCCCGGCCATGTGCAGGATAACGGCATGGGTGCGCCTTCTTCCGGATTCGCCCAGCAGCAGGGGCATGGTCCGGAACGGGATCAGGCCCGCAATGCTCCTGATACCAAGCCGATCGGTTTCTGGGGCAGCATGGATGATCGTTCCGTCATGCCGCAAAGCAGTACCCCTTCGCCTGCCACGCACACGGAATTTGTCCAGACGCCGGGAGTGCGCCGGGACATGCCCCCTGCCGCCATGCCCGTGCGGGAACCCATGGCCGCCTCTGCATATGTGCAGGAAGCATCGCACGGTTCCGCGCCATACTCTGCCACTGACAGAACGAACCCGGATGACGCACCTGCCGTGCACCAGATGCAGGACGACGCGTCCGTTGCCGAGTGTCAGGCCGAGCATCAGGACGGACACCAGGCCGGGCATCATAATCTGCATCAGACCCACAATCAGCCCACCGAACCTGCATACGCACCGCACGAGCCGGAATCTCCGGAGCAAGCGGATACCGCCTTCCACGAAGGCGAAGCCGCCATGCGCATCGGCGACCTGACCTACATGGGCCAGATAGGCGATACCTATCTGGTGGTACGCCAGGGCCGCGACAAGCTGGTGCTGCTGGACCAGCACGCCGTGCACGAACGCATTCTGTATCAGCGCATTCTGCGCGATGCCTCGCAGGGCCTTTCGCAGTTGCTGGCCATTCCCATGAGCCTGCCGCTGCATCCGTCCGAATCCGCGCGCCTGCAGGAAATGTGGGCAGAACTGGGTGAAATGGGTTTCTCCCTGCAGACGGAAGGCGGCGGTTCGCTGCGCGTCAAGGGCATTCCCGCTTCGCTCAGCCAGTCCGAAGCCCGCGAGTTTCTGCGCGAGGTGCTCTCGGGTCAGGTGCAGTCCATGGAAGACATGTGGGCACTCATGGCCTGCAAAAGCGCCATCAAGGCCCGCCAGAAGCTCACCCCGGACGAGGCCGCAGGGCTGATCGCCCAGTGGCTCAAGACCCCCGACCGCACCTATTGCCCGCACGGAAGACCTGCCGTTGTGCAGTTCGACATTGATGCGCTGGAAAAGCTTTTCAAACGCAAGGGCTAGAAACTGCAGCAACATGCAGATTATAAA
>JBKEAK010000147.1:0-3947 GCA_047972125.1 Halodesulfovibrio sp.
CAGGTCCCCGTTGGCGCCCGTCAGGATTGCGCAAGTTTTTCAAGAAGCATGATTAATAGCTGTCAGGTGCTGACACAGAGTTGTGCCTGTAGTACTCTTGACAGGAATGTAAAAGGTAACGCAACGCCATGAAACGCCTGCTCACTGCCATATTCACCCTTCTGCTCCTCCCAGTGCTTTTTCCTGCTGCGGGGGGCTTTGCAGGTGCGGAAAAGCCGGAGGTACCGTTCAGGGTGATCATGCCGGTTGATGACTGGCCGCCGTATCGCGTTGTTTCCAACGGCACCATGCACGGGCTGGACTTTGACCTCATGAAGGAATTGACGGAGCGCGTGCCGTTCCGGGTGAAGTATCAGGCAACGCCGTGGAACCGCAGCCTTGTGCAAATGCAGCAGGGCAAGGTGGATGCCATGACCGGTTTGGCCAGAAGGCCGGAACGGGAACTGTTCATATATTACATAGAGCCACCGTATTCCGTTTGTTCCACTGTTTTTTACGTCCCCGGGGGCAAGGGAAGCTCCATTCGCACCTATGAAGATCTCAGGGGCAAGCGGCTCGGTTTCGTGCTCGGCTCAGCCTATTTTCCGCAGTTCGATCAGGACCAGGCGCTTGGCAAGATCGGCGTGGCCACTGAAGAGCAGCTCATCAAGATGACCTTGGCGGGCAGGTTGGACGTGTTTGTGGGAACGGATTGTCAGGTGGACTACGAGCTTGTTTCGCAGGGGCTGACCGACAAGCTAGAAAAGGCAACGTTCAGGCCCGGAAACAAGGTGGATCTGTATTTCGGGGTATCCCGTTACTCCCTGTTTTTCGGCTATGTGGAAGAGCTTGAACGGGTCATGCGGCAGATGAAGCAGGACGGCACCCTGCAGCGTATCAACGAAAGCTATTTCAGTCCGGCAGGAAAACGGAAGCGGCAATAAGCCTGCCCGAACTGCCTACCCACGCTCTTTGTTGACGGATTTTTCCGGTTGTCCCGTTGTCCGGGGTGACCGGTTTTCATTTTTCCGCTTCTGGAGCAGTGTCCGGCATCGGCGTCTATATGCGTTCGTCCATGGTGCGGCATGGTAATTTTCAGAAAAAAATATGCGTTAACGATGGGTTGGTGTGTGTGAGCCACTTCCCTCCTTTCCTGTCTTAGGCTATCCTCATCCCATGACCGACTTGATACGCCGCAAATACGTCATTCAGGGGCAGGTGCAGGGGGTGGGGTTCCGGCCCTTCGTGTATCGTATCGCGCTGGATAATGCCATGACGGGCACGGTCAGCAATACGTCCGACGGGGTGTTCATCGAGGTACAGGGGCCGGCAGCCGCCGTGGAACAGTTCGGGTGCGACCTGACGGACAAGTTGCCCCCGCTGGCGCAGGTTGTTTCCCGTACCGAAGAAGACCTGCCCGTGCACGAAGGTGAGGAAGCCTTCATCATCGTTGCCAGCACCGGCAGCAGCGGTAACACGGTGCTTATAAGTGCCGATGTCGCCACCTGCGACGACTGCCTTGCGGATATGTTCGATCCGGCCAACCCGCGCTATCTCTATCCCTTCACCAACTGCACCAACTGCGGCCCCCGGTATACCATCACCCGTTCTGTTCCCTATGACAGGGACAAAACCTCCATGGCCTGTTTTCCGCTGTGCCCTTCGTGCAGGGCGGAATACGAGAACCCGCTGGACAGGCGCTTTCATGCGCAGCCCAATGCCTGCCCCGTGTGCGGTCCGCATGTCTGGATGACCACCCCGGACAAGGAGAGCGCGGACGCTGAAGGGCCCGAACAGGCCGAGGTGTGCCGCGAAACCGAGGCCATCCGCCAGACGGCAAAGGCTCTGAGCAAGGGGCGCATTGCCGCCATCAAGGGGCTTGGCGGTTTTCATCTTGCCTGCGATGCCACGAATGAAGAGGCCGTAACCGCCCTGCGGACACGCAAGAACCGCTGGGGCAAACCCCTTGCCGTTATGGTGCCCGATGTGGCCTCCGCCCGCCTGCTTGCCCATGTCTCAGAGGCGGAAGCCGGGCAGATGGAGTCGCGGGAGCGACCCATAGTGCTGTGCAGGGCGCTGGATGCCGGTGCTCTGGCTCCGGCGGTTATGCCGGATACGCACTATGTGGGTATCATGCTGCCGTATACGCCGCTGCATCACGTGCTGTTCCATTTTTTGCGGGATTTTACCGAAGGGCAGGTTCCGGCGCTGGTGATGACCAGCGGCAATATGAGCAGCGAGCCCATTGCCCTTGGCAACCGCGAAGCGCTCAGGCGGCTGCACGGTATTGCCGACCTTTTTCTGCTGCACAACCGCGACATTCTCATCCGTACGGACGACTCCGTTCTGCGGGTGCATCCCGAAACGCAGGAACGCCAGTTCTTCCGCCGTGCGCGCGGGTTTACGCCTCGTCCCGTATTTCTGGAGGGCGATGGTCCCTGCGTGCTCGGTACAGGACCGGAACTCAAGAACACGCTCTGTTACACGCGCGGTGCGCAGGCTTTTGTTTCGCAGCACATCGGCGATATGCAGAATCTGGAAACATACGGCTTCTATCAGGAAATAGCAGCCCATCTTGCAGACATCCTGCAGGTGGAGCCGCAGGCCGTTATCCGCGATCTGCATCCCGATTATCTTTCCACCCGGTATGCCGAGGGGCTGGCAAAAAAGCGCGGTATTCCCGTGCTCTCGTTGCAGCACCACTATGCGCACATCCATAGCGTGCTGGCGGAAAATAGGTATGAAGGCCCCGCGCTCGGCCTTGCTTTGGACGGCACCGGTTACGGTGAAGACGGTACCATATGGGGCGGCGAGCTGCTCTATGTGG
Source organism: Halodesulfovibrio sp. (assembly GCA_047972125.1). Taxonomy (GTDB): domain Bacteria; phylum Desulfobacterota; class Desulfovibrionia; order Desulfovibrionales; family Desulfovibrionaceae; genus Halodesulfovibrio. The sequence continues at coordinate 2,807 of JBKEAK010000147.1, forward strand.
ATAACGTGGAGCTGGAGCACGAACGCATCGGCCAGCTGGCCCCCATGCCCCTGCCCGGAGGGGAGGCAGCCATCCGCGAGCCGTGGCGTATTACGCAGGGCATGCTCTGGGAGCTGGGCGCTTTTGAGCCGGATATGCGCATGTGGACATGGTGGGAGGGATTTTCCAAGGCGGCAGCGTTCCTGCCGCAGATACTGGAGCGGCGCATAAACACGCCCACAACATCATCCTGCGGACGGCTTTTTGATGCTGTTGCCGCCATGCTCGGCGTATGCCACACGGTGCGGTACGAAGGGCAGGCCGCAATTATGCTGGAAAAGATTCAGGATTTTTCCATAACGGACGGCTATGAATGCCCGGTTCTGCCGGACGCCCAACCCGCCGTGCTGGATACACATACCCTGTTCATGCAGGCCTACATGGACTGGTGCATGGAAGTGCCGGAATCCGTCATCGCACGACGGTTCCATGTGGGGCTTATCAACGGTGTGGCTGAACTGACAGCCGCTGCGGCGGGCATCATGGGTATAGAGGTTGTGGGGTTGTCCGGCGGTGTGATGCAGAACCGCACCATGAGTATTGAGCTGCCCAAGGCGTTGCGTGAGCGTGGTTTGACTCCGCTCGTGCATACACAGTTGCCGCCCAATGATGGGTGTATTTCGCTGGGGCAGGCCGCGTGGGGCAGGAAGATGTTGTTGCGGGGGTAGGGTGAAGAATTTCGGATTTTTGGAAGCAGGCAGAGATGTCTGCTTTTTTTGTTGGCTTGTGTCTGCTTGTTTATCCTTTCACCGACTACATTGAGTCGTGGCTAGATTTTCCTTTTGCTGCCGCTCTCCCCGCCGGAGGCTTAGTCCGAACAAGGGAGAAACAAATGGAGAGATTTAGATAAAAATTATCGGGCCATTACCAGTCTGCCAAACGCCTTGGCATCTACTTCTGGCACTTCCCACAAAACACGGTTGTCCGCCCTGCAATCTTGGCGGTGCTGAGCTTTCTGCCACATACCGTGCACTTCTCACCTGCTTTACCGTAGACCAGAAAATTATTCTGAAACGCCCCGGCGTCGCCGTGGGCATCCCGATAATCCCGTATGGATGAGCCGCACTCGCGTATTGCCAACTGCAACACAGCCTGCATTACA
>JBKEAK010000148.1:0-21382 GCA_047972125.1 Halodesulfovibrio sp.
CGCCGCCTGCTGGTTCCTGTTGCTGGTCTCCGGGGTGGGGCTTAGTCACAATCCGGCCCTTAATCCCTTTGGTGACGCGTTTCCGCAGGCTCTTCGCGGTTTGGTCGGTGGCGGTGGCAACCTGCTGCTGGTGCACGAGATCATTGGCGTTGCATGGATATTCGGCTTTGTCGGCTATATTCTGGTAAACCCGCGCGGGGCAGCCAATTTTCTGCGCGAGGTGTTCGCAGTCAGTCCCGACAGGGATATGCCGTGGATGTTCCGCAAGCTGGTGCTCATGACGATGGGCGAAAAGGCTCTTAAAGCCATGGGGCAGCCTTCCGTGCTGCCGCCGCAGGGCTATTACAACATGGGGCAGAAGGGCTTCGGGCAGGTTTCCGTTCTCGGCGGCATAGCGATTGCCGTAACGGGCGTGATCATGCTGCTCTCGGATGTCTATTTCACGGCGGACGCAACCGTGACCGTGAGCTGGGCCGTTACCTTGCATTATCTGGCCGTGGGCGTGGTGTTCGCCGGGCTGCTGGTGCATATATACATGGCGGCCATTTCTCCGGACGAGCGCCCCGGTTTCCGTTCCATGTTCACCGGCTCGGTGCCGGAAGACTATGCAAAACATCATCACCAACTGTGGTATGAGCGCGAAAAGGCGCGTGCCGCAGATGGGGAATAAACAGGGAAGAGGCGCGCCGCAGGCGCAGTGTGGGTACTGATTGTCGCCCGCGAGGGCAGAGGAGTGATTATGCAGAGGACCGCAAGACGGTACGGGGCAGGGGCCGCCATGTTGAAGAACCGCATGGCATGTTTGTTCACCGCATTCGTGATGGCGCTTATGCTCATCCCCGCGGGAGCATTTGCCGAAGAAACGCCTATTCCTGCCGAGATGCAGTTCCATACCATCGTGGATACTGCCTTTGTGCAGCAGTATGTGAAGGTTCCCAAACCTGCGGACGTGATGATCATTGACTCGCGTCCCGCAAACAAGTTCGGCGAGGGATACATCCCCACTGCCGTGAGCATTCCCGATTCCCAGTTCGACAAGATGGTATCGCAGCTTCCCGCAAACAAGAACGCGCTTCTTGTCTTCTATTGCGGCGGCCTGCACTGTCCCCTGAGCCACAAGTCCGCCAAGAAGGCCGAGGCACTGGGCTACAAGAACGTGAAGGTCTATGCTGAAGGCATCCCCGGCTGGAAGAAGGCCGGTAACGCTGTCGGCATAAGCATCGACGTCATCGCCACCATGATGAACAACGGCGATACCTATCTGCTGGTGGACGCCCGTCCTACCAAAAAGTTCCTTGAAGGCTCCATTCCTTCCGCCATATCCCTGCCCGATTCCAAGTTCATGGAAAAGCTGGCAGTGCTGCCCGCAGGCAAGGATGTTCCCCTTATATTCTTCTGCGGCGGTTATGCCTGCCCCCTGAGCCACAAGTCGGCCGACAAGGCCGCCCTGCTTGGGTACACCAAGATCATGATCGCCGAAGCAGGCTACCCTGCATGGAAGGAGCAGTTCGGCGCGGCTGCCGCGGTTGCGGTGAAGGCCGGAACGCAGGAAGGCTCCGTGGATATCCCCTGGTTCGAAAAGATGATGAAGGAAAATCCTTCTGCCATCATGGTGGTGGACGTGCGCGATCCGGCAGAATACGCACAGGGCCACATGAAGAATGCCGTGAACATTCCTGTTGATGCTCTTGAGAAGAACATTGTTTCTCTTCCCGCCGACAAGCCTGTGGTCTTTGTCTGTGCAACTGGCTCCCGCAGCGGCGAAGCCTATTACATGGTGCGCGACATGCGGCCGGAAATGAAGGATGTGTTCTACATCGAAGCCGAAACCACGTATAACCCGGACGGAACGTTCGAGATCAAGGCACACAAGTAACAGCCCGCAGGGGCCGGAGCATGGCTCCGGCCCCTGTGTTTGCATGCGGTGCGCATGCGCCATGGCAGAATGATGCGGAGGAATGGCAATGCCGGACTCTGGCCGTTTCGAAAGAGTAAGAGCGGAACCTGCAATCGCCCGGAAGCGTGTTTTCCGGCGGTGCATTGTTCCGCTTTTTGCGTTGCTTCTGGCAATCGCGGCCGTTTCTGCCGCGCTGGGGCAGGAAGCGAAGCCCGTATGGTGGGCAGACATGCAGGCCGAGGCACAGGCGAATGGCTATCATCTGCTGGAAACAGACGTGGCGAAGGTGGGGCCGGAGTTTCTGGTGCTGGACGTGCGGCCCGATTACGAATTTCGCGGCGGGCACGTGGCCGGGGCGCATAATGTGGAATTTCCTCCCACCGATGCGGCGGGAGATGCGCAGGTCATAGCCGTAGCGCTGGCCGAGGTTGTTGCACTGGCAGAGGGAAAGCTGGACAAGCCCGTGGCCGTATATTGCCGCAGCTTCAGGTGAACGCGTAGCGCAGTTGCAGCGCGCCAGTTGGCGCGTGCCGGTTTTACGAAGGTCTTCAGATTCCCGCAGGGCTTTATGGGCTGGGTGGTGTCACATCCTGAAGCGTTGCCCGATGAATCGGGCCGTGCGGCTCCCGGAACGGTTGTTGCGGACGTGCATCTCTCCATCCTTGGCGGAGATGCGGACAGAGCGTATCTGGGCCTCCCAGAAGGCGCAGTGCACATGAGTTTTGCCGCCATCAGGGCCCACTATGTTGTCGTGCAGTTTTTCAACTGTCTATGTGCGGACTGCCTGAGAGAGCTTGCGCAGATGGATGCGCTTCGCGAAGAGCTGGAATTGAAGAATTTGTCAGGTGATGACGGGCTGCCGCTGCTGCGCGTTATCGGCATTGCCGTGCACGATGAAGCCCGTCGGGTGGCAGCATTCCGGAAGAAGCAGAAGACAGGGTTCCCGCTCTTTGTGGACAGGAGTGCTACGCTGCTGGAAGGATTGGGTATTACGGCCCCTCCCGCAGCCTGTCTTCTGGAAAGGACGGCGCAGGGCATGCAGCTACGTGCACTTGCGGCAGGCTCGGCCCGAGAGCGTGAGGGCTTTGTCCGGCAGGTGCGCGGGCTGACTGAGTAATCATCAGGCTGCCACGTATTCCAGAAGAGTGGTGAGCATGCCGGCAGTGCCGGAATACAGACCGCACTGGTCGTGGGCTTCAAGCTTTGCTTTGAGTTCTCCCACCCACGGCAACATGTCGGTTCTGACAAAGCCAGCGGCACTTTCAAGTGCTGTTCCGTCGTGGTCGCGCCAACCTGTTGAGAGAAGATAATAAAGATATTCCAGCTGGATGGATATGTGGTCCGGCGGCTCATTGCTTTCACCGGAGGTTTTTAATCCCACTGCGGCCAACCTTTCCTGCATGGCAAGGGCAGGAGCAGCCATGACCCGACGTTCGCTTTCGGCCGTGTGGCACGAGGCGTATAACGGCACCGGCACGCCTTCCCGGTTGGAGACGAACAGGCGGACATATTCCGTGCTGCAAAGCTGGCAGAATCCGCTCCGGTCTTCCGCATGGCTGTCGCAGAGTTGTTCCAGCGAGGCGATTTTTCCGCACAGGTCGGCAAGGTTTCCCTTGTCCGCCTTGTACAGGGGGTGAAGATCGGCAAGCCCTTCTTCGCACAGGGCAAGACAGTCCGTTTCCGCCAGACCACGGAACACGGCTGCCGAGAGTTCGATGGTACACAGGAGGAATAAGCGCGATGTCTCATCAGAAAACATGGAGTCGTTCATCTACACCTCTTGCGAGAACGGCCAGAAGGCGCCACGAGCAGCGTCATTCAGTTGCGGAAAACGGCCGGAACGAACCGGCGGGAGATAACGGTTGCGGGCCGGAATGCCCCACCGAAGCCATGGCGGATGCACCCGAAGATTCAATCATGTCGGAATCCGCCAACGCCAGTATTGATTCCGGGAGTATCATGGACCGGATGGATAGGGAACAGGAGCGGCTCAGAAAAAATGTGCTCGCCCGCATGCGGCGTATTGAGGGGCAGAGTCGGGGCATACAGCGCATGATAGAAAATGGCGAGGAGTGCGGCGACATCCTCATGCAGGTGCGTGCCGCCCGTTCGGCACTGCATGCTGCAAGCAAGCAGGTCATGAAGCGGTATATGGTCAGGTGTCATCTGGATGCCATTCAGAACAGCGAAGACCCTGATGAACCCATTGAGAAGATGATAGACCTTTTGACCGGCTATCTGGATTGAATGACACGAAAAAGGGAGGAGCCATATTGTGGTTCCTCCCTTAAAACTATTGAAGAATCATTTTGAGTTTATTCGCCTCCGGCGGGCAGGGGGATAATCCCCCCTGCACCCGGTGTAAGCGATAAAACTTGTTTGTTTGGTTTTAGCCTCGGCTTAATGGCGTTTGTTGTATTGAAAGACAGAGGTCTGCCTTTAAGCTCGAAAAAAACTATCTGCCTGCTTTTCATTTTGAGAGCAGGCTGTGTCTTTATTTTTCCAGAAGAAAACGCGCCAGCTCGGCAAAGCCGCTTCCGCCTCGGCCCTGTGTCACCCACGTGGGGGCGGCCTCCAGTTCATCGCGGAAGTCGAGCACATTGGCCACGCCGACGGAGTGGGGGAAGTAGCCGAACATGGGGGCATCGTTGGGCGAGTCGCCCGAAAACACCACCTGATCACGAATGTCGGCAAGTTCAAGGCCGAACTCTTCACGGAACAGGATTTCGGTCATGGAAAGCTTGTCATAATCGCCGAACCAGCCGTTCACATGTATGGAACTGATCTTGGCGTGTGCTCCGGCTGCTTCGAACAGGGCCTTGATGGCGGAAATTTCTTCCTTGGGCAGCGGGGGCACGTCTTCGCAAAAGTCCACGGCAAGGTCTGCTTCGCGGAAAGCCTGATCGGCCGAGATGGCGGCACCGGGCACAGCCTTCAGAATGGTTTTCTGCAGTTCAGCCAGCTTCAGCTTGTCGGCGGCACGTTCCGCCTCATCCTTGCAGTAGCGGCGGAGCATCTTGCGGGCGGCATTGTCGTAGCGATAGAAAAATGCTCCGTTTTCGCCCACCACGGCATCAACAGGCCACATTCTCGCAATGTGGTCGCACCATCCTGCTGGGCGTCCGGTGATGGGAATGACCTTCATGCCCTGTTCCTGCAACTGTTCCATGGCAAGATAGGCCTCGGCACGAAGCCGTCCTTCGGATGTGAGCGTATCATCGATGTCGGTAAGGACGAAGCGGATAGCGCTGCGGGCTGCTTCCGGCATGTCATTCAGTGGACGCATTGTCTCTCCGGTAGTGAAAACGGGCGCAGCCGAATGCGGCAACGCCCGTTTTTCATACAGTTATTCTTGATGGATTAGATGATCTTCTGGCGAATCTTGGTGACGAATATTTCCGCCACAATGACCACGGTGAAGATGCACAGCAGTATCAGTGAAACCTGCTGCCAGCGGAACAGGTTGAGCGCCGTGTCCAGCGCCACGCCGATGCCACCCGCACCCACAAGGCCGATAACCGAGGATTCGCGGACGTTGATGTCCCAGCGGAACAGCGAGATGCCCCAGAATGCCGGAGCCACCTGCGGCCAGTATCCCTTGATCAGGATGCTGGGCCATGGTGCGCCTGCAGCCTTGAGAGCCTCGATGGGGCCTTCGTTCACCTCTTCAAGCGCTTCGGCCATGAGCTTGCCGCAGAATCCGATGGATCGGAAGGCAATGGCTATGGTGCCCGCAAGGGCGCCGGGGCCGAAGATGGCAACGAAGAGAATGGCCCATACCAGCGAGTTGACGGTACGGGAAGACACCAGAATCAGCGTGCCGAACCAGTTGAGCGCAGGAATCTTGGTGATGTTCTTTGCCGCCATGAGACCCACGGGAATTGCCATGATGATGGCAAGGAAGGTGCCCAGAGAAGCAATGTTCAGGGTCTCCACAAGTGCTTTGTGGATTCCTTCACTGTTGTATGCGGCAAAGTCCACAGGCCACATGCGCGAGAACAGGTCGTGCAGCTGCGTGGGAGCGTCATAGAGAAACTCGGGAATGATCTCAACGGTCTTCAACGAGACAACGAAGAGCGATACGGCCCCGAGATAAACGGCAAACCGGGCAAGGCGTTGCGCCGGAGTGAATCTTTCCCAGGTTACATTATCAGTCATTGAAGATCGCCTTTATTTTCAGTGAGATGTATTCGCTGACCATAATCAGGGCGATGATGGCTATGAGGATGGCCGCCAGGAAGTCGTAGTCAAAGCGCTGGAAGGCCGCAAAGAGCGTTCCGCCGATACCGCCCGCGCCGACAATGCCTACCATGGTGGAGTTGCGCAGGTTTGCGTCGAACTGGTAGGTGGCAAAACCGATGAAGCGGTTGAAAACCTGCGGCAGCACGCCGAATACGAGCACGCTCATGAACGGAGCACCCGCTGCCTTCATGGCTTCGACAGGCTTGAGCGATATTTCCTCAATGGCTTCACAGAACAGCTTGCCGATGAAACCGATGGAGAGGAATATCAGGGTCAGAATACCTGCCAGAGGACCAAATCCCACGGCCTTCACGAACAGAATGGCAAAGATGACCGGGTGGAAGGAGCGGCAGATTGCAATGAGCGTTCTTGCAGGCCACGTCATCCATTCGGGCATCAGGTTGCGCGCACCGCAAAGCCCGATGGGCAGCGAGGCGGCAATGCCGAATGCCGAGGCTATGACGGCAATCTCGACGGTTTCAATCAGGTTGCTGATCAGCAGTTGCCAGCGCTCAAAGTTGGGTGGAACCATTTCGCCCAGAAATTTTGCGCCGTTTGCCAACCCGTCGATAAACCGTGACCAGGTGAAATCGAGAGACATGCCGGCATACACACAGTAGGCCAGCACCCCGAGCCACCCGAGCCTTGCCGCCCAGTTGGGCTTGAAAGGCGTTCTGGTTTCGGTACGGGTTGTCATGCCAGCCAGTCCTCCCCGCCGTAAATCTGCTTCAGGTGCTCGGGACTCAGCTCAGAGGGCGGACCGTCAAAGACGATGTGGCCCTGAGACATGCCGATGATGCGGTCGCAGAAGCGCTGGGCAAGGTTCACGTCATGGATGTTGATGAGCACGGGAATGTGCTGCGTGGCGGAAACCTGCTTGAGCAGTTCCATGATTTCCACGGACGTCTTGGGGTCCAGCGAGCTGGTGGGCTCGTCAGCCATGATCACGTCGGGGTTCTGCATCATTGCGCGGGCAATGCCCACGCGCTGGCGCTGGCCGCCGGAAAGGCTGTCGGCGCGCTGCGTGGCGAATTCGCCCAGACCCACCTGATCAATAAGGGCAAACGCCTGATTGATGTCTTCCTGCGGGAATTTGCGAAGCCATGCGCGCCATGAGGGAAGGTAGCCCAGTCTGCCGCAGAGCACGTTTTCAATGACGGAAAGGCGTTCTACCAGGTTGAATTCCTGAAACACCATGCCGATGTGGCGTCGGGCCAGGCGGAGTTTGGTTCCGCTCAGGGAAGTGATGTCCTGTCCGGCAACGGTGATCTTGCCCGAAGTGGGTTCGATCAGGCGGTTGATGCAGCGCAGGAGCGTGCTCTTGCCCGTGCCGGAGGGGCCGATGATGCCAACGGTGGTTTCGCCATGCACTTCAAAGGTCAGGCCCTTAAGAATAAGGTTGCCCTTGGTGTACGCCTTTTCCAGATTTTCCACAAAAAGGGAACGGGGGCTGGCCCCGTTCCCGTTATGGTTCTTGCTAATTGCGTGAGACACGATTTCTCCAATAGCCTGTTATTACTTCTTTGCTTTGGCGGCTTCTTTATCAGCCATCTGCTTCAGGCCTTCAGCGTTGTAGCTGGAGCCGGTTGCTTCGGCGATGTCACGAATGACCTGCCAATCCTGCTTGTAGGTGATGGGGAAGAAGCGGTCTGCGCCCTTGAAGGTCTTCTGCATGGCTTCGGGGAAGCGGTAGGTGCGGAAGGCTTCTTCGATCTTGGCTGCCAGAGGTGCACAGAGCTGGTTGGAGTAACCGAAAGAGGAAGTGGGGAACTTGGGGCTGCGGTAGATGATGCGCAGGTCGTCGCCATTGATGCGGCCTGCTGCCACCATGCGGTCGTATACGTCGGAGGCAACGGGAGCTGCATCGTAGTCGCCGTGGGCAACGCCCATGACAGACTGGTCATGCTTGCCGGAGTAAACAACGGTGTAGTCCTGATCCGGAACAACGCCCAGCTTGGGGAAGAGGGCGCGGGGAGCAAGGTTGCCGGAGTTGGAAGAAGCAGAGGTGTGCGCAACGCGCTTGCCCTTGAGGTCAGCCATGGTCTGGATGGGGCTGTCCTTCTTTACAACAACGATCAGGTTGTAGCCCTGCATGTCGTCGGCATAGCCCTTGACTGCGATGGGAATGTAACCGGCAAGGTTAACAGCGAAGCCGGTGGGGCCGGTGGAGAAGCCTGCAATGTGCAGACGGCCGGAACGCATGGCTTCAACTTCGGCAGCGTTGGACTGCACGGTGTAGTAGATAACGCGCTTGCCGGTTGCCTTTTCCAGGTATGCCTGGAAATCGGCAAAGGCATCCTTGTAAACGGCAGGATCTTCAACAGGAGTGTACGTGAAAACCAGAGTGCTCGGGTCCTTGCAGATATTTGCAGGGGCGAGGTCGGCAACGAGGTCGCCGTTGGCATCACAGTACATGGAATCAAGTTCACCACGGTTGGAACAGTCTTCAGCAAAGGCGGTAGCGGCCGTCAGAACAAACGCCAGTACCAGAAACAGTAAACTCTTTCTCAACATACACTGACTCCTCATAGGGTTTGGTTTCGTCCCGAAACACTCAGGACGCTGCGCGGGCCCGCTCAACAAGCTATGAAAACCCCACTATGAGCGAGCAACCGCAGTGATGTTATGGGAGCTGTAACAGAATCGCAACAAATATGGTCGACTGTTATAAAAAAAATGTCCTGAAAATGTAGGCGTGTTCGCTCTTGAATCGTAGCGAAAGCTCGTTTTGAGTGCTTGATCTATCTATAACATTGTGAAAACATGATAGAAGCTGTAGATAGGGAAGTGGTGCTTCGCTTTCGTGAAGTGCATCTTTTATCGTTATTGAAAATTTTCATGTCACATTGCGAAAATGAGAAGTCGACAGAGGCATATCGGCTTGCCTGTGCGGTGATGAGAGACGTGTAAAAGGGACAGGGCGCAGACCTTCGTAATGAAAGCCTGCGCCCTGTATGCAGGAGGCTGGGGCAATATGGTTACAATGCGTCTGCCAGCAGTTCTATCACGTGCTTGGCGCGCATCTGTTTGTCAGGACTGCGTCGTATGCCGTCGCGCAGTTGCATGATGCAGCCGGGGCAGGCCGTTGCAATGCAGTCGGCCCCTGTTGTTCTGGCATCATCTATCTTCTTGGTCTGTATGGATTTTGAGCGTTCCATGAACGAGATGCAGTAGGTGCCGCCAAGACCGCAGCAGGCTTCCGGATGCGGCATCTCCCTGAATGTTGCGTGGGGGATGAGTTCCAGCAGCGTGCGGGGTTCTTCCGTAATTCCCTGAGCCTTTCGCAGGTGACAGGGGTCGTGATAGGTGACGGTTTCGGGTGCCCTGCGGTGCAGGAGCTTGCCGAGCCTTTCTACCCCCACCTCTTGGACAAGGTAGCGGGTTATATCAACGGTGCGGGCTGCAATGTCATCGGCTTTGCCACACAGGGGACTCTCTTCGCCCAATATTTCACGGTAGCCGTGTTGCAGCATGTGGCCGCAGGAGGCGCATGCCACCACAATGGGGCCGTGGGTAGCGGAGAGTGCCTCGATATTGCGCTCCGCCAAAGTGCGCACGGAGTCCGCATCGCCGCTGGCCAGCATGGGCATGCCACAGCAGCCCTGCTTTTCAGGAACAGTCACGGTCACGTCCACAGCGGTCAGCACCTTGACCACGCTGTCGGCAATTTCCGTCATGGCGTAGTTTGCCATGCAGCCGGTGAAGAAGGTCACTCTGGGCAGGCCGTCTTTTCCCGCCCGCTTGACGCGGCTGCGGAAGGACTTTTCCGCCACCTTGGGGACGTATTGGCTGCCGTCCACGAGCGGCAGGGCAAAGCGCGGGAGCAAGCCGCTGTCTTCAGGCACTCCCTTGAACAGCAGGGGCTGCAGGGCGGCGCCGATTCTGGCACCCATGTCCAGCGTTTTGCCCGACCGGGTAAGGGCCAGTCCCAGCAGCTTTTTGACGGGCGGCAGCCCCAGTTCATCCCTGAATGCACGGCGCACGGCCATGATGACCTTGTCTGCACGGGCACCGCTGGAACACTGGCTGGCGCAGCCGGTGCACAGCAGACAGTTGTCGAATGCCTCGCGCACATGGGGAGTAAGCTCTATGTTGCCCTTTGCCAGTTCTTCGGCAATGGCTATTTTCCCGCGGGCCGTATACCGCTCTGCGGGTTCCTCGCGAAAGACCGGACATACCGTGCGGCATTCGCCACACCGGATGCACTTGTGTGTTTCTTCCTGAACCAGCTTGAGCAGCTCGTTCAGGGCGGCTTTTTTACCGGACATGGCTACACCTCGCTGGGCATGACTTTGCCGGGATTGAGAATGCCCTTGGGGTCGAGCAGTTTCTTGAAGCTGCGCATCATGGCCAGAGTGGGGGCATCAATGTTCCAGCGCAGGTTGTGCGCCTTCACACAGCCGATACCGTGTTCAGCGGCAATGCGGCCTTCCAGTTCCACCACCGCCTGCACCACTTCGTCCTTGGCAACCATGGGGAAGGGGCGTCCGCCCTTGCCCGTGGTCATGCCGATGTGGATGTTGCCGTCTCCGTAATGGCCGAAGTTGGCAATGATGATGTTGTGGCGTGCGGCAATTTCGTCCAGCTTGCGGATCATCTGCGGGATGCGGGCAATGGGAACGGAGACGTCGTCGTCTTCCCACTGGTTGGAAATTTCCGTCAGGGCAAAGGAGAGAGCACGGCGGGCCTTCCACAGGTCTTCGCGCTCTTCTTCACTTTCCGCTTTGCGGAAGGTGATACAACCGCAGCTTTTGCAGGCTGCCTGAATCTTGGCAACTTCGGAATCCAGCGCCGTATCCGCGCCGTCCACTTCCATGAGCAGCAGTGCACCTTCTTCGGGAGTGGCCTTGAAGTTGGTGCTCTTCACCACCGCCTCAACGGAGATGCGGTCAAGGAATTCCAGCGTGGCAGGGCGCACGCCGGTTGCATACACAGCCTTTACCGCTTCCGCGGCCTTTTCCAGCGAAGAGAAGGTGGCGGTCATGGTGCGGCGGGCTTCAGGCTTGGGCACAACCTTGATGATGGCCTTGGTGATGACGCCCAGCGTGCCTTCCGAGCCGACAAAGAGTTCGGTCAGGTTGTAGCCAACCACGTCCTTGATGCACTTGGAGCCGGTGCGCACCACTTCACCCGTGGGCAGAACCACTTCAAGTCCCATGACGTAGTTCTTGGTCACGCCGTATTTCACGGCGCGGATGCCGCCCGCGTTTTCGGCGATGTTGCCGCCGATGGTGGAGAAGCTGGTGGAAGCAGGGTCTGGGGGATACATGAGGCCGATCTTGTCCACCGCTGCCTGCAGGTCTTTGGTGATGACGCCGGGTTCGAGGATGACAAGGTAGTTGTCGGCATCCACTTCCAGAATCTTGTTGAAGCGGTCCATAGCCATGACAATGCCGCCGCGAACGGGAATGCAGCCGCCGGTGTAGCCGCTGCCGCCGCCACGGGGCGTTACGGGCACGTCATATTCATTTGCGAGCTTTATGATGGCCGCAACCTCTTCCGTGTTCATGGGCGAGACCACACCTTCGGGCTGGGCGCGCTTTTCTTCGTTGGCGTCGTAAGAATAGGCGACCATGTCTTCAGGGGCGAACGAACAGCGTGCGTTGCCGACAATTGCTTCGAGCTTGGTTTTGAATTCCGGATGCAGCATGGGGAACTCCTGTGGAATTGTTATGTATCCAGGTTATCAGGTCAGTTGGAGGGTGACAGCTTGAGCAGCACCACACCAAACAGGATTAAAGCGATGGAGAAGACCTTGCGCAGGGTCATGATCTCGTTGAGCAACACAACCCCTATGGTCGTTGTGGCAACGATGCCGACACCTGACCAGATGGCGTAAGCCACACCAAGGTCTATCTTGCGTACTGCTATGCTCATGCAGGTGAAGGAACAGCAGTAGAACACCAGCACGCAGAGAGAAGGGACAAGCCGGGTAAAGCCGTCCGACAGTTTGATGGCGTATGTTCCACACACTTCCAGCGCAATGGCTGCAAAGAGTATGAGCCAGCTGTTTGCGAATATGGGCATGTCAGATCTGTTTGTTTGCAGTCGCGGGAATCGTTTCGGGCGACTGAAGGCTTAAGAGGGTGAACACAACGGCAGAGGCGGCAAGTCCCGGCCAAATGGGGTCTATGGCAAACAGGCTTGATGCCGGGATGAACTTGCTGGCGGCATGCCAGCCAAGAACCGTGACCAGAGAGATGGTCATGCTCCAGAAGGCGGCCTGCGGCGTGGCTTTTTTCCAGAGGAACACCCCGAGCGTGGGCAGGAACAGTCCGGCCGAGTTTATGGTGAAGGTCATTACCAGCAGAGCGATTATGCCTTCGGAAAACCAGCCCACCAGTGCACCTGTGGCGCCTACGAGCACCGAGCTGGCAACGCTGATGCGCAGAATGAGGCGCTGGGGGGCATCGGGGTTGATGAACCGGTGGTAGATATCGCGGGTCAGGTTGGCGGATGCGTTGAGTATGCAGGCATCTGCCGTGCTCATGATGGCCGAGAGAAGCACCACCAGCATGAGGCCCTTGGCCCCGGCGGGGAACACGTTCATGATGAGTGTGATAAGGGCAGAGGTGCCGCCGTCTCCTTCGGGAAAGAGTACCTTGGCGCACATTCCGAGAATGCAGACCGAGCCGGAGATGAGCAGCACGGCAAGGGCTGCCAGCAGCGTACCGTTGCGTGCCGCACTTTTGGAACGCGCGGCATAGCAGCGGGTGTAGCTGTCCATGGATGTGAAGAAGGTGAGGATGATACTGATGCACATGGCAAGTATGGTTCCCCAGCCCCACGATCCCGTATTGAAAAATTCGGGAGGCAACTCCGTGGTCAGCCGGGACAGGCCGCCCAGTTCACTGAGCGTGAGGGGAACAGCCACAAAGGTCACGCCGCAGATGATGAGCATGGCCTGAAAACGGTCAGTCTTTTCCACCGCGATGAAACCGCCCATGGACGTGTAACCGACAGTGATCACGGTGGCGATGCAGAATGCGTAACCGAGCGATATCTGCGTGATGGTGGTGATGATGCATGCGGCACTCAGCAACTGGCTCGCCGTGTAGCCGATATAGGCCACAATGCTTGTGATGGTGCTTACCAGCCGGGTGCGTGTGTCGTAGCGTTGTTCAATAAGGTCCGGGTAGGTGATGTGTTTGAACTGGTCGCCGTTTTCCTTGATGCGCGTGGCAAAGGTGAGCGCAAAGACGACAAACCCGAAAAACATGGCAACCGGATACCAGAGAGAGGAAATGCCTATTTCAAACGATTTTTCAGCCGTGCCCATGATGGAGGCGCCACCGACCCATGAGGACATCCACAGGGCGGCGAGGGGGAGCGTGGCGGTGCCGCGCCCTCCGACATAATAATCCTCCGTGCTTTGCTGCTTCCGGCTGGCAACATAGCCGATAATCAGCAGCCCCCCGAAGTAGAGGCCGAGAATGATGTAATCTACAAACGCCATGAGTAACCTCTTCCGCTTTGCCGGTTATACCCGGACGGCCTGAGCCGTCCGGGTTTTTCATATCCCTAGCTGGCAGTGGGTGCTGCTGCGCTGAGCGCTGCAGCGTGCACCTTGCCGTGCTTGCGGATGAGCAGAGCGCAGCCGAGGCCGATCACGCCGGATGCAGCAAGGAAAGCGAAGATGTAGAGGTAGCCCGTGTTTTGGTAGCGGTCGAGCCACAGGCCGAACAGGGGGTTGTAAATCATGTCAGGCAGGTAGCCGATCATGGATGCAACAGCCACCGTGGTGCCGGTGAACTTGCGGGGAATGCCCACTTCTTCAATACAGGAGTAGAGAATGGAGTAGGCGGTAAAGGTGATGGCCGCGAGCACCATCTGCAGGCTGATGACAACAAAGGCACTCGCACCCTTGGGAAGCATCATGAAGGATACGAGGATAAGGCTCATGAATCCGAAGCAGATGAGAATAACCTTGGAGGGCGACTTCAGCCTGTCTGCAAAAATGCCGCCCAGCGGACCGCACGTCAGGCGCAGGATATGCGTACGCACAATGGCCAGCACACCGGAGAAGGTCATGGTCACCCCGATGACGTTTGTCATGTAGGGGTTGAAGTAGGATGTGGAGGTGTAGATGCCGTGACCGCAGAAGATCATGATGGAAATGGCCCAGGTCATGGGATGCTTGAGAACGGTAAGCACGTCCTTGGTTTTGAACTTGTCGTCCTCGCTGGCTTCGCCGCCTTCCTTGGATTCTTCATAGAAGAAGAGGACTATCAGGCCGGAAAGGGTACACACGGCCCCCTGAACAACGATAACGGCCTTGAGACCGCCGATGGTGTCGGCTGTATACAGGCCGTAAGCGAACAGGGCAACGGAAGATACGATTGCGGAAAACGCACCGACACCGGCGCTGAAGAAGCCGTAGAGCCTGCCCTGTTCCGCTGCCGTTCCCAGCAGTCGGATGGCTTTGATGACCCCGGACCAGAAGGCGAATGCCGTGGTGAAGGCAAGCAGCACCCATACGATGAGGGCGGTGTTGTAGTTCATGCTGAAGGCGAAGACGAAGTTCAGTATGCCGGTGCCCACAAGCGAGGCCACAAGCACGTATTTTGCGCTGTATTTATCCGCTATCCAGCCGCCGGGAATGTAGAGAACAAGGTTCATCACGGTATACAGGGTGAGCAGAAAACCTGCCTGCTCGTTGTTACAGTTGATACCGGCGAGCAACTGGTCGTAAAAAACGTATTTGATGTAAGGAAGCATGTAGCTGGCAGCGTACCCCAGTGACAGCGCAAACAGGACAAAATACTTCTTGAACAAATTCATGTCCGCCTCCTGATGGCGAGTTGATGATGGAGAGCCCCCCGTACGGCACTACGGGGGGCTGTTCATTTAGCCCTTCATGACCACCAAGGCGTCTGCAGCACAGACACCATGACCCTTTTGGTAAACAAACACCGGGTTTACATCCAATTCGGCAATCTCGTCGCGCTTGTCGGAAGCAAGGCGGGAGACATTGGCAACGGTTTGCGCCAGTGCTTCAAGGTCAAGCTCGGCCTGTCCGCGATAGCCCTTGAACAAGGGCAGGGACTTGAGTTTGCTGAGCATGCAGAGCGCTTCTTCCTTGCCGAAGGGGGCAGGCAGCAGCGCAGTATCCTTGAATATTTCAACAAAAACGCCGCCAAGCCCCACCAGAACGGCAGGCCCGAATTGCGGATCGTTGTTGACGCCGATGATGACTTCCAGCCCCGGTGCGAGCATGCGCTGAACGAAAACGCCATCTACCCTTGCCCCGGGAGCATGCTTTGCTGCGTTTTCCATGATTTCAGCGAATGCGGTGCGGACCGATTCTGCATCGGCAATGCGCAGTTTCACGCCGCCGATATCGGACTTGTGAGCGATGTCGGCCGAGGCGATTTTCATCACCACGGGATACCCGACGTTTTCGGCGAGGGTTACGGCCTCTTCTGCCGAGGCGACCACGCCGCCTTCGGGGGTGGGAATGCCGTATCCGCGAAGGATGGAGGCACTCTCGAATTCCGAAAGGGTGCGGCGGCCGCAGTCTTCAGAAACGGTTGCGGGAATGGACAGCTCAAGGGTGTGCTGCGCCGGGTCATACCCGATGAAGCTCTTGAGGTGTCTCAGGGCCGCAAAACCGTAGGCGGGCGGAGGCAGAACGGGAACGCCCAGCCGTGCCAGCTTTGTTTCGTATTCGGGATTTCTGGTGTTCTCGAAGAAAGGAAGCATGGCGAGGGGCTTGCTTCTGCCGCCTTGCACAACCTTTTCGATTCCGGCTGCCATGTAATGGATACAGGGGTCGGCTATCTCATGCAGCAGAGTATAGCCGACAACCACCATGCCGATTCGGGGATCGTCCATGACCGCCTGGAGTACTGCGGCATAGACATCGGCGTCATATGAAATGGTGGCAGTGGTATCGAGCGGGTTGGCCGGGCTTGCGTAAGACGGCAGAAGCTCGCGCAGACGGCTCAAGGTCGATTCCTGGAAATCGGGGTATTCAATGTCGAACATTTCGCCCATGTCGGCGCAGATGCCTGTTTCGCCACCGGAAAGGTTGATGGAGGCAAAACCGGTTCCCTGCGGGATGGCGGGCAGCGTGGCAAAGAGCTGGGTTGTGGCCAGCAGTTCTTCCGCATCGTTCACGCGGATAACGCCGAACTTTTCGAAGATGGCGTCATACATGGCATCGGCACCGGAAAGGGAGCCGGTGTGCGAAGCGGCGATCTGGCTGCCCTTCTGGCTGCGGCCAGCCTTGAGCACCACAACGGGTTTGCGCTTCAGCGCGGCACTGCGCAGGGCAGTGATGAACTTCTCGGGCTGGGTCACGCCTTCAAGATACAGACCCACAACCTTGGTTTGTTCATCTTCCACAAGGTAGTGCAGATAATCTTCCATGCTCACCACGGAGCAGTTGCCCGCAGAGATGGAATAGGAGAAGCGCATGGCCGGATGGTCCATGAACGACAGGCACAGCTGGCCGCTCTGGGAAATCAGGCCGACAGAACCCTTGCGGTCGCGTTCGGCAGAGATGAAAGCGAAGGCGACCACATCGTCCACGTAGTTGATGAAACCGGCGCAGTTGGGGCCCATGAGGGCAATGTTCAGTTCGGCGCAGAGCGTCTTGAGGTTCTGTTCCGCCTGTTTGCCTTCGGGGGTGCCGGTTTCGGAGTATCCGCTGGCGTATACCACCGCACCGCCGGCACCCTTGGCTGCGGCTTCGCGCAGGAGAGGTTCCACGGTTTTCTGCGGGGTGCACAGCACGGCAAGGTCAATGCTGACCGGAATGTCCGCGAGGGTGTGGTAGCACTTCTGCCCGAACACCTCGTCGCGCTTGGGATTGACGAAGTAGACATTATCAAGGTTGGCGTAGGAAAGGACGTTGCGGCAGGTATCTCCGCCGAATCCTTCCTTCTCGCTGGCCCCGACAATGGCCACGGTTTTGGGAGCAAGCAGTTTCTGAATGTTCACATTCCGCTCCTATGCCATGGCTGCCTGCGCGCCGCGCATGAAGCACTCGCGGTTCAGGGGATTGTTGCGGCCCTTCTTTTCGAAGTAGCTGTCTATGCCGTTGGCAAACTCGTCCACGGGGAAGAGTCCCGTTGCGGCAATGGCGGCACCGAGCATGACGATATTTGCCCCGCGGGGGTTTTTGAGTTCCGTGGCAATATCGGTGGCGGCAACCTCAACCACGCGGATGTCGTCGCGGAAGCTGCGGTTGGTGACCATGGTGGAGTTGGTGATCAGCAGACCGCCTGCGGCAATGCTTGCCTGCATGGTATCCACGGAATCCTGATTCATGGCGATGAGGGCATCCTTGGAACTGAAGAAGGGGTTCAGGATTTCTTCATCACCGATACGCAGATGGCAGCTTGCGGTGCCGCCGCGCATTTCCGAACCGTAGGAGGGAACCCAGGTGATCTGTTTGCCGGCCAGCATTGAAACGTTGGCAAGCAGCAACCCGGCCGTGAGCACTCCCTGACCGCCGAAGCCTGCACAAGTGATACTAAGCATCGAGTCGTTCTCCGTTTTTGACGAATTCACCAAGGGGATAGGTTTCCTTCACAGTGGTGCGGATGTGTTCAAGGCTGCTCTGCAGCGACATCTTCCAGTTGGTGGGGCAGGGGGAGAGCACTTCGACGAGGGAATAGCCTCCGCCGTTCATCTGGGTTTCGATGGCGGTGCGGATGTATTTCTTGAGTTTGTTCACATCCTTGGCGGAAGCCACGGAGCCGCGGGCAACGTAGCCTACGGGCAGCTGCTTGATCTGGTTGATCACGTTCAGCGGCTGGCCGGTGAGCAGGGGGTCGCGTCCCTTGGGGGATGTGGTGGTGCGCTGGCCGGGCAGAGTGGTGGGGGCCATCTGACCGCCGGTCATGCCGAAAATGCCGTTGTTGACGATGATGGCGGTAACGTTTTCGTTACGGACAGCGGCATACATGGTTTCAGAAAAACCGATGGAAAGGGAGTCGCCGTCACCCTGATAGGTGAAGACGCAGCACTCGGGGCGCACGCGCTTCACACCAACGGCTACAGCAGCAGCACGACCGTGGGGGGCCTGAATCCAGTCGGTGCCGAAGGTATCCATCATCAGGCAGGCGCAACCCACTGCAAGGGCGCCTACGGCCTTGTTATCCAGATTCATTTCCTCAAGAACTTCTGCCAGAACCCGGTTGATGATGCCGTGGCCGCAGCCGGGACAGAACTTGTTGTCCTCGACAAGGAGTTCGGGAATACGTTTTTCTGCCATGGGACTACCTTTGCTCCTTCATGATGGAGACCGCTCTTTCAATGATGGCGGTGGGTTCAGGGATGGCAATGCCGCCGAGGAAGTGTTCGACGGGCGTTTTCATGCCGCAGGCAAGGTTCACGTCTTCCGCCAGCTTGGGAAGCGAGCTGAGTTCGACGGAGAGATATGCCTTCACACCGGGGTTTACTTCCGCAAACGCCCTGACCGGGAAGGGCCATGCGGTGATGGGGCGGATAAGGCCGAGACGGATGCCCTGAGCGCGGGCGATCTGCACGGCTTCCTTGCAGATGCGGGAGCTGATGCCGTAGGCCACGAGCACCACATCGGCATCATCAACATGCAGGGATTCCCAACGCTGTTCATTGGCCTGCATGGTGTCGTACTTCTGCTTGATGTAGGCATCGAAGTTGTCGATGTAGTACATGGTGGAGGTTATGCGCTTGAACGCACCGCCGTTCTTGCCCTTGGCAGCCCATTCCTTGTCAGGGTCGATCTCCTGCATGGCGGGCAGATCCACGGGCTCCATCATCTGGGCGATGGAAGCATCGGAAAGGATGAGACAGGGGTTGCGGTATTCCTCGGCCTTGTCGAAGGCCAGAGCCATCAGATCCACGCTTTCCTGCACAGAGGCAGGGGCGAAAACAAGCATTTTATAGTCGCCGTGTCCGCCGCCGCGGGTGCACATGAGGTAATCGCTCTGTGCCTGCGAAATGTCGCCAAGACCCGAGCCGTAGCGCTGTACGTTTACGAAAACGGCGGGCAGTTCAGCAGAGGCAATGTAGGAAATGCCTTCCTGCAGCAGGGAAAATCCGGGCCCGGAAGAGCTGGTCATGGCCCGGAAACCGGCTGCTGCCGCACCGTAGACCATGTTGATTCCTGCCAGTTCGGATTCCGCCTGAATGAACGTGCCTCCGGCTTCGGGAAGGCGGGCGGAAAGGTATTCGAGAATCTCGCTCTGCGGGGTGATGGGGTACCCGCTGAAGAACCGGCATCCTGCGCGGACAGCCGCTTCAGACAAGGCATCGTTTCCTTTCATCAGTCGGCGTTCCATTACGCAACCTCCACACGTTCAAATACATAATCAGGGCAAACCGTGTAGCAGATGGCGCAGACGACGCACTTCTCGGTATCCAGCTGCACAGTGGGGTAACCTTTGCGGTTGACGTTCTTCGAGAAGCTCAAGGCTCCCTTGGGGCATTCGAGCACACAGTACCCGCAGCCCTTGCAGCGTTCGTGGTGTTGCACCATGTGCGCTGCTTCTTCTTTGGTCTTGGCCATTTCAGGTCTCCAACTTCAGGTGCTTATTGGTTCATAGAGGTTGTGTGTCTTCTCATGCCGAGGGCAGGACAGGATCCTGTGCCCCGCACCGAAAGCGTGCGTGAAGACGTATCCGGCATCCGTGCCGGTAAACCGGCTCAGATATCGTCGTTGGAGTGAAACTAGGCCTGCACCCGCGAAAGTGTCAACTAAATTTTTATTTACGAACAATAGTTCGTATATACGAACTTGATATTGTCGCAAAACCGGGCTAGATATATGAACTCACATGGCATTCGGTCAGAGTATGACTTTCTGGTATGAATGCGTGTTCCAATACTCTTGGGGGGCATATGAAACTGAACAGGACAACTCTCAGAGCCACTGAGGTACTGAAATTGCTGGCGGATGCTCCCGAGGGGATGACTTTGTCCGAGATAGGTGCAGCGCTGGATCTGCCCAAGGCAAGCGCCTTCGACATTGTGCAGACCCTCAGGCAGACGCATTTTCTGCGCGAAGCCAACAAGCGTTTTTCCATCGGGTTCATGGCACGGGAAGTGGGCGAGGCGTATGACCCCCACCGCGACCTGTTCGGCATAGTGAAGCCGCACCTTGTGGGGCTGGCCGATGCCTTGAAGATGGCCGGATCACTGGTGCAGTATGAGAAGGACGGGCTGAACTACGTGTTCGAGCACAGGCCGCTGGGGTCCATTATTTCTCCCGGTGCATCAAGCGGCATGGACTTTGTGCATGCCTCTGCTTCCGGCAAGGTGCTCATTGCTTTCATGACCGAAGCAAAGCGGAAGAAGGCGTTGTCGGGTATGCGTTTTACCCGTTTTACGGACAGGACGATCACCTCGATGGACGCGTTTGTAGCCGAACTCGAAAAGGTGAAGCGTCTTGGCTATGGCGTGGACGACAGGGAGTTCAACGGGCTCATGACCTGTATTTCCACCCCCATTTTCAGCCGTAATCAGGCCGTGGCGGCCATTACGCTTTCCGGGTTGCAGATTGATCCTCAGTCTGTTTCGGGGATTGCGGAACGCATCATGAACACGGCCCGCATCATTGCCAATGAGCTTGGCAGGGACTGAGTTGCGGGCAGGTTAAGCCTGTTTGCTGACGTTTATGCATGAGGCAGGTTCTTGGAGGTTACCTTGAACAACGTTCAGACCGGCGTCCGACCGACGACCTGAACAACGCCTGAACAACGTCCTGAACTGCAGATCGAACAGAGCCTTGAGCAGCCGAACATAGCCGTTGGCCAAATCCGCTGTTTGTGACAGCGAGCAGAACCATTGCAAAAAGGATTGCGTGTCGCACGACCCGCAATCCTTTTTTCATGCCCCCGGCGGGGACTCTGCAAAGCCTTGGTACAAAGGCTGCCACTCCGCATTGCCGTTGCTGTTGTACAAGTCCTTCAATCCCGTTATACAATAGCGTCCGTGTAGCTTGTGTTTTGTGAGAAGTGCCGGGTTCATGTCTCTGCCTTGCCTGATCACCGCAACTGGTGGTGCTCCGGCAGGGCGGTAACCCTCAGATGCAAAGGGAGCAGTGATGAACGGAGGAGCTGAACAGCTGGTAATGCGCCGGATACCCATGCCCGATGTGGCACGGTTCTTCGGCATAGTTCTGGTGTATTACGGCCACATCATAGAGCGCATCATGTATCTCAAGGATCCCACTGCGACTATGCATTACAAGCTCATATACTCCTTTCACATGGCCTTCTTCTTTGTGCTGTCCGGCTTCATCTTCAATGC
>JBKEAK010000149.1:0-11559 GCA_047972125.1 Halodesulfovibrio sp.
TTAACCTGCAAGGGCGGACCACACATGTTGTCCGCCCTTTTCTGTTTTTCGGTTGCGGCACACAATCTCGTTGCGCTGTTGCATGTCCAAGAGAGACATTCTCCCGTTCGTTGAGCGTAGCAAACGAAAAAGCCCTTCCGCTGATTGAAGGGCTTTCCGGGTCGCCTGCGAGGGAGGTCAAACCCGGCAGGCGCTGCAAGAAACGCAGTATGTGCGGGAATCGCTAAAAAATCTTTCCGACGATGAAGTCGATGGCAAACCAGCAGCCAGCAAGCAGAATTCCAAGAACCGCCAGACGCCAGAGCGTGTTGCGGGCCTTCTTGAGATAGACGGTGACTGTTTCTTCCCCGCTCATGCGGTCCACGGTGTAATGCTGCTTGGCTCCTTCAGCCGACACAACATGCACTACAGCCCCGTCACTCAATTCAGGCTCATCCCAGACCACGGTTTCCGCGGCAATTTCCTTGCCGGATTCCGCTTCAAGATACCGGTAGATCACCACAAATTCTTCGGCCTGTTCACCATTCTCTTCCGTCAGCTCAGCAGTATGTTCGGGCGCTGCCATATCCGCATCCGCCTCACCAGATTCTGTGGTGACAAGCATATCGTGCGGCATCTGCACGGTTTCCGGTTCCTGATTCGAGGTGATCATAACTGCTACTCCTTGACTATCAGCACCGGGCAGGTGCTCATGGAAATAAGCCTTCTCGTCACACTGCCCAGCAACACGCGGGAAAGGCTGCCCCTTCCGCTTGCTCCGGCCACGAGCAGGCCCGCCTTGCGTGTGGCGGCTTCTTCGAGAAGAGTCTTGTAGGAGGGATTGCCATGACGGATGACAGTCTCCACCTGCTTGACGTCTGCCTTGTGTGCCAGTTCCACGGCAGGATCAATGGCGGAACGGGCCTTGCGGTGCAACGCTTCCTCCAGTTCAGGGGCAAGGCTGAAGGCTTCCAGATCCATCTCATAGGTCATGCCGATATACAGAGTTGCTCCGTAGCGCGCGGCAATCGCGCTGGCCTGACGGGCGGCAAGGTCTGCGCCTTCCGTTCCGTCGTAGGCGAGGAATATGCGCTCCAGCCCGAGCTGCCTGTCACCTGCGATGATAAGCACATCCACATCGCTCTGGCGGATGACATCATCCGCAACCAGACCTACGGGCATGGAATCCAGTAAAAATCGTGCGCGCTTGCCGATGACAACAAGGTCTGCCCCTATTTCTTCGGCTGTACGCAAAATCTCCTCCGGCGGTTCACCGGTTCGGAGATGGGCTCTGGCCCGCACATTGCGGGCCAGAGCCTGTTTGATGGCGGAATCGAGACAGGACTGGTAGTGGCCATGCATCTCGGTAAGCACACGGGAGTTGCCCAGAAGTCTGAGATCACCCTGATAGCCGGGGATGACGGTCACGATTTCGACGGCAGCGTTTTCCGAACGGGCCAGAACCAGTGCCTGTTCCAGCACGTTGGTCGCCGAGTCGGTTCCATCGAATGCTACGAGCACCTTCTTGTACATATGCTCCTCCACCTTTCCTGCCGGTGTTTCAACGCCCGCTTACGCGTGAGTTGCCGCTCCTTCCATTTCCAGCTGCCTTTCAGCGCGACGGCCCATGATCATGGCCTTCAGGATAATGAATGCGCCTACGAGCAGAGCAAAGCACATGAGACCGAAGCTCACCTTGCTCATGATGCTGATAAAGTCAGCATCCCAGTTGATGACTTCAAGCTGGTTCAGATACTTGGGAATGGCAAGGCCACGGCTGACAGCAACGATCAGCATGATGGTGGCCATAACGAACTTGATGGCATAGTCCTTTACGTAGGTGGTGCCGATGGCGCCAAGCTGCACGCCGAACAGGGAGCCAGCCAGAATGATCAGCGTAAGACGGATGTCTACCATGCCGTAGAAGGCCCACACCATGGTACCACCCAGACCCATGACAAACGCCACGACCAGTTCGGTGGCGGAAGCCATGAGGCTGGAAAGACCGATGATGTAGATCATGCCGGGAACGCCTGCAAAACCGCCCACTGCGATGGTTGCAGCCAGCAGACCGGCGGCCAGGCCGACGGGTGCGGTGAACCAGAAGGAGATGCGGATCTTGCTGTCCTTGAAGTTCATCATGGGCCACAGTTCGATGGACTGCAGACGCTTGGCGAGCATGGTAACATGCTCTTCACCGCCGGAACGCTTGGTCTGGAGAGCATCCTTCAGAACGAAGCTGCCCACCGTTACCAGAACGAACACGAAGGCGAAGGAAACGTAGAGGTTGGAGCCGGCCTGTCCCCACTGTTCAAGAATGAACTTCTGGACCTGAATGCCGAGCTGCACGCCTATTTCAGCGGACACGCCGATGATGAGACCCATCTTAATGTCCACCTGGCCGTACTTGTAGCGCTTGATGGCGCCGACAAGGGCCTTGGGAAACTTGTGACACATGTTGCTGGCAACGGCCACGGGGCCGGGTACGCCAAGGCTCATCATGCCGGGAGTAAGAACGAACGCGCCACCGGACCCGATGAAGCCGCTGACGAGACCGCCGACAAAGCCGACGAAGAACAGGAACAGGACGCCGACCAGCGTAAGGTCAACGAAGCGCAGGTTTTCAGCTAACATATCATGCATGAGAGTTCTCCTGTCTATCCTGTCGGGTTACGCGGTCATGGTCGCACGGTTGCGGGAATCGGTGCGCTTTGCGGCACCGGCCTTCTCTGCTGCACGTCCGGCCTTGGCAGAAGCCTCGATTCCAAGGGCAGTCCACACATTGCCCGTGAAATTGCCGTGTACGTACGAGAACAGAAATACCGTGGCGATGGGCAGTGCGGTGTAGATGCCGCCCTTGGCGAACAGGGTCACCATGGAATCTGCATATACAAACGCTGCTGCATAGAGTGCGGCGCTCATGGCACCGAAAATCAGAGCCTGCCCCTTCGCCTTTTTCCTTCTTTCCTGAACAGTGGTCATCACAACTCCTCCTTGTGCTTTGCTCCGTCTACATGTGCTGAAACCAGTTCATCTAGGCGCGCAGGCGGGCTCTCTTGTCTGCCTGCTTCTTCGGCTGGGCCTTAACCCGCTCTTCCTTTGCCGTCTTGCCACTGGCAATGAAGATAGCCGTTTCAAAATCGCCCTTTTCTGCAAAGGCAACAGCCGCGAACACGTTTTCCAAAGTTTTGAACAGACTCATGACGCCCTCCTTCTGTTAAAAGCGTATGATTTGTACCCGTTCATCTGCAGGCTCTGCGACACGCATTGTCTGCTTTATTTGAAGAAGAAGTAGGGAACATTGAGTCGCAACCGGGCAGCATTACGTTCGCTGCAACCAAGGATGACAAACTCTATCTTCTTCACTTCTCTGCAAATCGAATTAACTGCCTCGTAAAACTCGTTTGAAACCACCACATGCTGAAAGTTGATCTTCTTTCCGTTCATCTGAAGAGCTTCAACTTCTCTTTCAAATGCTTCGTTGAAAGTTTTGTTCACCTTCTCAATGTAGTCCTGAGTCAGGCTCTCAGCCTTCTTCTTTGTGGCTACATACGAGAACAGCATGTCGCACTTCACACGTTCCGCAATTCCTATGGCGTATTCTATGATGCGCCTGTTATCCGGTTCGCCTTCGTAGGCGATGAGGATCTTTTTAGATGTCTTATCCTGATGCATGATATCCAGCGCAGAGTCCCACTCTCCAGCTTCTGCAAAGGCAACTGCTGTTGCTATTTTCTCCAGCGCTTTCATTATCTTCATGGAACTGACCTGCTCACGTGTTATGCCGTTTCCGGCGTGTTTCTGACCTTCCTTAAGCATACGGCGTGCCACACAATTAACATGCTGTTTTAATTAAATTTTTAAAGACAACACATCCCCTTTGAACGCAAAAAGCGATGCAATGTGCATCGCTACGCAAAACAACCGCTGCAATTTGCAGCAAACCCTACTTGTCACATAAAAATACCACCTTGGTTCGCTGCAAATTGCAGCAGCAAGAAAACATGGCACTCGATCTCGCCCGATGCTATGCTTCAGGCGCATATCCATTCGCCACCCATCACTTTTTTCAAAAGGACGGCATGTATGGGATTGTTCACGCGAAGCGAGCCCAAGCCAGCAGCTCCGGCTGCGGAACCGAGCCAGCACTCCGAGCTGCGAAATGCAGTGGAGGCGGCGCGGCTTCCGGAAAACGTGCGGAGAATTGCGCAGAACGAAATTGAGAAACTTGAGCGGATGGACCCTTCCGTTGCCGAGTACGGACTGGGAATCAATTACATAGAATTCCTGCTCTCCCTGCCATGGCTTGTATCCTCGCAGGACAACCTGAATCTGGCCCACGCTGCCGAAGTGCTTGATCAGGAACACTTCGGCCTCTCACTGGTGAAGCAGCGCGTGCTGGAATACCTTGCTTCAAACATCACCTGCCATCTGCGCCGCAACACGGTGCTCGTGGTGGATGACGAAGATATCTCCCGCGACAACATGGCCTATTCCGTGGGCAAGCTCTCGTGCGACGTGCTTACGGCCTCCAACGGGCAGGAAGCCTTGGACATTCTTGCCAAGACCCACGTGGACTGCATCGTCACCGACCTGAAAATGCAGAAGGTGGACGGTCTCGGCCTGCTGGAGAGAGTGCGCGTGGAATGGCCGGACACCCAGCTTATCATCGTCACAGGCTACGCCACCGTGGACAATGCCGTGGATGCGCTGCGCAAAGGCGCGGCCCACTATCTGCCCAAACCCCTCAATCTGGACATTCTGCGCGACACGGTGCGTGACATTCTGGACAGAAAGACGCAGGCATGCTCCGTTTCCGGCCCCATTCTCTGCTTCACCGGCCCTCCCGGCACGGGCAAGACCTCCATTGGCCGCTCTGTTGCCAACGCCCTGCAACGCAAGTTCATCCGCCTTTCCCTTGCGGGCATGCGGGATGAGGCAGAACTGCGCGGTCACAGGCGCACCTACGTGGGGGCCATGGCAGGCCGCATCATCAGCGAACTGAACAAGTGCGGCGTGAACAACCCCGTGTTCATGCTCGATGAAATCGACAAGATAGGGCAGGACTTCCGGGGTGATCCGGCCTCCGTTCTGCTCGAAATTCTGGACCCGGAGCAGAACAGACACTTCCTCGACTACTATCTCGACATTCCCTTCGATCTTTCGCGGGTTATGTTCATCACCACCGCGAACATGCTGGAAAACCTGCCTGGCCCGCTGCGCGACCGCATGGAGACCATTCCCTTCTCCTGCTACACGTTGGGCGAGAAGCGGCGCATAGGGCTTGAATACCTTGCGCCCAGACAGGTGCGCGCCACAGGCTATGCGCCGGACGACATATCCTTCACATCCGAAGCGATGGACACCCTGCTGCACGGCTACACCCGTGGTGCCGGCCTGCGCAGCCTGAACAGGGAAATAGGCGGGGTATGCCGCAAGCTGAACCTGCAGATTCTGCAAAAGGAACGGCAGGTGCCGATGACAGTGCAGAAAGACGATATCCACGCCCTGCTCGGCCACCCCAAATATTCGCTGGAAGCAGCAACGGCCAAGCCCATTGCGGGTGTGACCACCGGCCTTGTGTGGAGTGAATACGGCGGGCATATCATCTTCATAGAAACCGCCCGCATGAAAGGCAGCGGCCAGCTCATCATGACCGGCTCGCTGGGTGACATTCTCAAGGAATCGGCCCAGACCGCTCTCAGCTACCTGCGCAGCAATGCCGCCCAGTTCGGCATTAACGAAGACTTTTTCGAATCTTCCGACATCCACGTGCACATTCCTGCCGGTGCCATTTCCAAGGACGGCCCCTCGGCGGGCATGACCATCTGCATGGCGCTTATCTCCCTGCTTACCGGACGCCCCGCACGCCGGGATGTGGCGCTGACGGGCGAATTCACGCTCAGCGGACGCGTGCTGCCCGTGAGCGGGCTGCGCGAAAAGGTGCTTGCCGCTCAGCAGGCCGGTGTACGTCTGGCAGTGCTGCCCGAACGCAACCGGGCAGAAATGATGGCGATGGATGAGGAAGTGCGAAACGCTGTGGAGCTGCTCTTCGTGAGCAACATTGAGATGGCTGTAGAGGCCGTATTGCTGCCGAAGCCCTGATAGCCCCCCTTACAGAACAAATGAAAACGGCCGCATCCACTTTTCCGGGTGCGGCCGTTTCAAACTACCAGCAAAGTTATTTTGAATTATATTCGCCTCCGGACCTTTAACCGTTAGGCGAGCCTTGCGAGGCTTACGGTTAAAGAGAGCGTAGATGGGCAGGGGGATAATCCCCCCCCACCCGATGTAAGCGATAAAATTTCATTTTTTGGCTTACCCCTCGGCTTAATGAAGTCTATTCCATTCGTGCAAACGAAGCTGATTGTTAACCAGAACGGCCGCATCCACCTTCATGGACGCGGCCGTTTATTCTATTCTGTCAGGCAGCTAAGTCCGGATGTTTATACAACATCCGCCCTGTTCCTTGAGTCCTAGTCTGGTGACGCCGATTTACGGCATCACAATCAGCCACGCGGTGTATCCAATAAACACGGCCAGCAGTGCGCAACCTTCAAACCGGTTGATGCGCCCCTGCCTGCCGAACCCGTACCCCAGCACAAAGAGCGACAGGGTAAGAAGCGACATGATGACGCAGTCGCGCCCGAGCACTCCTTCCGGTACGGCCATGGGACTGATGGCACCTGAGATGCCAAGCACCGCAAGGATATTGAAGAGGTTGGAACCGAGAACGTTGCCGATGGCGATATCATCTTCCCCTTTACGGGCCGCCACGAAGGAAGAAGCCAGCTCAGGAAGGGAAGTGCCCACAGCCACAACGGTCAGGCCGATGACCAGATCGTCTATGCCGAGGCTTCTTGCTATATCCGTTGCCGCCCAGACCAGCGCACGCGAGCTGACAAGCAGACAGCCCAGTCCGATCACAAGCCACAGAATGGAGCGGTTCATGGGCATTCTTCTGGTCGACATGTCCTGATCGACCGCGTTGCCGAGGGTATCGTTCTTTTCCTTCATCCCCTGCCACAGCGTCCAGCCCATCAGGCCCGCAAAGAGCAGAATGAGCACCCAGGCATCTAAAGCGGAGAACGTACCGTCCATCAGAAGCAGCACGGTGACCAGCGTCACGCCGCACAGAATGGGCAGTTCTTTCTTCAGCACATGCGAGTGCACCATGATGGGACGCATAATGGCCGAAACGCCAAGGATAAGGGAAATATTAGCGATGTTCGATCCGATCACGTTGCCGAGAGCAAGGCCGGCGTTTCCTTCAATGGCAGAAAACACCGACACGACAAGTTCAGGCATTGACGTACCGAATCCAACCACCACCATGCCGATGAGAAGTGGCGACATGCCCAGATGCGAGGCAAACGATGCTGCACCATCGACAAAACGGTCAGCGCTCCAGACGAGCAGAATCAATCCCAGAATCAAAACAATCACAGAAACAAGCACGGGAGTCTCCTATTATGAGGTAGAGATGGACCCTGCCCGGCAAAGCGAATGCTTCTGCCTTTCGCAAGGTCATTGAAAAGCTGATGTTCAACTGGCTCCCTGTGTTCTCATGCGCTGCATTGAAACTTGTCCGATTCCTCCTTTTCCGTCGATCATGCAGTCTGCCGCAAGCCCAAATACAACGGCATCCCGCATCATTTCATGCCCACCGCAATGCCGTGCTGCGCCCACGCTGCCCGGCAATTACGACCTGTTACAAAGCATCCGAAACCGCGCTGCGATTTCGAATCCGCTCCGTTCCCTCTGTCAGGAAACGGCTTACTCGTCCAGACCAAAACGCTTAAGCTTGCGCCAGAGCGATCCGCGGTTCAGGCCCAGCAGCTCGGCAGCGCGCGTCTTGTTGCCCTGCGTCTGCTCAAGCACCCACACAAGATACCGGCGCTCGTTCTCATCCAGCGAGACAATACCGTCAAATTCAAAAATGCCGCCTTCGCACGGGCGCATAAGGTGCTGCTCCTCGCGCATATCATGCGGCAGGTGCGCCACGCTTATGGTTTCGCCGTTGCACAGCACCACAGCGCGTTCCATCAGATTTTCCAGCTCACGCACGTTACCGGGGAAAGGATACTGCATGAGAATACGCAGTGCCTCATCGTCGATTTCCGTAATGGTCTTGCCGAAGGCCGAGGCAAAGCGGTTGGCAAAAAAGCTGGCCAGCAGCACCACATCCTCCTTGCGCTCGGCAAGGGGAGGCACGCGGAGGGTAATCACGTTAAGCCGGTAATACAGGTCTTGCCGGAAACTTCCCTCTTCCACCATCAGTTTGAGATCGCGGTTGGTGGCGGCGATGATGCGCACGTCCACGGGAATATCGGTAGTCCCCCCCACCCTGAGCAGGGTGCGGGTTTCCAGCACACGCAGCAGGTTCGCCTGCATGCTGAGGGGCATGTCCCCCACTTCATCCAGAAAGAATGTTCCCTTGTCCGCAGACTCTATAAGACCTTTCTTGATGTTCTGCGCACCGGTAAATGCCGACTTCTCATGCCCGAACAGTTCATTGGCCAGCAACTCCTCAGTGAATGAGGCGCAGTTCACCGCCATGAAGCGGTTGCCGCTCCGGGGGCTGCCCGCGTGCAGGGAACGGGCGACCAGCTCCTTGCCGGTGCCTGTTTCACCAAGAATGAGCACGGTGCAGTCCACCGGCGCCACCTGGGCGATATTCTCCTTAAGCGCACGCACGGCAGGGCTCTGGCCGATGATAATGGGCGCATCAGAAGCCTTAAGCTGCCTGCGCAGGGAATCCACTTCCTGACGCAGGCGGCGTTTTTCCAGCGCCTTTTCCGCCATGACACAGACCTCGTCCAGCCGTATGGGCTTGGCGAGATACTGGTAGGCGCCTTTGCGCATGGCCTCGACAGCAGTTTCGATGGATGCATAGCCGGTGATGATGATCACCTCGGTATCCGGCACCGTGGATTTCACATGTTCCAGCAACTGCATGCCGTCCATGTCCGGCATGCGCAGGTCGGAAACCACAAGGTCGAATTCTCCGCCGGAAAGTGCCTGCATGGCCTTGCGGCCATTCTCCACCGCCACTACCTCTGCACCTTTGCGGGTCAGAACGTGGGTAAGGTTCTCGCGGGCGATCATTTCGTCTTCCGCAATCAGAATACGTGACTGATTCATTAGGCTTCCCCTGCCTCTGCACGTTCAGGCAGCGGCAGATCGATGAGGAAGCGGGTGCCCACACCCACTTCGCTTTCCGCCCGAATCCGGCCCTTGAATTCTTCAATGATGCCGTAGGCAACGGAAAGCCCCAGCCCAGTCCCCTTGCCCACTTCCTTGCGGGTGAAGAAGGGATCGAAAATATGCGGCAGATCGTTTTCGTCTATGCCCTTGCCCGTGTCTTCCACCACCAGTGTTACCATGCGTTCCGGCGGCTCCTTGCCCATGTAGAGCGTTATCTCACCGGGCAGCGTCTCAATGGCCTGAATGGCGTTGAGAATAAGGTTAAGAAGCACCTCGCCCATGCGCTGGGCATCCAGCTCCAGTTCAATATCGCCCGGTACATCCACGTTCACCGTGACACCGGGAGGAACCTGCGAAGAAACAAGCTGCACGGCCTTGTTCACCACATCCCTGAGAAGCACGATTCTGACAGAAAGCTCGGTGTGCCGCGCAAATTCGAGCAGGCCACGCACAATGTCACGGGCACGGGCGGTTTCATTCTCTATGTTGTCCAGCATCTTCATACCGAAGGGGTCTGTGCCGTCCTTGAGCACATCGCGCAGAATCTGAGCCGAGGTGGAAATATTGTTGAGCGGGTTATTTACCTGATGGGCAATACCCGCACTCAGCGTGCCGATGGAAGAAAGTTTCTGCGCCTGCACCAACTGGTCCTGCCGCTTTTCCAACTCCTGCACCATGCGGTTGAAGGCTTCCTGCACCTGCCGGATTTCATCGTTGGCCTTGCGCACCTCCAACGGCTGAAAATTGCCGCGGGCAATCTGCATGGTGGTCAACTCGATGATCTTGAGAGGTTTGAGAACCCGCGTGGTGACTATGTAGAAGATGATAAGAAAAAGGACGGAAACACCCACAATAGAAAAGACAAGCTGACTTCTCAGGTGTTTGTTTATGTTAAGAATATTCTTTCGTTCCAGTGCAGAAATCTGCTGCGCAAGATCAACCAGATCTTTCCCTATGTCGCGCAGCCGGTCTATCTCCGCCTCAAGGGTCTTGCCGCCGGAACTGGCCACCCCGTACATGGTGACCATGCGATTACGGTAGTCGACAATGCGGTCACGCAACTCCCCTATCATGCGCTCCATTCTGGCATCCAGACTATAGGCATCCAGATCCTTCAGGGATTCCAGCGCCACGTCCACTTCGCGTATGGCAAGGTCGTAGCTGCTCTTCTCACCATAGAGCAGGAAGTTCTTCTCCTGCCTGCGGAATTCTAGAATGAAGTTCTCCATATCGTCGATGAACTCAACGGAGTACGTCTTCTTCTCGATAAGCAGCAGGTTGGAATAGGAAACGACCGTCAGCACTCCAAGACAGATGGACGGCATGAGAAAGCCGAGAATAATCTTCTGTCGTATGTTCAGTCTTGGCACCACAGGGCTCTCCGCGTGTTGGCAACATGTTGAAATGACGGAAACTGACAGTGCATGCTACAACCTCGGCCTGCTTTGTACAAGTCCTGACCTTCGCTGCGGAACATGAGATGGCACGCCCCCTCGCTCCCCCTGCCCTTTGCTTCCCCTCTGCATTTCAGGCTGGCCGCGCCAATAACGCATGGCAGACCTGTACGCAGACACGAAAAAGGCCGGACAGCATATGCTGTCCGGCCCGTAATTATCTCTATGGCAGGCGGTTAACCGACCAGAGCGCCCTGCAGTTCTTCAGTGGTGAAGTCCCACACAACGTTATGGGGAGCCAGCTTTTCCTTCATCATGAAGGCAGGCAGCTGGTCGTCTTCCTTGGTGAAACCGGCAGCGCGGTTGAAGGCCAGTTCGTCCTTCAGGGTGGTGATACCCAGTGCGCCGAAGTCATCGGGGGTGAACTCGATGCCGTGGCGTGCGGATACCATGTCGCAGATAACCTGAGCGGCATCGGCGGTATCCAGAACGGCAAAGGCAACAAAAAGACACAGGCCGAGTGCATCCACGGTGGCGGTTGCAATCTGCAGGGCCTTTGAGGTTTCCACCTGTCCCTGCTTGCCCAGCGGATTCACATCGCCGCCGACCTTGAGCAGGTTCTGGCAGATGGCGTAACCGGCGGTATGGTCCGCACCCATGGTGGTGGTGGCGTAGGTAACGCCGATACCCTTGGCAGCGCGCGGGTCGTATGCGGGCATGGACTGCCCCTTGACGGTGGGCACGCGGTCAACACCGAATGCCTGTGCGGCAAAGTCCACACCGCTGCCGATGATCTTGCCGAGGTAGTCGTTCTGGTCCAGAATGCGATACAGCATCTTGTGGGCTGCATCACCGTCGCCCCACGGAATCACGCCGCCGTCCATGGCAATGGCCACGGCGTTGCCGGTTTCGATGGTGTCGAGGCCAAGGTCGTCACAGGCGCGGTCCAGAGCAGCAATCTGGTCAATATCCTTGATAA
>JBKEAK010000150.1:0-4599 GCA_047972125.1 Halodesulfovibrio sp.
TGACTAAGGGGGCTAATTCCCTTAATCACGCTAGCTGATATCTTTCTGTCCAACTCGCTATTTAATTGTCAAAGAACCTCAAGTTCCCCACGGCGTTTTTCCGTAGCGGCGAGGGGTGCTTATGTCACTTCCTCGTCACCCCGTCAACATCTTATTCAACTTTTTTTTTTACGAAGACGTTTAAGCCTGCGACCTGAACCTAGCGGCTTCATGCAGCATTCTCAGAATGCCGACATGCGGTCGGGTGAAACCCGGATGTGACGCCCTTGCGTTTGTGAAAGAACTTCTCGCCGAAGCGAGAGGCAGCTTCTACAGAGCTTCGCGTTCACCGTCAAGCTGTTTTTCAAACTTTTTTCGGCGACCCGCTCTGCCTGTCCGGAACCGATCCTTAGGATCGATCCCCTTATATGCAAGGGATATAGAAGAACTCGTGCTGAGAAAGAACAGTCCCTGCCGGTGCAGGGAAGGAGGGTTTAAGCAAAACTGGGGCGGGCGTCAACAAGGTTTTTGGATTATTCTTGGATATCTACATAACATACCGATTTCACAAGACAACAATCTTAAGGACCGTTGATCCCCCTTCACCTTCTCTGCCGCAGGCGGATGGTGTACCAGTCCACCCCACGCTCTTGCAGCTCCGGAAAAAAGAAGAGCCCCGACGAATCGGGGCTCTGACACTCTCAATTAATGATCTGCTAGTTAACAAACAGCTTGATCTGATCACCGGGGTGCAGCTGGCTCTGCTTGTCCAGCTGGTTCCAGCGCATTACGTCCTGATGAGATACGCCGAACTTACGGGCGATGGACCACAGGGATTCGCCGCGGCGTACACTATATACAATGGACTTCTTGACCTCTTCAGCCTGCTTGCGCGAGGCAACGGTCTTCTTGAAGGAGTTGTCGGGAACATACAGCTTCTGGCCGATCTTGAGCACGGACTTTGCGGTAAGTCCGTTGGCTTCCATCAGGGTCTGCACGCTCACACCGGTTTCGCGGGAGATAGCGGACAGAGTGTCGCCGGTCTGCACGCGGTAGTTGCTGCGCTTCTGGGCGATGGAGCGGGTCTTCGCACGGGACATATCCCACGCAACTGCAGAGCTGGAACCGCTGCCGGGAATCATCACCTGCTGCCCAACACGCAGCACATTGGTGGAGTTCTTGTTCACGCTCTTCAGCACGGTAACCGGCACGTTGAACTTGCGGCTGATACGGTACCAGGAATCGCCGGACTTAATGGAATACGACTTCCAGCCTGCATAGGGGCGGGACTTGGAAGAAGCGACGAACGTGCTGGCTGCGGCAAGGCTCTTGGCAGGCAGGTAGATCGTGGCATCATGGTCGGGCGGGCTGACCTGACGGCTGAATGCCGGGTTGAAGGAAGAGAAGGTCTTCCATTCCAGACCGCAGGATTCAGAGAGAGCCAAAAGGTCGGTGCCACCCTTTACCCGCATTTCTGCCAGCTCGACACCGCAATCCAGAGAGATGGGCTTGAAGCCCAGCTTTTCAAGGTTGCGCATGATCTTCACTATAGCAAGGAACTTGGGCACGTAGTGGCGGGTTTCCTGACGCAGCTGGGCTTTCTGGCTCAGCTGATCATTCATCTGGGTAAGTTCGAAGAAGCTCTCGGCACCGGTGCCCTTCATGGCGCGACCGATCTTGCCCTCACCCGCATTGTATGCGGCAATGGCCAGATACCAGTCGCCGAAGTCGGCATACAGCTTGTTGAGATAGTCGGCTGCCGCATGAGTTGCCTTGAAGGGGTCACGGCGTTCGTCAATCCACCAGTCATACTTCAGACCGTACTTGCGTCCGGTGTAGGGCATGAACTGCCACATACCGGCAGCACCGGCACGGGAATAGGCATTGGGGTTGAATCCGCTTTCCACAAAAGCAAGATACACCACTTCGTCAGGCAGACCTTTATCCTTGAATACCTTGCGGGCATAAGGCAGGTAGAGTTCAGCACGCTCAAGATAGCGCTCGAACACTTCGCGACGGGAGTGGGTGAAGTACTTGAAATACTGCTCGACGATCTCGCGATCGCTGTCTTCCATATCAATATTGATATCAAGACGGGTATTCAGGGCTTCCTGTTCTTCCGCAGTCAGCGGAGAAGAGTCCTGACCGGGCGTTTCGTCGAGAGAAGAGACATCCTCGCTGGGAACATCCGGGTCACCGGCGGCCTGCAGGGAACCCGGCTCACAGACAGCACCGTCCGCAGGAGCCTTGACCACCGGACCGGCGTCGAGAACAGCCTGCTTGGGAGCGCACGCACCAAGGGAGAAAACGAGCATGAGCCCGATTATCATCATCGCAGAATATTTGCTGGGTAGTATTTTTTGCATGCATATTCCGTTTTAGAAGTTGAGCCCACTTGCGTTGGCAACTCCGGCAGAGTATCTGCATCCTATGTTGGATTATGCCACTACCGTAATCCAGAGGACAAAGCAATACGCTGAAACATCTCTCATTTTATAAAGATTTTCAAGAACCCTAGTCAGGAAAGTGACATGTCTAACGATAATTATAATGATACCGATGGGATTCTGCCCGGCACCAAGCCCGTGGCGGAGCGTTTGAAAACCTCTCCCGAACAAATAGATTCCGTGCTCATTCGCAAGGGAAAGACAGGTCATGATATTAATATCATTACCGATTTGTGTAAAAAAAATAAAATTCGCTTCACATTTGTTCAGGAACAGGTGCTTGACAAGCTTTTCAATGGCAACCACCAGGGCATAATCGCCAAGATTTTCGATGCGGGCTTCCTTGAGGAAGACACCGTTCTCGAAATGGGCCTTTCTGCCCACCTGCCTCTGGTGCTGGTGCTTGATCAGGTTCAGGACCCCGGCAATGCAGGCACCCTTGCCCGCACCCTGTACGGCATAGGCGGTGGCGGCATGATCGTGCCCAAGCACAATGCCTCGTTCCTTGGTGCCGCTGCTGCCAAGGCTTCTGCCGGAGCACTGGGCAAGCTGCCCGTTGCCAAGGCCACCAACCTTTCCCGCACGCTCGAGCTGGCCAAGGACATGGGCTACTTCGTCTACGGCGCCTACATGGGCGACAACGCCGAGAACCTGTATACCGCCAAGCTGCACACCCCCGCCGTGCTTGTCCTCGGCAACGAGGAAAAGGGCATACGCCCCAATGTGGGCAAGCGCATAGACATTTCGCTGAGCATTCCCATGCACAACGACTTCGATTCCCTGAACGTGGCGCAGGCCGGTGCCATGATCATGTCGCAGTTTCTCGCAAAGCTCGGCAAGTAACCCCCATACGCGAAACGCCCGCCACGGTTATCCATGGCGGGCGTTTTTCATTTGCTGATGGCGGGCATGTGGTCTGACATGATCATACGACAGATTCCCTGCCGCTAGAGATCCTGCGATGAGATATTGTGTTTTTTGAGGAGTGCATAGAGGCGCGACTGGGAGACACCGGAGCGCCGTATGACCTCCTTGATGTTCCCTTCCGTACTGACCATAAGCGCCTGCAGGTAATTCTTCTCCGCCTCGTTTATGGCTGCCTCGCGAAATTCCGCCAAAGGCGGCAGATCTCTGCCGGCAAGCTGCATGGCCTGTGGCTGGCCAGAACCGGCAGGGCGGGCAGGGGCGACCGCCGAAGCGTCAGGCTGCGGTGCCATGCGGTTACGCGCCACAGAGGCACGCAGACTTGGAGGCAGGTGCTTTGAAAACAGCACTGGCTCAGTGGCGGCGGCGGCAACGGCATGCTCTATGGTATGGATAAGCTCGCGCACGTTGCCGGGCCAGTCGTTGGCTTCCAGCGTATCGAGAAAGTCGGAATACAGCCCTTTGCGCTCCATGCCTGCACGGTCGGAGTAGATGTCGGCATAATGTGCAGCCAAGGCGCGGATATCACCCTTGCGCTCCCTGAGCGGCGGAATGTCTATGCGGATGGTCTGCAGCCGGAAGAGCAGATCACTCCGAAATGCCCCGTCGGAAACCATCTGCTCCAGATTACGGTTGGTGGCCGCCACAAGCCGGAAGTTGCTGTGCACCTCGGCCTTGCTGCCGATGGGCCGCACGGTGCGCTCCTGCAGCACCCGCAGAAATGCCTTCTGCATGTTCAGGGGCAGTTCGCCCACTTCGTCGAGAAACAGGGTGCCGCCGTCGGCCTGAATAACCAGCCCGGTCTGGTCCTGATCCGCGCCCGTGAACGCCCCCTTGCGATGGCCGAAGAGAATGGATTCCACCAGATTCTCAGGCAGTGCCGCACAGTCCACCACCACAAAGGGTCCTTCGGACCGGGCACTGTTTTCATGAATGGCTCTGGCAAACAACTCCTTGCCCGTGCCGGTTTCCCCGATGATGAGCACGTTGGATTCGCCCCACGCGGCCTGCGCAACCATGTCGAGCGAACGGCCAAGTCCCACGCTGTCTCCCACAATGCGGTCGCGCCGCAGTGCGCGCACAGGCTGGCATGCGGCCGCTCCTGTCCGCTCACGACGATAGTCCAGCGCCCGCTTGAGGGTGAGAGATATCTTCTGAATGGAATCTGTCTTCTCGATGTAGTCCCATGCCCCGTTATTGATGGCCAGCTCTGCCCCGTCAGGGTCACCTTCGCCCGTGATGATGATCA
>JBKEAK010000151.1:0-9091 GCA_047972125.1 Halodesulfovibrio sp.
AGCCGGTCGGCATAATACAGGTGGGAAATGCTGCCCTCAGGCAGCAAGGAGGCCAGCATGGTGGTCAGCACTATGCTCAGCTGATAGACCGCCGCCCCGAAAACGGAAGGCAGCATCTGCCTGCCCACCCGCTTTGCCCCTGCATCCTTCAGCGACCATGCCCCACGCCAGCGAAAACCCGCCTGCACAAGAAAGGGCTGCTGCAATGCAATCTGCAGCACTCCGGCAACCAGCAGGGCCACGCCAAGGGTCTCCGGCACGGGCCAACCCGCAATCCATGCCGCGGCGGCACCGGCAATGAGGGAACAGTTGAAGATGCAGGGGGCAAGTGCTGGAGCAAGAAAATGCCCCCGCGCCTGCAGCACGGCCCCGCACAGGGCGGTTATGCAGATAAGCAGCGCATAAGGAAAGCACAGCCGCACAAGATCGGCCGTACGCGCAAATATTTCGGGAGAATGCAGAAAGCCCGGCGCAAGCATGGCCGTTACCGGACCGGACCAGTACATGGCGGCAACGCACACCACACCAAGAATGATCAGCAGCCACACAAGGCAGGCCCGTACCATGGCATGGGCAGAATCGGCCCCGTCCTTTTGCCGGGTGTGGGCAAATTCACCGATAAGAGCGAGAGAAAGCGAGCCTTCGCCGAACAGCCTGCGCATGAGGTTGGGCAGACGCAGGGCTATGAAAAAGGCATCCGCCAGCGGACCGGCCCCCAGCACGGAAGCCACCACGCAGTCGCGCACAAACCCCAGCACGCGTGACACCAGCGTGGCACCGGAAACTACGGCGGCGTTGCGGGCAACCGATTGTTCCATCGATTGTCCCACTGTCCCGCCCCCGGCAGACACAGGATCAACGGCGTGGGCCGTGTCACCCTGCTCTGCGGCATGCTCTTGCTGCGATTGGGTGGAACCCGCCTGGTCTATGCCCGGTCGCGTGTCCTTACGTGTATCCATGCGGTGTTAGTAAAATTCCTTGGTCCTGACCGGCTCGCTGCCATCCTCATGGGCCATGCGTTCCTGCGCAAGCTTTTCGCGGCGGCGTTCTTCCTGACGCAGTTCACGGCGGCGCATGGCCTCTTCGTTTCTGCGCTGATGGGTCAGGCACTCCAGAATAAGAGGCGGCGCAGGCGTGGGCTTGCGGTTCTCATCCATGGCCACAAAGGTCAGATAGGCAGAGGCCACATGGCGCACGTCGCCGGTGAGCAGGTCTTCCGACTCCACGCGCACCCCCACTTCCATGGAACGTGAGCTCACCATGTTCACGCTGGCCCTGAGAATGAGCAATTCGCCCACATGAGCGGGAGCCTTGAATTCCATGCGGTCTATGGAGGCCGTCACCACGGTGTGGCCCCGCGCATGACGCATGGCGCACACGGCTCCGGCCAGATCTATATGCTTGAGAATGACCCCGCCGTGCACATTGCCTGCGGGATTGGCATCACTGGGCAATGCCCGGTGTGTTGCCACGGTTTCGCTGTCACTGACCTTGCGCCCTTCCATTCCGGCTCCCCGATGAGTTCCCCGTTATTTCCCTTATGCAGGCGGCGCAGCCGCCCGTGCAGGGCATGTTAACACAGGTCTTTACAATAGCTGGCTTTCCCACCATGGGCAACAACCCAAAGCAGCGGGGGCTACAAAAGCATGCACGGCTCCCGCACGGCCCACCCGTATGCATATGAGAGGCAATCAGACCGGCACCGCACTGCCGCGAGCACGTTGAAATGGGCATTCTGCAAAATACGAACTGAAGTTGCCGCCGGGATTGGTGCAATGCCCGAAACCTGCTATGCTCTGCCAGCATCCGGACACGCCCCCCATGCAGGAGCCTTAGTATGAGCAGCCCGACAACGCCCCCTGACACATCCTCTACGCACCATACAGCGCACCATGTACCGCACGGCCAACAGGCCGGAGGCACAACGCAGGCGCACGCCCTTGCGTTCTACGGTGTATCCACCCTGCTCATGACCATATACGGCGGGCTTGTGTGCCCCTTTGTGGATTCGCTGCCCGTATGGCAATGGGCACTGGTGCTCCTTGCGGGATACGCCACCCTGCATGCGCTGCGCTCGTTTGCCGAACCCGCCTATGTGCTCCCCGACGATTACGGCGCAGGCAAACGCCAGTTCCTGCTGGATATGGCACTGACCTCCGGCCTCGGCATTGCCATTACGCTGTTCGACATGGCCATTTTCGGATTTCCCGTGGAAAGCGGACTCAAGGTGCTCACCGGCACGGTATGCTTCGGCTTTTTCATGGCGCTTGATACCACGCTGGCAAGAGAGCGGCTCGTCGCACAGACTGCCCTTTCCCATGAACCGGGTAACAACGAAGGCTCTGCGGGTGCCATGCCGCAGAACGAGGAGCACGCGGATTCGTCCGAGAGGACGGCCTTGGCAACTGGGCTAACGACTGGCCTGACGACTGGCCTGACGACTGGCCTGACGACCGACCTGACGACTGGCGTGGCAATTAATGACACGCCCCCTACCCACTCAACGGATGTAGCGGCTGGACGAATAGAACGGGCAGAACCGGCAGAGCTGACGGGACAGCTGCGGCAACCAACGCGAAAAGGGTATACGGCACCACCCTTCAGTTCGCTCACACGGCGCATATCGCTGCTCGCATCGGCCGTCATGACCTGCAACGCCCTTATCATCTCCATGGTGGTCTTCAAGGACCTGCTCTACCTGCAGGGGCTCCCGCCAGACGATGTGCGTCGGCAGGCCGTGTTCGTGGCGCTTGAAATCGTCTTTGTCTGCGCCGTCATTCTCTGCTTCACGCTGCGGGTTGTCTGGTCGTATGCCCGCAATCTGCGTCTTGCCTTCAACGCCCAGACCGATGCGCTGGAATCGGTACGCAACGGCGACCTGACAGTGCAGGTGCCTGAAATACGCCGCGACGAATTCGGGCTTATCGCACGCGGCACCAACCACATGATCGCGGGGCTGCGCGAAAAACGGCACATCCGCAACCTGCTCGGCAAGGTGGTGGACCCGCGCATTGCCGAGCACCTGATACACGGCACTGCACGCGGCCTTGCCCTTGGTGGCAGCCGCAGGGATGTGATCATTTTCATGTCCGACATACGCGACTTCACGACAACAACGGAAACCGCGCGGCCCGAAACCGTGGTGGACGACCTGAATACCTATTTCACGGCCTGTGTCGAGATCATCACCGCACACGGCGGCATGGTGGACAAATTCATCGGCGACGGCATGCTCGCCGTGTTCGGCCTGACGGACCATGATGAAGACGAAGAGTGCACCTGCGCCGACGATGCCCTGCACGCGGCCATTGCCATTCGTGAACGCCTGCCCCTGATCAACGCGCACCTGTCGTCCCCTGTTGCCATAGGCATAGGGCTACACACGGGGCAGGTCATCTCCGGCCTTGTGGGATCACCGGACAGGCTGGAATTCACGGTCATAGGCGATGCCGTGAACACGGCGGCGCGGCTGGAATCCCTCAGCAAGTCGCTGGGGACGAGCATTGTCATTTCTGACACGCTGTACAGAAGTTTGAAGGACAGCAGCCTGCGCAGTCGCCTGACCTATGCGGGCAGCCAGACCCTGAAGGGAAAGCGCGAGCCGGTTTCAGTCTGGCAGCTCGCACACTAAGGCACATCAGATTGACTGATGCAGGGCCTTTCTGTCCACCCCTTCAGAAAGCTCTGCGAGCTCAATGAGCAGTTCAATAACCAGCCGTATCTGGTCGCGCAGAATGAACACGGGGGTCACCACCGTGCGCAGGGGAATGGAATCAGGATCACTCCGCACCCTGCTCAGGTAGAACCGTATGACGTCTGCCTCACGCCTGCCGTCGCTCAGCTTGCGGGCATGCCCCTCGCGAAAGGCCGGCTCCACATCCGTGGATTCTATCTTGCGCAGCAGGTTCACAATGCGGCGCGCGCGTTCCCGCTCAAGCGACATATCATCCTGCGCCACCAGCAGGTCCACCTTGGCGGTGAATTTGCGCAGGCAGTCGAAGTAGAAAAACACGGCAGGCGTGGATATGCCCGCCCGGTAAAAGTGGCTGGCAGAAAACAGGTCTTTCAGATCACCCACATGAAAAGTGATGGTGCGCAGCTCTGCCGAGGTGAACTTCTTCACTTTCTTTGCCATCATGCTGTTCATGGCTATGAGCAGAATCACGGCTGCCGGTTCGATAAGGTCGAGCCGCTTGGTGATGTTCCACAGACGCTTGAGCCTTGTATCCTCCTTTTCCGTCTCTTCACGCACGCGGGCATAGAAGCTGGCCAGCGAGTTCAAGAAAAGGCCGATGACTATGACGCCGAGAATGGCTTCTGAAGCCACAATGCACTTTGCCAGCTCGGTGGCGGGCGTTATGTCGCCGTAGCCGAGCGTGGTGATGGTGATCATGGAAAAGTAGAAGGCGTCCACAAGGCTGTGGCTCAACTGCTTGAATTCCCTGTAGTGCATGAAGTAGGCAAGGGAATAGCAGCAGGCTGTGAACAGGTAGCAGAACAGGATAAAGAACGGGCGCTGCCACAGCCGCATATCGGCATAGGCCCGCCGTTTAGCCTCGGCGAAATCCATGGAATTGCTCCGCGCTCCCCTCATCCCCCCGCCGAACGATTCGGCAAACCGGTACCGGAGAGCTGGTCCGCACAGGGACGTGTTGCGCAGGTATCCCAGTTACGGAATTTCGGCAATCAGGTCGGGCATTATTTTCTGCAACTCGTTGTTCGGCCTGCTCATTTTTTCCTGCCCTGACTAATATGAACTGATCAGGGCGTACCCAACCTGAGCCGGACTAACCAAGATGGCCGGAACAGGCCTACGCTGGCACAGGCTCGCATGCGATGGGCGGACCAGACATGAGCTGGCCGACCCCACCGGCATCTTTGGCAAAAACGACGCACAAAACAGCACGCAAAAAGCCCCCGCCTTTCGGCAGGGGCCATGTACTCTGCAGGTTGCAGCAAATTACGCTACCCGGCAAAACACCCGGCAGCCTCGGCAGGCGGAACCCATGGCTCCGCATGAGGGGAACCGCTAGGCGCTGGCGGCTTTATCCGCTTCGCGCACGTTGCCCAGAATATGGTTCAACGCTTCCGCGATCTCGTCCGTCAAAATGGGCAGCGTGCCCAGCAGCTGCACCACCTCGGTTACGGAGGCGTCCTCAGAAACGGGCAGGCCCGATTCGCGCGCAATGCGGATCAATTCATCTCTGTTGGCATGGGTCATAGCTACAAACTCGCTTCTTCATAAAGCCCCCTGCCGCACACCCCACACGGTACTGCGGCCGAAAGCTCAAAAATCCCTGCCGGAGCCGATGAAACAAGGCTTTGGACCAGTTCATGACCATTCCGGCAAAAATCCCCAATACAATCGCGCAACCGATACGTCAAGCACCGCACACAAGCCCAAAAGCGCCGCTACTCTTCAAATAAACTGATCATTTAAACAATCCTAACTGAATTGACATGAATGTGTGCATCTGACAGAACTGAAGTGATTGCATGGGTTTTTCATGGTCGGGGTGTGTTTCCCGCCTGAGCTTGCTGATTGGAGACTGGCCAGCTCACGGTTCGGCGGCCCCGTCTACAGGGTTCGGCACTGCGGCATCGCAATTGCGTGCATGCTGCGCCGGATCAACGGGCTGCGGATTCTGAATCCGCGTCGCCGGGATTCCGCGATCAACCCGACAGCCGCTCCTGCCTGACGATGGAGGTATCGACAGGGGGTAACAGGACGGCGGGAGATATGAATTCTCCCATGTCAGTGGCTTTTCTGGGATCAATGAACCGAGACGGAGGATGTATCATTTTCTTGGCCTGCAGCGGCAATGTCTGATCGGTGGCATTATCGCACGCAAGGTCTGTTCCGGACCGTTTCGCGCACGGAAAGGAATGATAGTTTTTCTC
Source organism: Halodesulfovibrio sp. (assembly GCA_047972125.1). GTDB lineage: Bacteria > Desulfobacterota > Desulfovibrionia > Desulfovibrionales > Desulfovibrionaceae > Halodesulfovibrio. The sequence goes on from JBKEAK010000151.1 coordinate 5,902, forward strand.
GGAATATCCGGTGGGGCCGGATGTTCCCCGGTAACGGCGGCTTGCCGCCCGTGCCACGCGGAGAGGACCAGTGCGAAGGGTCCCCCCGAATTATTGTGGAGGAGTTTTCCCGTCGCTCGAGCGGCGGGACTGTTACTGTCCATGCGGGACCGCTAGGAGTATCGGCCCGCATAAATGCGAAAGATTTGCTTTTGGCATGAAAGGCCTCCCCCTGTTGGCGCTAGGGGAGGCCTTTTCTTCTATAGAACGCCCGCCACCGCGTGCCTGTGGAAAGCGTATCTTCCCTGCCATATTCATGATATGGACGGTTTGCCGACGATTTATTGCGCGCCTAGGCAAAATCTGTTGACCCGTAACGCGCATTGCGCCTATCCCAAGGCAGCGGCAGAAGTGGCATGGCATTCGGCTGCCGCGTTACCGGCAGAAAAAAGGCCGCTGGCATGGCCTTATCATATTCAGGGATTGCAAGGAGATAGTGTATGCGTAGAACGCAGATCGTTGATGCGCTCAATGCTCAGGGCCCCGCAGCGGAACTGAAGGTATGCGGCTGGGTGCGCACCCGCCGCGACTCCAAGGGCTTTTCGTTTCTTGAACTGAACGATGGCTCCTGCCTGACCAACATTCAGGTCATCGTGGATGAAACCGTACCCACCTACCCCGTCATCAAGGACGTGAACACCGGTGCATCCGTCGAGATTCTCGGCGAGCTGGTGGAATCTCCCGGCAAAGGACAGAAGTGGGAAATCCGCTGTACCGAACTGAAGCTGCTCGGCGTGGCAGATGCCGAGACCTTTCCGCTGCAGAAGAAACGTCATTCCGACGAGTTTCTGCGCACCATAGCCCACCTGCGCCCCCGTACCAACAAATACGGCGCAGCTTTCCGCATCCGCTCCGAAGCCGCGTATGCCATACACACCTTCTATCGTGAGCGCGGCTTCTTCTACGTGCACACGCCCATTCTCACCGGTTCCGACTGCGAAGGCGCAGGCGAAATGTTCCGCGTGACCACCCTGCCCGTGGAAGGCGCACAGAAGCCCGAAAGCGGCAATGTTTTTGAAAACGATTTCTTCGGTCGCGAAAGCAACCTCACCGTTTCCGGCCAGCTGGAAGCGGAACTGCTCGCCATGGGTCTGGGCAAGGTATACACCTTCGGCCCCACCTTCCGTGCCGAGAATTCCAATACCCCCCGCCACGCTGCCGAATTCTGGATGATCGAGCCTGAAGTGGCCTTTGCCGACATCCATGACGACATGGACCTTGGCGAAGAAATGACCAAGTACGTGGTAAAGCACGTGATGGAACACTGCGCGGACGACCTGAACCTCTTTGCCAGCTTTGTGGACAAGGAACTGATGGGCCGCCTTGAAACGCTGGTGAAGGAACCCTTTGCCCGCGTGACGTATACCGAGGCCATAGACATTCTGCTCGCCGCCAAGAAGGATTGGGAATACCCCGTAACCTGGGGCTGCGACCTGCAGACCGAGCATGAGCGCTATCTGGCGGAAGAACACTTCCGCAAGCCCGTTATCGTGCGCGACTACCCCAAGGAAATCAAAGCCTTCTACATGCGCCTTAACGAAGACGGCAAAACCGTTGCTGCCATGGACGTGCTGGTGCCCCGCATCGGCGAGCTTATCGGCGGTTCGCAGCGTGAAGAGCGTCTGGACGTGCTGGAAGGCCGCATCCGCGAAATGGGCCAGAACATCGAAGACTACTGGTGGTATCTGGATACCCGCCGCTTCGGCACCGTGCCCCACGCCGGTTTCGGCATGGGCTTTGAGCGCCTGCTGATGATGCTGACCGGCATCACCAACATCCGCGACGTTATCCCCTTCCCCAGAACGCCCAACAACATCGAGTTTTAGGGCCGGATTGCCATAAGAAAAAGAGAGCCGGAGGCGGAAACGCCTCCGGCTTTTTTATGATCTGCCTACTCCACTTGAGGGCGTGTCCTGAATACGGATATTCAAGCGCCTCGGACGAAAACCCTTTGGGACCTGCACCTGTTTCCGTCTGTCCATACCAGCAGCCATGCAAACAACACCGCCCCCGCCGGATGCCCATTCCTGCGGGGGCGATTACGGTCAGGGCATGTGCACGGCGAAATTTGCGCCCCTTCCGTGAATATATTCCGTGAATACAATCAGGGCGGCTACGCCACACGCTTTTCGCGATACATTTCCCACTGGTGCATGAAGCAGGCTTCAAAGCTGCGGCTCTCGGTATACACGCGGGCTGCCTTGCGCATCTCGTCCAGCATTTCCGGGGCGTCCGCGAACTGCAGCATGGCATCGGCCAGTGCCACGGGGTCGCCTTCCGGCACGATGAAGCCGGTCTTGCCGGGAATGAGATTCTCTTTGGGTCCGCCCATGTCCGTGACGATCACCGGCAGGCCGGAAGCCTGCGCCTCCAGCACCACGTTGCCGAAGGTATCGGTGCCGGAAGGAAACACGAACACGTCCGATGAGGCATACGCCGCCGCCAGATCCTCGCCCGTAAGGTAGCCGGTGAAGGTGACGGGCAGGTTCTTCAGGTCCAGTTCCATCTCTTCGCGATAGGGGCCATCGCCCACCACCACAAGCCGGATGCCCTGCTGCCTGTGGGCCATCAGCCTGAAGGCTTCTGACAGGACGTGGATGTTCTTTTCCCGCGAGATACGGCCCACGTACACGAATTTCAGGTCGTTCTGGATGCGCTGTCCTTCGCTCGCCGGTGCATTCCCGGCGGCTCTACCATTCATTCCCTCGGTCATTCCCTCGGTCATTCTCGCTGCCGTTTCCCCCGCCTTTCCCGGCGCCGCTCTCGCGCTGCCCTCATGAGAGCTGTTTCCGGTTGCATCACCGGGGATGCCGGACGTTGCGGAAGCCGTTGAGCTGGATTCGCGGGGGCCATCTGCGGCAGGACCGGAAACTCCCTTGGTGACGCGCCCAGCGGCTCCAGCGTCACCAGTATCACTGGCAGCACCAGCCTGCGGCGCATATCGCTTGAAGAAGCCGTTGCGGTACCGGGGATGGAACTGCTCCGTATCAATGCCCCGCTGGTAGAACACCACCTTCTCACGCGGCAGGCCCTTGGCGATAAGCTCTTCGCCCGTTGCGTGTGAGGGCACATAAACCCTGTCCATCTGGTTGTAATACCAGATCATGTAACGCCACATGGCTTCTTCCAGCGCGGCGTCGTCCGTGAGCAT
>JBKEAK010000152.1:0-13085 GCA_047972125.1 Halodesulfovibrio sp.
GGCCTTGCTGCCGATGGGCCGCACGGTGCGCTCCTGCAGCACCCGCAGAAATGCCTTCTGCATGTTCAGGGGCAGTTCGCCCACTTCGTCGAGAAACAGGGTGCCGCCGTCGGCCTGAATACCCAGCCCGGTCTGGTCCTGATCCGCGCCCGTGAACGCCCCCTTGCGGTGGCCGAAGAGAATGGATTCCACCAGATTCTCAGGCAGTGCCGCACAGTCCACCACCACAAAGGGCCCTTCGGACCGGGCACTGTTCTCATGGATGGCTCTGGCAAATAACTCCTTGCCCGTGCCGGTTTCCCCGATGATAAGCACGTGGGATTCGCCCCACGCGGCCTGCGCAACCATGTCTAGCGAGCGGCCGAGCCCCACGCTGTCTCCCACAATGCGGTCGCGCCGCAGTGCGCGCACAGGCTGGCATGCGGCCGCTCCTGTCCGCTCACGACGATAGTCCAGCGCCCGCTTGAGGGTGAGAGATATCTTCTGAATGGAATCTGTCTTCTCGATGTAGTCCCATGCCCCGTTATTGATGGCCAGCTCTGCCCCGTCAGGGTCACCTTCGCCCGTGATGATGATCACCTCGGGTGCCGAGGGACACTGGGCGAGATCGGACAGGATGGACAGCCCGTTGCCGTCCGGCAGGTGCACATCCAGAAACACGGCGTCGATATTCTCGCGCCGCGCAAGAGCAAGGCCGGAACCGATATCCTCCGCAGAGACGGCATCATGCCCCATGCGCCGCACCGCCCGCGTCAGGGCGTAGCGCATGGATTCGTCATCATCAATAATGAGCACTCGGGTCATCGTCTATCGCCTCTTCGTTCACAGCCACGGCTACGCTCTTATGCTCGTCGAGCAGGCGGCGCACAGCACTGCACAATTCCACGGTTTCAAACGGCTTGGTGAAGAAGGAAGAAACCCCCACGGTTTTCCAGTCCTTCGGAATTCTAGGCAGCAGCCCGCTGCCCTCGAACCCGCTGTACAGGATAACCGGCAGGTCCTGCCGTATCTTATGAACTTCGCGGGTCAGCTCAACCCCCGTCAGTGAGGGCATCATGTGGTCGGTCAACATCAGGGACACGCCGTCGGGGTCCGAGGCAAAGTAGTCCAACGCTTCGGGGCTGCTTGTCTTGCACACCACGTCGTAGCCCAGACGCTTGAAGAGCTTGCTCACGGAATAGGCCATATCCTCGTCATCATCCACCAGCAGAATGGTTTCCGTGCCTCTCGGCAGCACGGCAACCTCTTCCTGACTCTCCCGTTCTTCGGCAATGCCCGTGCAGGGAAGCAGCACCGTGAAAGTGCTGCCCTTGCCGGGGACGGAACGCACGGAGATGGCCCCGCCGTGCATCTTGACGATGGAGTGAGACATGGAAAGGCCAAGCCCCGTTCCACCGCTCTTCTTGCGGGTGGTATAGAAGGGCTCAAAGATGTGCTTGGCAACTACGGGCTTCATGCCCACGCCCGTATCCGTAACCTCCAGCCGCACATACACTCCTGCAGGCAGAGCCAATGAGCGGGCGCGTTCAACGGAAAGATCCTCCACATCCAGCGTGACGGAAAGCACGCCCTTCATGCCGCGCATGGCCTGTTCCGCGTTGGTGCACAGGTTCATGGCCACCTGCAGCAGCTGATCAGGGTCCGCCAGCACCTGCGCACCGTGGGCGTTTATCTTCACCCGCACGTCGATGGTGGCAGGTATGAAGGTCTGCAGCAGGTGCATGCATTCCTTGATCACGCTCTGCATGTTCACGGCATGCCGGGGGGCGTCCGTCCTGCGACTGAAAGCCTTGATGCGCTTGACCAGATTCTTGCCCCGCTTGGCCGCCTTGAGCACATGGCGCAAGTCTTCATGCACCGGACTGTTCGTCGGTGTATCGGACAGGGCAAGCTCGCTGCATGAAGTTATGGCCCCGAGAATATTGTTGAAGTCGTGCGCTATGCCCCCTGCAAATATGCCGATGGCCTCCATCTTCTGGGCATGGCGCAGCTCTTTTTCCATCTGCTTCCACGGCTTGAGAATACCGTTCACCATCACAAGGCTGGTGGGCAGCACAATGATGATGAGCACAAGAATGGTGCCCGTGCTCACAGTGAGAATGGCGTTGCGCAGATGCGCATCCAGACGGGTGCTCAGGCGCAGCTGCTCCGCCTCGATGGCGTCAATATAAATACCGGTGCACAGCCAGAACGAGGTGCCGGGAATCATTTCGGCGTAGGCCAGCTTGGGCGCTATGACCGCCTCGTTGGGCTTGTTGAAGAGATAGGTGACAAAACCCCCGCCCTTTGCGGCCTTCTCGCCCAGCGCGGCGATATAGGGGTTTCCCTTGGGGTCTTCGTGCTCGTAACGGTTGGTTCCCTGAAATTCAGGATGCAGCGGATGCGCCACGTTCACGCCGTGCTCATCATATATGAAGTAGTAGCCGGAATCTTCGTAGCGGATGCCGCGAATGGCTTCGCGCAGGGCCTCTCTGGGGTTCTGCCCGTTCGCTTTCGCTTCCTGCACCACGTCGCCGAGCACATGGGCAAGGGACTGCACGGATTGCCGCAAGGTACGCTCGTACCCTTCCATCATGGCAGATTTGGCTTCCATGATGGCGTCGGACTCCACCTTCCCCATGAAGTAGGTGTAGGTAACGCCGATGGCCGAGGCAAAGACTATCATGAAGAGCAGCAGCAAACCGATGCGGCTGGCAATGGTCACGTTATTCTGCATATGAAGGTCCTGCGGCGCACCACCCTGCGCCGTGGTTTCCGTTGCCGGGAAAAGCCGCCGGAGGACGGCCAGCGGCAGGCGTAACAAACGCAGCCTGGTGCGCCCTGCCTGCCGTACGGTACAGACTGACGTATGACAATAGACGGCAAAAGTACAGACTGCCGCCGGATTACGACGACGTGTCAGATTACGCAGACTTCTCAGGCGCCACAGATGTCATGCTACATCATTATAATGTCGGGCATGTCTTTTTGGTGTATGCTCGGTTCCATATGACCAATTCCGCCAAGGGAGGAACCGATTCATGTCCGACGTTGCCAACAAACTCGGTAAAGACGCCGAATATCTGCTTGCCCACGAATGCAAAACCTTCAAAAAGGATAGCCTTATCCTGCCCGGGCCCGATTTCGTCGACCGCGTATTCGCCCATTCTGACCGCCCCATCCCGGTGCTGCGCAGCCTGCAGCAGCTCTTTGACCATGGCCGTCTGGGCGGAACCGGGTACCTGTCCATTCTGCCCGTGGATCAGGGCATAGAACATTCCGCGGCCGCCTCGTTTGCGCCCAATCCCATCTATTTTGACCCGGAAAACATCGTGAAGCTCGCCCTTGAAGGCGGCTGCAACGCTGTTGCCTCCACGCTGGGCGTTCTGGGCATGGTTGCCAGAAAGTACGCGCACAAGATTCCCTTTGTGCTCAAATTCAACCACAACGAACTGCTCACCTATCCCACCTTTGAAGACCAGATCATCTTCGCCTCCATGAAGCAGGCAAGAGACATGGGCTGCGCAGCCGTGGGGGCGACCATCTACTTCGGCCATGCCACCAGCAACAAACAGATCATCGAGGTGGCGCGGGCGTTCGAACTGGCGCAGGATCTGGGCATGGCCACCATTCTGTGGTGCTACACCCGCAACAACGCTTTCAAGAAAGACGGCGTGGACTACCACGTTTCCGCAGACCTGACAGGGCAGGCCAACCACCTTGGCGTGACCATCAAGGCCGACATCGTGAAGCAGAAGCAGCCGGAGAACAACGGCGGCTACACGGCCATCAATTTCGGCAAGACCCACCCTGCGGTCTATAAATGCCTGACCACGGACCACCCCATCGACCTTACCCGCTATCAGGTCGCCAACTGCTACATGGGCCGCGCCGGTCTCATCAACTCCGGCGGCGCATCTGGCGGTGCGGACGACATGAACGAAGCCGTGCGCACGGCTGTCATCAACAAGCGGGCAGGCGGCATGGGCCTCATTTCCGGCCGCAAGGCGTTCCAGCGCCCCATGCAGGACGGCGTGGCCCTGCTGAACGCCATTCAGGACGTGTATCTCGACGATACCGTCACCATTGCCTAACGAAACCCCAAGCCCACATAGAACGCCACGACCCACGAAAAAGGCCGCCCCAAGGCGGCCTTTTTCCATGTAGCAAATCTATCTTGATGCCTAGAGCGATTCCGCGCCCTTGGTCACGCCTGCACCGCTGAAGGTGGCCATATCGTTGAAGACATTGCAGGCGGAACGCAGCAGGAACAGCGTAAGCGCGGCACCGGTGCCTTCGCCCAGACGCAGGCCCAGGTCGTGCAGGGGCTTGATGCCGAGCGCGCCCAGTATCTTGCGGTGCCCCTGCTCTGCCGAGGCATGCGAGAAGAAGGCATAATCCTGCACGTGGGGGCAGATGGCCGCAGCCGCAGTGTAAGCGGCGGTGGAGATGAAGCCGTCCACCAGCACCACCTGTTCGTTCTTGGCGGCACCGAGGATCAGGCCCGCCAGCGCGGCAATTTCATATCCGCCCAGAGCAGCCAGCACGTTCACGGGGTCACCGGTCTGAATGGCGGCCTTATTCGCCTGCAGCGCACGGGTGATCACGCGGGTCTTGTGCACTATGCCCTTGGCGTCCAGCCCTGTGCCTGCACCGGTTATATCTGCCGGGTCAATACCGAGGTAGGCGCTGTACAATGCCGTGGCGGGGGTAGTGTTCGAAATGCCCATTTCGCCGGTTGCCACGGTGCGGCATCCGTCTGCAGCGGCAACATCGGCCAGCTCAATGCCGAGCATTAGTGCCTTGAGGCAGTTCTCGCGGCTCATGGCAGGGCCGTTCACAAAGTTGTCGGTGCCCTGTGCCACCTTGCGCTGCAGCAGCTTGGGATGTTCGGGATACTCCCCGCCGCAGCTGCCCGCGTCCACCACCATGAGATCGGCACCCACGGTCTGCGCCAGCACGTTTATGCCGGCACCGCCTGAGAGAAAATTAAGCACCATCTGACGGGTGACTTCCTGCGGAAACAGGGATACGCCTTCGGCGGTTACGCCATGGTCACCGGCCACGGTATAGATACGCGCGGGGTCTGCGGAAAGCGGACGCACGCCACGCTGAATGCAGTACAGTCTGAGGGCTATCTCTTCCAGACGGCCAAGGCTGCCTTTGGGCTTGGTCAAATCATCCAGATGCGCCTGACCTGCGGCCTCCAGATTCCTGTCGACAGGGGCTATGGCCTGCACGGCACTGGCAAAAAGCTGTTCCATGACTCATGATCTCCGTTGATTCACTTGGATTTCCAGTGGGCGACACGCTACGCACAATGCCCTGCAATGGCAAGCAACCGCCTGCAACGACTATTATGCAATGAAAGGGACCGCATCTTTTCTTGAATGCTCACCCCGATACGTGCTAGCGTCTAACGATGCAATACAACTCGCGGCCACCGGCCCGACGTGAAAAGGATATTCCATGACCCGCCCGACAGCATACACGCTTTTCACCATCATGACCGCCCTGCTCGCCTTTTGCGCGCTTCCCGCCCTTGCCATGAACGGCACAGCCTACGAAGCGCTGGAGGCCAGCAACAGCCAGCGCATCACCCCGGTTGTCCGGGCCGTGCAGAAGGTGGCCCCCGCCGTTGTGAACATAACCACCCAGCGCATGGTGGAACGCCGTGCGTCACCCTTCGGCGACATGTTTCAGGACGAATTCTTCCGCGAATTTCTCGACAGGGGCGGCATCCCCACCCAGCAGATGCAGCAGAGCCTCGGCTCCGGCGTCATCATAGACGGCCGCCAGCAACTGGTGCTGACCAACGCCCACGTCATAGAAGGAGCCACCGCCATACAGGTGCTGCTGCAGGACGGACGCTCCTTTGATGCGGAAATGGTCGGCTCCGACCCTGATTTTGACCTTGCCGTGCTCCGCCTCAAGAATGCGGCCGATCTTCCGGAAGCCCCCATGGCCAGCTCGGCAGACATCATGCCCGGCGAAACCGTCATTGCCATCGGCAACCCCTTCGGGTTCGGGCACACGGTAACCACGGGCGTGGTCTCGGCGCTTAACCGCTCCATCAAGACCGAACAGGGCGTCTTCACCGACTTCATCCAGACCGATGCCGCCATTAACCCCGGCAACAGCGGCGGCCCCCTGCTTAATATCGAAGGCCAGCTCATCGGCGTGAACACGGCCATTTTCGCCAAGGCAGAGGGCATAGGCTTTGCCATTCCCATCGACAAGGCAAAACGCGCCGTGGCCGAACTGCTTGATACGGGCAGCGTTTCCCCCGTCTGGCTCGGCGTTGCAGGGCAGAACATCGATCAGCGCATGGCCTCGTGGCTGCGCATGAAATCCACCCGCGGCATGCTGGTGACAGAAGTGTATGATGACACCCCTGCTTCACGCGCAGGCATTCGCCCCGGCGATGTCATGCTCAGCCTGAACGGCATAGCAGTGGAAGATAACGATCACTACCTGCAGCTATTGCGCAACCATACCAAGAACGAATTGATACGGCTGGGCATGCAGCGCGACGGCAAGGACATGACGCTGAACCTGCGCACCGTGGCCCTTGCGCCCGACCTTGCCCGCAAGCTTGCCGAGCAGCGCTGGGGTTTTGTAGCCGCCGCAGCACCAAACGGGCTTACGGTACAGTCAATACGCGCAGGCAGCCCCGCAGCCCAGCTTGGGCTGCAACCGGGTGACATAATAGTTAAAATTGGCGGAGTAGCCATGCAGACCTATGGGAACTACCTGTATGCCTTCACCAAACACCGGCTGGATGCCACTGTTCTCATGCTTGTTGCCCGTGATGGGCGCGGTTATTACGTTCGCATGAAAACGCAGTAATTAGTCAATGTTAGAGACTGTTCTGTGTATTTTTTCGGGCACTACTTTCAAATGTGCCCTGATAATACGCTTCAAGTCTTGACACCCGCTAAGCTGACAGCTATCTGCAAAATCGATGAGTCCAATGTCCCCGATTTCCGAAGCTCTCGGAGCGAGGGACCTGAATTTAGAAGATTCCCGTAAGGAATCAAAATAAACCTGGAGGAATACCATGGGTTGGAACGTAACTGTTGATCACGACAAGTGCACCGGCGACGGCGAATGCGTAGACGTATGCCCCGTTGAAGTTTACGAACTGCAGGACGGCAAGGCTGTTCCGGTTAACGAAGAAGAGTGCCTGGGCTGCGAATCTTGCATCGAAGTGTGCGAGTCCGACGCCATCACCATTGAAGAAGTTTAAGCATCAGTCGTAATCACTTATTACGCACTTGATCTGAGCCGGACGGTGGAAAAATGCTTTTCCACCGTCCGTTTTCAGTATCTGGCGGCCTGCAGTAAACAGGGCCTTACCCGCGAGAAAGGCTGCATCCCGTCTCTCTCCGACCATCCGGTCCTCTTCCCGCATCCGGGATTCTGCCTGTGCCGCCACCACGGGAAAAGCGCGCTTTTAAAACCATTGCCCTTGCCAGCGACAAAAATCGTCCCTATTCATGTGGCGGTGTCCGGCATCCGTATCACCCGCGTATGGGGCCGCTTTTCCAGTTCATGATCAGTTGCCGATAGTACTCCCCTGCGGGGCTACGGGTAAGGAGCGTGTGAATGTTACCGGATTTTTCTGATATTTTCGACAGATATGAAGCACTGGTTGCCGAAGTGGATACCGTGTTCGCCAAAGTTGCCGAACAGCATCCCGAATGCGTGACCTGTGAAAAGGGCTGCAGCGACTGTTGCCACGCCCTCTTTGACCTCAGTCTCGTTGAAGCCATGTACCTGAACAGAAGCTTCAAACAGTCTTTCGGCGACGGAGAGGCCCGCTCATCCATCATCACCCGCGCCAACGAAGCCGACCGCAAGTCCTACAAGATCAAGCGGCAGGCCTACCGCGACTCGCAGGCCGGAATAGACACCCAGACCATTCTCGAAAACATGGCCCGCGAGCGCATGCGCTGCCCCCTGCTGGGCACTACCGACACCTGCGAGCTGTATCAGCACCGCCCCATCACCTGCCGACTTTACGGCATTCCCACCGCCATCGGCGGCAAGGCGCACACCTGTGGCAAGGCCGGCTTTGAAAAGGGCAAGCCCTATCCCACCGTGCACATGGACAAGATTCAGGACCGCCTGATTTCCCTGAGTCAGGAAATCGCAGATAGGGTCCAGTCCAAGTTCAGCGAACTTTCCGGCGTGTTCGTTCCTGTTTCCATGGCACTGCTCACTGTTTACGATGAGCAGTATCTGGGCATTCGCACGCCCAAGAAGGATGCAGATAAATGAGTATTTCCGCCACCATGTACCGCGACGGTTCCGACAGACTCCTCACCCCCGAGGAGGAGGAACAGAAGCGTATAATCTATGAGCAGATGAATCCGCGCCGTCGAAAGTATGTCGACCGCATCGGATACGATAAATGGGATCCCTTCCAGAAGCCCAACGATCCCATGGAACTGCGCATGGACATTTCAAAGCGCACAACGCAGCAGCTGGTGCGCGAGTTCCTGCAGAACCACAAAGGCCAATACAGCAATGACTATGGACGCGGCGCTCTGGAAACCGCCGTGGGTATAGTCAACAGGGACGAGAAGGTTCGAGGCGTCTTCGACTTCTGCGTCTGGTACTACAATATTCTGATAGACGAGGGGTACACCGACTATGAAAGCTAGCTACGACAACATCGACGAGTATATTGCCGACCTGCGCGCCTCCATCGACCAGAACGCAGAATGTGCCAACCACCACTACAACCTTGGCGTTGCCCTGCTGACTAAGCGCGACTGGGAAGGTGCCGAAGCTTCTTTCCTCGAAACCCTGCGCAACTCTCCCCGCTTTGCGGAAGCCCTGATTCAGCTCGGCGGCATCTGCCTGCAGCGCGGCGACCTTGACGGCTGCCTGCGTTACAATCAGGAAGCTGCCCAGTGCCGCGCAAAATTCCCCGTTCCGTGGGCAAACATGGCATTTGTGCACCTGCAGCGCGGCGAAGCCGAAGAAGCGCTCAAATGTGCCAAGAAGGCCCTTAAATGGGATGAGAACTTTGTTCAGGCTCAGGCCACCATGGCCAGCGCCCTGTACATGCTGGGCGAACTTGAAGAAAGCGAAAAGATCAGCCTTAAGGCCATTGCCATGTATCCCGGCTTTGCTCCGGCATACAACAACCTCGCTCTGGTTGCGCTGGAGCGCGGCGATCACGATGCTGCTATCCGCAACGTGGACAAGGCCATTGAACTTGGCTTTGAAGTGGACCCCCGCTTCCTCGAAGAGCTGGCTCCCCACCGCAAGTAAGCACCCGAGCGCTTAGACAGACCATAAAGGCCGACCGGATTATCCGGTCGGCCTTTTCATTTGCAGCTCCTGCGCGTGCTCCGCAGCGCAAGTATGTTTGCATCGTACCCTGCCCGCTCTTCTCTTCCGAACAGCTCCTGTTTGAAGTGTTCCTGTCCGAAGTGCTCCTCGCGCCTATGACACTGTGCCAACTGCCAACAAAAAAGGCCCGCCTTGCGGCGGGCCTTATCATTCGATCATCAGAAAGGCAGGTATGAGCCTGCGTTGCCTTACTTGATGAAGAGCATTTCCTGATAGGTGGGCAGATTCCACAGGTCGTCTGCAACCACCACTTCAAGAGCGTCTGCGAAGGAACGCACTTCCAGCATCTTGGGCAGAACCTTTTCGCACAGGAAGCTGGCTTCGGCCTGCAGGTCGTCAAAGTGCTTTCCGAGCAGTTCTTCCAGCTCGTTGGCAGCCTTCTGCAGACCGCGCAGCTTCGCGGTAAGGTCATCCAGAGAAGTCATGACGCATTCCTTGCCGATGGCGCGCAGGTTGGCGCAGGTTTCGGCCAGTTCGTTCTGGTAGCGCACAGCACCGGGGAAGATCATGGTGCGGGCCATGCGGATAACCAGCTGAGCTTCGGTCATGACGGTCTTTACGTACTGCTCAAGGTAGATGTTCTGGCGGCTGTCCAGCTCGCGCTCGGTGAACACTTCGTACTTGATGAAGAGATCCTTCACGTCCTTGCGGGCCAGCACGGGCAGGGCTTCAGGGGTGGTGCGCAGGTTTTCGAGGCCGCGCTTTTCCACTGCTTCCTTGTGCCATGCTTCGGAGTAGCCGTCGCCGTTGAAGACAACAGCTTCGTGCTTCTTCACGATGTCCTGCAGCAGCTTGCTCACGCACTCGTTCAGGTTGGAGAGGTCGGGCTTTACGCAATTCTCAAGGGAAGTTGCGATGTAGTCCAGCGACTCGGAGAGCATGGAGTTCAGTGCTACCTGAGGACCGGCAATGGACATGTTGGAGCCCACGGCACGGAATTCGAAGCGGTTGCCGGTGAAGGCGAAGGGGCTGGTACGGTTACGGTCGCCGGCGTCCATGGGCAGAGGCGGCAGGGTATCAACACCCACGCGCAGGTCGCCCTTGGTCTTGGAGGACTTAACGCCGCCCTTCTTGAGCTGTTCAAAGATGTCGGTCAGCTGCTCGCCAAGGTACACGGACATGATGGCGGGCGGAGCTTCGTTGGCACCCAGACGGTGGTCGTTGCTTGCGGAAGCAACGGTGGCACGCAGCAGTGCGCCGAACTTGTGCACAGCACGGATGGCGGCGGCGCAGAACACGAGGAACTGCATGTTCTCGTGCGGGGTGTCGCCGGGATCGAACAGGCTGCCGAGGGAGCCGTTACCCACGGAGTAGTTCACGTGCTTGCCGGAGCCGTTGATACCGGCAAAGGGCTTTTCGTGCAGCAGACAAACCATGCCGTAACGCAGAGCCACTTCCTTGAGGGTGGTCATCACCATCTGGTTGTGGTCGGTGGCAAGGTTGGACGTTTCGAAAATGGGGGCGATTTCAAACTGACCGGGAGCCACTTCGTTATGGCGGGTCTTCACAGGCACGCCGAGCTTGTAGAGTTCGCGCTCAACTTCCATCATGAAGGACAGAACGCGGGGCGGAATGGCGCCGAAGTAGTGGTCTTCCATCTCCTGACCCTTGGCAGAAGGGGCACCGAACAGGGTGCGGCCGCAGATCTGCAGGTCGGGACGGTTCAGAACGAAGTTGCGGTCAACGAGGAAGTATTCCTGCTCAGGGCCGCAGAAAGAAACAACGCGCTCATCAGAAGCCTTGCCGAAGAACTTGAGCACGCGCTGAGCCTGCTTGTTCAGGGCCTGCTGCGAACGCAGCAGAGGGGTCTTCTTGTCCAGTGCTTCGCCGGTCCAGGAAACGAACGCGGTGGGGATGCACAGGGTGGTGCCGTTGGGGTTTTCAAGAATGTAAGCGGGGTTGGTCACGTCCCAGCAGGTGTAACCGCGGGCTTCAAAGGTGGTGCGCAGGCCGCCGCTGGGGAAGCTGGATGCGTCAGGTTCGCCCTGAATCAGCAGCTTGCCGGAAAACTCCGCAAGAGCGCCGCCCTTGCCGTCCGGAACGAGGAAGCCGTCATGCTTCTCTGCGGTCAGGCCGGTCAGGGGGTAAAATACGTGGGTGTAGTGGGTGGCACCCTTGGAAACCGCCCAGTCCTTCATGGCGCTGGCAACGGTATCGGCAATGGAGGGGTCCATCTTCTCGCCCATGTCGATGGTACGCTTCAGAGACTTGTACACGCTCTTGGGCAGACGTTCCTTCATGACCTTGTCATTGAAGACGTTGCAGCCGAAGAGTTCGGTAGGCTTCTCATCCATGAAGTTCAAGGGCTTGTTGGTAGCCCTGAAGTTGTTGACGGCAGTGGTGGCGTTCAGCCGAGCCTGGGATCCGCTCATGTCTACAGCTCCTTACAAGAAGTTTGATGCAACTCCCGACCACGGGGATTTTCTTTGTATGACCAGCCCAAGCGGGCTTTCTCCCGCATAGCACGTACAGTGCCAGTGCATATAAAACAGGACCTTATCAGGCCGACAAGGTTGATACCACTCTTTTTTCGGGTTTGTTTTTACAAAAAAGTTAAAAATCAAACGACAATCAAGCTGACACGTGTAACAAATTTGTAAAAATGACAACAACCCCTTGATAGTGCCTGAGCCAAAATGTGACAAAATTGTAAATCAGCCTTATTCGTTATATTCCCTGCATGGGAGAATAGCAGACTCTAAAGAGTTTTGCATCCGCGCCGATATACTTTGAAGCAACATATACACCCGCGCCCTGCAACCGCTTGCCAAGCACGTGCGCGCCGGGTGCAAGGCAATGACACAAGCGCTGCGGCCTGCCCCCACACATGCGGAAGACAGACCAACGCCTCAGGAGCTACGAGCCATGACCAGCATCCAGTCAAACGGATACGGATTCGGGAACCTCTTCGGAAACGAAGGGGGACTTGGTCGCATCATGGGCAACGGGCACCTTTCCGCTTCCATTCAGGGAACCAAGGACACGTCTGCCACCTTTGCGGCCGATGTCGTTTCCCGCATCACACCTCCCAAGCCGGAAGACCTGCAGGACCCCGCAGCCCTTGAAGAACTGCAACAGCAGTTCGGCGACGACACCGGCAACCTTGCCGATTCCCTGCAGCGCACCGTGGAGTTTGTGCAGGAACGTTACGGCAAGCATGCCGCCACCGCCGTCATGGGCATGGTATATAATAGGATAGGCAACGGCGAGGTAACGGAAGAATCGCTCGGCGCAGGACTGCTCGACAGCGTGAAGTTCATAGACCGCAATTTCGGCATGACCGAAGGCGACAACCTCATGAACTTCCTGAACGACGACCTGAATGCCGAGATGAACGACTTTTTCGATAACGGCCTTGAAGAACGCTTCTTTGCCGCAACGCCGGGTATGACCTCCCTGTCGCAGTCCTTCTCCACCGCCCTTGGCAAGGTGACGGAGACTGCCGGGCAGGATGCTGCCGACAGCATTCTCTCCATCCTTGAAAAAGCCATGGAAGACACCAACAACCCCGAGCAGTCCCTGAAGGTGGCACTGGAAGAAGCAGACAAGCTTCTTGCCGAACAGGGCGACACCCCGTTCACTGCCATTCTCGCCCAGAACGTAGGACTCGGCGCCTCCGCCGTAGAACCGCAGGTGGGCACCCTGCTCAACATCACCGTATAGTTTCACGCCATTCCGAATACAACAAAAGGCCGGACAGAATCTCTGTCCGGCCTTTGTGCATTACATCGTCTTGAACC
>JBKEAK010000153.1:0-8063 GCA_047972125.1 Halodesulfovibrio sp.
CGGGTTCGGAGCCCGCAGCCGGTTGTTTCTGACAGGCTGTTGCGTCTGAACGCGATGCGTCTTCGCTGCAAGGCATGTGACTGGTCCACGTGCCCGGGGTTGCAGAGCCCGCGCAGAACATGCGCAGAACATGCGCAGAACTCGCACAGTCAGGGGCGGTTCCGCATGAAGGTGGTATATCCTCTTGGAGTAATATTTGCTAATGGGGCTGGTGGGCTGACAATATTCCGTCTGCCCCCTGAGCTGCCTGCCGGTTGCCTTTTCTTCCGGCGGCGGGCAATAATTTGAAAAAAGTCGTGCCGAGGGGAGTATATGTCCAGAAAAGTTGCGTTGATTACGGGAATAACAGGTCAGGACGGTTCATATCTTGCCCGCCTGCTGCTTGAAAAGGGCTATGAGGTGCATGGCATAAAGCGCCGTTCCTCATTGTTCAATACCGCCCGTGTTGACGATCTGTATGAAGGGCCTCAGGCACCGGACAGAAGCTTCTTTCTGCACTACGGCGACATGACCGATTCCTCTAACCTGCTGCGCGTCATGCAGGAGGTGCAGCCGGACGAGGTATACAACCTTGCGGCACAGAGCCACGTGGCTGTTTCCTTTGAAAGCCCTGAATATACGGCTGACGTAACCGCCATGGGCACCCTGCGCCTGCTTGAAGCCATCCGGATTCTGCGGCTTGAATCGAAAACGCGCTTTTATCAGGCATCCACCTCCGAGCTGTTCGGCAAGGTGCAGGAAATTCCCCAGAAGGAAACCACGCCTTTTTATCCCCGCTCGCCCTATGCCGTGGCCAAGCTCTATGCCTACTGGATATGCGTGAACTACCGCGAGGCATACGGCATGTTTGCTTGCAACGGCATCTTGTTCAACCACGAATCTCCCGTTCGCGGGGAGACCTTTGTCACCCGCAAGATTACCCGTGCGCTCGCCCGCATAAAGCTGGGCCTGCAGGACAGGCTCTATCTCGGCAATATGAACGCTCTGCGCGACTGGGGCCACACGCAGGATTATGTGCGCATGCAGTGGCTCATGCTGCAGCAAGACGAACCCAAGGATTATGTCATTGCCACCGGAGTGCAGCACTCCGTGCGGGAATTTGTTGAAGTGGCGGCCTCCAAGCTGGATATGCGTCTGGAGTGGCGCGGCAGTGGGGTGGATGAAAAGGGCTATGATGCCGATACCGGAGCCTGCATCGTTGCCGTTGACCCGCGTTATTACAGGCCCACGGAAGTGGAATCGCTGCTCGGCGACGCCACCCGCGCCAAGGAAGAACTGGGCTGGGAGCCGGAAATTTCCTTCGACGAAATGGTGGAAGAAATGGCCGAGGAGGACTTACGCGAGGCGCAGCGCGAAAAGCTTTGCCTCGGCAACGGGTTTGAAGTGCCTTTGTGCCACGAATAATAGCGGAGTTACGAAGTGCAATTTTCTGATTCCATTTTTGTAGCGGGCCACAGGGGGCTGGTGGGCGCCGCGCTTGTTCGCGGGCTTCGCGCTGCCGGTTTCACCAACCTGCTGCTGAGAGCCAGCGCGGAACTGGACCTGCGTGAGCAGGCCCCCGTACGTCAGTTCTTTACCACGGAACGCCCGCAATACGTCTTTCTCGCTGCTGCAAAAGTGGGTGGCATATGGGCCAACCAGACCTCTCCGGCAGACTTCATCCGCGACAATCTGCAGATACAGACCAATGTGATTGATGCCGCGTATCGTAGCGGTGTGCAAAAGCTGCTGTTTCTCGGATCGTCCTGCATCTATCCCAAGTTTGCCGCGCAGCCCATACGGGAAGAGAGTCTGCTTTCCGGATCGCTTGAGCCGACCAACGAATTCTATGCAATAGCCAAGATTGCGGGATTGAAAATGTGTGCGGCCTATCGCCGCCAGTACGGGTTTGACGCCATAAGCGTCATGCCGACCAACCTGTACGGTCCCGGAGACAATTTCAATCCTGAAACCTCGCATGTCATTCCCGCGCTGTTGCGTAAGTTCCATGCCGCGAGAATGCATGGAGAACATGAGGTTGTCGTGTGGGGAACCGGCACCCCTCGGCGCGAATTTTTGCATGTGGATGATCTTGCCTCCGCCTGCCTGCACCTGATGCATACCTATTCGGCTGAAAGCTGTGTGAACATTGGGTGTGGTGAAGATCTCTCTATTCTGGAGCTTGCAAGGCTTGTGGCGGACGTTACGGGATTCGGGGGCAGGATAGTTTTTGATGATTCCAGACCGGATGGTACCCCCAGAAAATTGCTCGATACCACAGTGCTGGATTCGCTGGGTTGGGCACCTTCCATCCCGCTGCGGCAGGGGCTGGAAGAGACATACCGTTGGTATGCAGAGCATGCCGGAAGCAGTTAACCCCTGAGGTGACAGAGAATTATTATGCATCAGAAAGCCAAGGTGCTTGCCGTCATTCCGGCCCGTGGCGGCTCAAAGGGGCTGCCCGGCAAGAACATAAGGGAACTGTGCGGATTGCCGCTCATCGGCTATTCCATCCGTGTGGCTCTGAGTGCCCGTAATATTGACCGTGTCATCGTTTCCACAGACAGCGGAGAAATTGCCGCAGTGGCGCGCAGCCTTGGTGCCGAGGTGCCCTTTTTGCGGCCGCCTTCTCTTGCAGGCGATGCATCACTGATAAGCGAGGCGGTCTTTCACGTGCTCGATGCCCTGCGTGAAGAGAGCTATCACCCAGATGCCGTGGTGGAACTCTATCCCACCCATCCCTTCCGAACGGTCCCCCTTGTGGATGAACTGGCAGTAAAGCTGTGCGAGGGCTATTCTCCGGTCAATACCGTGCGCCGCATTGTGCATGATCCGCTTTCCGTGATGCTGCGGCGTGCGGATGGAACGGTGTTTCCCGTCCAGAAGACTTTCGAGGCGCCGGAGGAAGCACGCAGGCATTATTACAGAAAATACGGGTTGTTCGCGGGGCGCGATCGTACTTCGGTGGATAATCCCTATTTCAAGGTGGTCAACGATCCGGTTTCTCTCATCGACATCGACACCCTGAGCGATTTTCGGCTTGCCGAACACGTGATAGGCAACGGGTTGTTCGATTTTCAGCTTGATCCGGAGGTCTCATGATTTTCGTTTTTCCCATCTATATGGGTAAACAAAAGGCCTTGTGGTGCAGCGATGCCGGAAGGGCCATTCTGTCCGCCCGCCTGCATGTGGCCCTTCGGGTTGAGGGAGTGGATCAGGTTGTCGTGGTAACGGATGAACCCGATGTGCTGCACGATGTGTGGCCGCAGGATGCTGCCGGCGTGCGTTGCATCGTACGAGAAGCAAACAGGGAAAAGGAGATCTCCCGTTTTCTGCCCTACGGCACGCGGGCTGCTCTTGATGCCGTGCAGGCAATGGCTGATGCGTCGGATCTGCCCGTTATGGTGGCCGATTTTCGTTGTCCGTTCATAACTTCTGACGATGCGTCCTCGGCCCTGGGCGAGTTTGCCGCCTCCGGTCGTGCTTCCATGGTTTCAGTAACCGCGCTGCGGGATAATCCCTGCCAGCTTGAAGGGTACTATACTGTCGCAGACGTGGGCATGGTGCACATATTCGAGCCGGCCGAATCCGGTGATGCCATATTGCAGTCGGCCGGAGTGCTTGCGCATCTGCCGGCTTCGTGGTCCGGCCGCCATGTTACCCGCCCATTCCCGTTTGACTGGGCCGCCAGAGGCATCGCGGCGGAAAGCAGGGAAGAGAGGGCGGTGGTGTTCAGGCGCAGCCATGTTACCGACAGAACAGTTGAATACCTTCCCTACAGCGAACACAAAACGGCAGAAAATTCCGAGGCGCCAGCCTGTCTGTGGCTGTATGAATCGGAACAGCAGGCGCGGATTGTGGCCTCGTCCATGGGGCATTTCCGGCAGGAGGTTCCGCCGTTGCTTCCGGCAGGAACCGGGCTTGCGGGGGGCTGCGTGCGTCGGGGCGGGGCAGCTGTGCCGTATCGTCTTTTCCGTCTTCCCGACGAAAGATGGTGCCTGTATGCCAGCACGGATATGGGAAACGACAGGCTTCATCTGGTGCCCGTCGGCGGCCCAGGCCGGAGTGAAGACACCAGCCCCGTTGCGGAAGGCTTCATGGAAGGCGGCAGATCCTTTGTGTTTGAATGCAATGCAGATGATGTGGACGGATTCGCATTCTGGTTTCTCAAGGAAGTGGGAGATCAGGGCGGATATGACCTGCGCCTGGATTACCCCGGAGAAGGGCGGCTGTGGCATACCGAAAAAGGGTCCGGCCGAAAGCTTACCCTGACCACGGGAGAACACATCTCCGGCCGTCAGCTGTTTCCCGATGTGTATGCGCCCATGAGCTGTCTTGGTATCCTTTCTGCATGTTCCTATGAGACATATGATAGCGAATTGGCTCAAGGAATGTGTCTGGGTTGGGTACTGCCTCTGGACAGGTCGCTGCGCATTGCTTCTGAATTCGACATGCTGGTTTTCAAGAGCATGTCAGAAGGATGCAATTGCATCTGATTCTGTTCCTTCCAGATTTCCCCACCCCCCTCATCGCCTTGAAACAGGTGATGCACCCCCCTTGCCAAAGACCTCGTCCGATCAGGGAGAGTTCTCTAAATCTTCAGTGAGTAAACGTGGTTATTGACCGAACGGTCTTGACCCATACCTTGGGATGTGTTTTGATCACTTTGTTGCTAAACATTTTTTCGAGGGGACCGATATGAAGGCTGAGGTAGCCATGTCAGATTATCCGCTCGAAAGAACAGATGGCCCATCCGGCCCGTTGGTGTCGTCCTTGGCGTTATGCCTTGGTGACGTCGGGGAGCATTGCATGCAACAGGCTGTCAAAAATACGACGGACTCCTACTCCCGCAACATTACACGACGATACCGCGGAGCATTGCGGTATATGGCCGATGCTCTGGAAGATCATGCCGTTTTCTTGCACGTGCTCTCCGGTTTGCCGCAGGCCACGCAGCCGATGCATTCTGCATTAGCTGACGGGGTGAGCAAGCGTGTGGCCGCCCTACATACCGAGATGAATGAGCTTCTGCCGGAATCCATGATGTTCAGGCATATGGCGCTGCTACAGGGAGCTCTTGAGCGTGAAGATGCTGCCATGCTTGCATATGCCATGGGTGAGTTGCTCTGCCATGCCCCGGATGACGGGACAGTGGCCGCTGCCTGTGCCCAAGCTGAAGCACCGGGAACAGCCGCAATGTCTGCGGCATTGCTTGCCCGCTATCGTTTTGCACCGCAGGCCCGTCTGGATTGTCCCGAAGGGACCGTTCCCATGGCCCTGCACCATCGCTCTTCCAACGGTGTGCTGTATGTTGCTGATTTCAGAAATCACCTCATCCGCCGCTATGCGCAGAGTGGTGAAATTATGGCTCCCCTTGCACTGGGGTGCACCCTGCCGATCGACCTGTTTGCCGATGAGCAGGGGGGGCTGTGGGTATGCGATTTCGGCAACAACCGCCTCCTTCGTCTGGGGCAGGACGATGCCGTTGACCGCGTAATCGAGCTGAATCCGTGTTGCACCGGAATCCATCAAGGCGCCGGCGTCCGTTCCGGCTGCACTATCGGTTCCACGGTGCATCTCGTGTTTGCGAGCGAAAAGATCAAGGCCCACTTCAGGGCAGCACTTGATCTTGATGAAGCTGAGCCGCAGCTTCAGTTTGTGCAGCGTAAAGATACAATTCAGCCTCTGCGGCTTTTCAGGAGCGATAGCGACGTGTTCATGTTCGGCTGGTCCAGTACGGAGATCGACCGGATTCATGATGGCCGCCGTGTTCCGGTAGCAAAGGGATATCTCCATCCGCAGGTGCGCGGTTTGGTTTCTGCCGGTGGCTATCGGTATCTTCTGGCGCAGAATCAGGTGATCAAGCTTGACGAGAACGGTGTTCAGGTTTTTGCCTATTCGCTGGAAAAGGTGCTCGGCATATCCGGTTGTTCCGCCCTGTCCATGGCAGCGGGCCGTTGGGGGGGGAGTGACGCGCTCTTTGTCTCCGACGCCATTTCCGGCAACATTTTTGTGTTTGGAATATAGGGGATGGCTGTGCACACCGGCATCATAGTTCAATGCAGGATGAGCTCCTCAAGATTTCCCGGCAAGGTGCTGCACAAGGTGCACGGCAAGCCCATGCTGCAGTATACACTTGAGCGCCTCTCCCACTGCAGCGGCGGAATGCTGGTGGTCTCCACCTCCGACCGCGCCGAAGACGAAGCCGTAGTGCGCTTTTGTGAATCGCTTCAGATTCCCTGTCATACCGGACCGCTGGAAAACGTGGCATTGCGCTTTGCCCGCACCGTGGAATATTTCGGGTTCGACAGTTTTGTGCGGATATGCGGAGACAGTCCGCTCATGGATTTCCGGCTGGTGGACAGGGCCATGACCATATTCGAGGCTGGCGGCGTGCGTATGGTTTCCAACGTGATAAGGCGCACCTTCCCCAAGGGGCAGTCGGTTGAAATGCTCGATGCACAATTTTTTCTGGACCATGTGGATCGCATGGTGAGCTCTGCCGAGCAGGAGCACGTTACGCCGTATTGTTACACCCACCTACCGCCTTCGGAGATTGCTTCCTTTGAATCAGGCGGTGATTGGGGGAACGTGCAGCAGTCCGTGGATACCGAGGAAGACATGGACTGCTTCGACAGCCTGATCGCTGCCATGCAGCGGCCCCATTGGGAATACGGCTATGCGGATATTCTGGCCATGCAGGGATACACGGTGAATGCATGAAAACACTGGGTGTCGGCATAATCGGGCTGGGTATCGGCCGTGCGCACGCTGCGGCCTTTGCCGCCAACAGGCACTGCGAACTGCGGGTGCTGTGCGATTTTTCCGCTGAGAAACTGCAGGAAGCGGCAACGGCCTTTCCTGCTGCCCGCCTGACGGACGATGCCCGAAGCGTGCTGGATGATCCTGCCGTGGATATTGTGGTGGTAGCATCCCATGACGACGATCATCACAGGCAGGTCATGGCTGCGTTGGAAGGCGGAAAGCATGTGCTGGCCGAAAAGCCCCTCTGTCTGCACGAAGATGAAGCTCGTGACATTCATGCCATGCTGGCAAAACACCCCGGCCTGCGGCTGACATCCAACCTCAGCCTGCGCACCTGCCCCCGGTTTGCCGTAGTGCGCGACAGGGTGCGCTCCGGCAGCATGGGGCAGCTCTACAGCATGGACGGCGAATACCTGTGGGGCCGCAAGCACAAGCTTACGGGCGGCTGGCGGAAGGATATGCCCTTTTATTCCATCATCCACGGGGCAGCCGTGCATATGGTTGACCTTATCATGTGGATTCGGGGTGACAGGCCGGTCGAGGTGCATGCGTGGGGCAACCGCATCTGCACGCAGGACAGCGCCCTTCGGGCCAACGATTTTGCAGCTCTGGCCATGCGTTTTGACGATGGCTGCATCGCCCGTGTTGCCGCAAACGGTGGCTGTGTGCATCCGCATTTTCATGCCCTGACTGTGTTCGGAACGGATATGACATTCCGGCATACACCCGGCGGAGCCGAATGGCTGATGCGCAGGAACGGGGAAGAAGAGGCCGTTCCCTGCACGCAGGCATACCCCGCGCGGGAAGAAAGGCCGCTGCTGGTGGACAGCTTTGTACAGGCGATTGTTGCTCCGGGTTCCCCCATGCTGGTCGGCGAGGCCGATGTTTTTGATGTTATGTCGGTATGCTACGCAGCGGAAGAATCCATGCGGACCGGGCGTGCCATGACTATTCGATATTTTGATTGAGCAATCCCTAATTCTGGAGAGGCTTGCATATGACTCGTACCATTCCTTTCGGGAAACCGATGATCGGCGATGAAGAAAAAAACGCTGTGCTGCAGGTGCTGGATGGCCCCATGCTGGTGCATGGCCCCCGCGCAAAGGCTTTTGAGGCGTCATTCGCCGCGTACACTGAAGCACCGCACGCGGTTTCCGTCTCTTCCTGCACTGCGGGCATGCATCTGGTCTGGTTTGCCCTTGGCTACGGCCCCGGCGACGAGATTATCGTTCCGGCCCAGACGCATGCGGCAACGGCCCATGCCGTGGAATTTGTCGGCGCAACTCCGGTATTCTGCGATGCAGACCCGAAGACGGGCA
>JBKEAK010000009.1:0-9000 GCA_047972125.1 Halodesulfovibrio sp.
ATGTGGACGCCGGAAATAGCCCGCTGGCCCATGCTCGCCCCTGTGCGGCAGGAGTTTGATGCCGCACAGGTCGGGTATGTGGAAAAAGCGGTCAGCCTTGCCGTGGAGCAGTTACGAAGCTCTGGCATGCTGCGCCCTGTCAGGCCGGGGCAAACCGTTGCCATTACCGCCGGCAGCCGGGGCAGTGATCGTATTGCAGAGGTTACCGCCGCCCTTGTCACAGTCTGCCGCAGCATGGGGCTTGAGCCGTTCATCGTCCCTTCCATGGGCAGCCACGGCGGTGCCACGGCAGAGGGGCAGACACAGGTGCTTGCCTCTCTGGGCATTACGGAAGAAACAGCCGGTGCTCCCATACGTTCTTCCATGCAGGTCGTGCAGCTGGGGGAAACGGAAGACGGTATTCCCGTCTTCATGGATGCCCTTGCCATGCAGGCAGACCACATCATCATCGCCAACAGGGTAAAATCGCACACAAAATTCAAGGCTCCCATAGAGAGCGGCCTCTTCAAGATGGCCTGCATAGGACTTGGCAAGCACACCGGAGCCGCCCTGTATCACAAGCTGGCCGTGCGGCACGGTTTTGGCCATGTCATCCGGCAGGCTGGGCGTCTGGCCCTTGCCACGGCCCCCGTCCTTTTCGGACTCGGGCTGGTGGAAAACGCGCACGGGAAGCTGCACACCATTGCAGCCATTGCCCCGCAACACATTGAACAGGAAGAAGAAAAGTTGCTCAGCCTGTGCAAGGAATTGTCGCCCAAGCTGCCCTTTGCCGCCATAGACCTGCTCATTGTGGACCGCATAGGCAAGAACATCTCCGGCACCGGCATGGACGTGAACGTGACTGGCAGAAACCGCGACATTCTGGGTGATTTCATGTCCAGCCCCAGAGTCAGCCGCATCTTCGTGCGCGACCTTACACCGGAATCAGAGGGCAACGCGCTGGGCATAGGTTTTGCCGACTTCACCACAGACCGGCTGGTGCGGGCCATGGATTACGCCAAGACGGTGACCAACGCCCTTACGGGCATCAGCCCCGAAAAGGCAGCCATTCCCATCCATTTTCCCACAGACAGGCAGTCGCTGCAGGCGGCCCTGCACTCTCTGGGCGACTGGCAGCCGGAGACGGTACGCATAGTGCGCATTGCCGACACCTTGCATCTGGAAACCATGCATGTTTCCCCCGCCCTGCTCGCCGATCTGCCCGTCTCGGCCTGCATGGCAGAACAGGCAGCTCCCATGGAATTTGACGATGAAGGCAACCTTACGCCGCTTACTCCCCTGTAACCGGCAGGTCTGACCGCGACATGGAAAGCCCCCTGCACCGCATGCGGAGACGCTAATCTCTTCATTTCCGGCCTGATACGCCCCTGTGTTCGGCTGTATCCTGCTGTCCGTATCCATTTTTCGTCATACTGTATCTGCCAACCATGCAGCCAATATGCTGTACTGCGCCGCAACAGGAGAACACCATGAAAACCATAGGCATATTAGGCGGCATGAGTTGGGAATCCACCCAGCTGTATTACAAGTGGTTGAACGAAGGCGTGCGAGAACGCCTTGGCGGCCTGCACAGTGCCCGCATTGTCATGCACAGTGTGGATTTTCATCCCATCGAGGCAGCCATGGCCAAAGGGGATTGGGAGACTGTGGCGGAGCACCTTATCACCGGTGCGCGATCCGTGCGTCAGGGCGGTGCCGACTTCATGATCATTGCCACAAACACCATGCACAAGTTTGCGGAGCGCATTGAAGAAGAAGCCGGAATTCCAGTGCTGCACATAGCCGATGCCACGGCCGCGTATGCCAAGGCCAAAGGCTTTGAAACTGTCGGCCTGCTGGGAACCGCCTTTACCATGGAGCAGGATTTCTATCGCGGCAGACTGGAGACCAGACACGGCCTGAACGTGATCATACCGGACACGGCAGACCGCGCCCTTGTGCACAAAGTCATTTTTGACGAACTTTGCTGCGGTACAATCTGCGCAGCATCGCGCGACCAATATGCGCACATCATCAAGGGCATGGAACAGCAGGGAGCGCAGGCCGTCATTCTGGGCTGTACGGAAATCTGCCTGCTGGTGGACGACACCTGCTCGCTCCTTCCCCTGCTCGATACCACCCGCCTGCATGTGGAAGCAGCCCTTGGCGAGGCGCTTGCCTGAAAAGAACCGGCCATTCGCTGAAACTGCTTGCCACAACCTGCCGCCACCACTTACATTTCCATCATGGACACCTGTCTTCAGGGCAGGTGTCCGCCCCTTCCCGCGCTGCCAACCTCAATCACAAAGCGAGATTCACATGCGCATCGTTGCCGAGTGCCTTGCCAAGAGCATCAACCTGAAGACCCTGAACTTCACGCGGCTTTCCCACTCCGCCGCCCTGCGGGACATGGGAAACGGCAATTTCGTCATGGCCTACAAATACGGCGCACTTGTCTACTTCGGCATGCAGGATGAAGACATAGAACGCATCCGCACCGAGATAACCCCGCACTCCGACATGCTGGACCGCGTGTCAGACACCGAACAAGCCGAGATAATCGCAGGCGAAACACCGCTTTCCGTATACAACGGAAAAATCCGCCTTGAAACGCCCACACAGGATCAGCTTTTCATCATTGCTGATGTGCTTTCCAAAAGCGTGGTTCTCAGCCGCTATGAGAACATGATTCTCGAAATGCTGGCCACCATAGAGCCCATTGCGGACAACATGCGCCGTGGCAAGATTCTGGGCGGCCGCAAAAAGCTCATCAAAACCCTGGGCGATTCGCTCGCCATTCAGACGGCCATGGTCAGCCGCATCATGGTGGACGAAAAACCGGAACAGTTGTGGGACATGCCCGAACTGGAAAAGCTTTTCGCCCTCATGAACGGCGAATACGAGATAAACGAACGCCAGCGGGTGCTTGAAGGCAGGCTGCGCATCATCACGGATACAGTGCGATACAACACCGATATTCTTGACTATCTAAGCTCATACAGAGTGGAATGGTATATCACGCTGCTCATTGTGGTGGAGATACTGCTCACCTTGTACGAGATGTTCTTCAAGCATGCGTGACGCTCACCAATAGCGTTAATACCCCAAAATTGCAGCGTATCGGCTTCAGGAAGCGGTTGACTTTTCCTGCCAATGTGACAATCGTGTTACAGCGGTTATTTTCAGGAGAGTCATATGCTGGAATCATTGGGAAATCACATTCATCTGGAACACCTCGGCAGCCTGCTTCTGGCAGGGCTTCTGGGCGGGTGCATAGGGTATGAACGCGAACGTCGCGGACAGGCAGCCGGGTTTCGAACCAACATTCTCGTCGCCATTGGTGCCTGCCTCATGATGCAGCTTTCGCTGTATATGGAGGAACTGTTCAGGCATCTCGACTCGCAGGCGGTTGTCCGCCTCGACCCCGGCAGAATTGCTTCTTACGCCATCGCCAGTATCGGCTTTGTGGGCGGCGGTGCCATCATAAAAGGCAAAGGCAGTGTCCGGGGACTGACCACGGCTGCAAGCCTCTGGCTTGTTACCGGCATAGGCCTTGCTGTTGGTGCCGGACTTTTCCTTCCGGCCATCATGGCCACAGCCATCATCTCGGCGGTCCTCTTTCTGCTGCCCACCTTCATGAAGCGCATGCCGCCCAAAATCATGCTGGTGATTCTTACCGTGGTGTTCAGAAAGAACGTGCAGATGCACAATGATATCCTCAAAATTATTGAGGAAAGCAAGGATTTCACATCCCACACCGTGGGATTTGAAGTTGATGCCTGCTCCGCAGTCACCACCTACAAGTTCCGGCTTGTAGGACGTGAAGACGCAGGATGGGTAAAGCTCTATGAAACGTTGCGGGCGCTGGACGGCGTCTGCAAGGTCGGGCTGGAAGAATCGCCCATTCCTTAGAGTAATTCCGTCGGTTCACATATAATGAACTGGCTCACGTCAGAAATTCAAATTGATGCCAACCCCAGTCTCTCGAAAAACAAGCTTCATAAAGCCGGGGCTGAAGTCAAAAAATAGATTGTATCGCTTACATCGGGTGCAGGGGGATTATCCCCCTGCCCGCCGGAGGCGAAATAATTCAAAATGCCTTTTCACTAAATTGAAAGCCCTGACTCACATCAGGGTTTTTTCTTTTCACCGGACTTGGCCGCCTTGGGATGCGCCTTGTCATACACTTCCACAAGCCGGGCGAGATTAAGATGGGTGTACCGCTGGGTTGTGGTCAGACGCGCGTGCCCCAAGAGTTCCTGCACGCTACGCATGTCCGCCCCTGCCTCAAGCAGGTGTGTGGCAAAAGAATGCCGCAACCCGTGGGGAGATACCGCCTGTGGCAACCCAACGCGCTTGCACAGATCCTCCACTATACGGGCAGCCTGCCTGCGGTTGAGCCGCCCACCACGGGCACCCAGAAAAAGAGCCGGTTCGCGGCCTGAGGCATCAAGCGCCTCACGCTGCCGCAGCCATGCCTGCAGTGCGGACTTTGCCGTGTCAGAAAGCGGCACCATGCGTTCCTTGCTGCCCTTACCCATAACCCGCACCACGCCGGATGCTGGGTCAATATCGGCAATATCCAGATCAAGGGCTTCAGAAATACGCAGCCCAGAACCATAAAGCAGCTCGGCAAGTGCAAGATCACGGGTGAGCTGTTCGCGCGCATGCCCCCGGTGACGGGTTGCCTCGGCAGTCTGCTGCTTGCGCTCGTCGAGCACGGCAAAGGTCTGGTCCACGTTCAGTGCCTTGGGATGCCGGGTATCAGTCTTGGGATTACGCAGCCCATCCGTGGGAATGACGGTTATGAACTTCTTCTTCGCAAGGTACCTGAACAGCCCACGCAGGGCGGAAAGCTTGCGGCCCATGGAGGTCTTGTTCATCTTCAGTCTGTGCAGATCGGCAAGAAAACCCTGCACCATGTGGCGGGAAATATCCTGCGGCGCATCCAGAGTGCCGCCATGCTGCTGAAGGTAGGATTCGAACTGATGCAGGTCGCGGGCGTATGCTTCCACCGTGGCGTCGGAATAGCCCTTTTCCACGGCCAGATGCCCGATGAACATTTCCGCCATGTCCGGCAATGCCGGAAGCCCGGTGAAATCGGCTTGCGCCGTGCGGGAAGATGCCGGACGGGAAGAAGCCGAGCGATTGGGAAAATCGTCGTCTCCCGCGCGCGCCTTACGCCTGCCTTTTATCGATGACATAGACGCTCCCCGGATCTTCCTTTGCCTTTTTCTTCAACTGCATGGCAATGGCAGATGCCTCTGCATAGTGCTTGAGGCTGCCGTTGCGGTTGCATACCACTGCGATGGAAATGGCCATGAGCGGAAAGGTCTGGGTCTGGCCGCGCCTGTCTTTGGAAACGATGCTGCCACGCTCCCTGTCTACCGCATCATAGAAGCTGGGGACAATGGAATCAAAGGATGCCACCAGACGCTTGCAGGCGGCCTCCACCGTTTCCAGCGGCAGGGCAAAGACAAAATCATCGCCTCCCACATGCCCCACAAAAGACAGAGGGCCATGGAACGAGCGAACGGTATTCACAATGACCCGAGCGGCCATCATCAGCGCTTCGTCACCACGGGAAAACCCGTATTTGTCGTTGAAGGCCTTGAAGTTATCAAGGTCAGCATACCCCAGCGCGAAGTCGCGCTTCTTTTCGACATGCTCCTTGATGAACTGAATGATGGTGGTGTTGCCGGGTAAGCGGGTAAGCGGATTGGCATCCAGTGAACGCGACATGCGGTTCAGGGTCAGTTCCACGCGGGCCTTGAATTCCTGATCCTCGAATGGAGTAAACACAATGTCGTCCGTCTCTTGCTGTGACCAGTCGATATCGCCATACATGTCAGCACGGGGCATGCACAGCACGGTGGGTACCTGCCTGTACACGTTTTCGCTCTTCACCAGTGCAACCAGCGCCTCACCGGTCATATCCGGCAGAACGAAATCCGACACGAGAAGTGCAGGCGGGTCTGTGAGCAACTGCTCCACTGCTGCCCCCGCGCGTGAAAAGATGGTCCAGTGGATTTCCTCTTCGGGCCAGATATTCTGCACCTGACGCACAAAATTGATATCCGAGGAGATGAGAAAGGCCTGAATGGGGCCGTTTTCCGTCATGGCCGGGTGCATATGATGGATGAACCGTCCTAGTTGAATCCAAGATCGGAGACTTCGAGAAAGGCGTCTGAAAGCTTGTCCAGCAACGATTCCAGCATGCGCTGATTGATCCCGAGCAACTTCATGGCACGGGGTTCAAACACGGGCACATTGTCATCGCCGCCGTTGCCATATTCGAACACGCGAGTCAGGAAATTGCCGATGTGCACCACGCAGGCATACTTGGTATACAACTGCGCACTCAGCGGCCTGTGATGGTATGAAATGGCTTCGGAAATATTCGGCGGCAGGTTCCAGTGCAGAGCCAGCCACGCATTCACGCGGTCGTGCCCGAAACCGAGCAACTGCTTTTCTGCCTGCAGAAAGGTGATGTCCTGAGTGGCAACCAGCTTTTCCAGTTCCGGCTTTATCTCCGGCAACTGCACTGCGGCGACAACCTTGCCAAGATCGTGCAGCAAACCCGCAACGGCATATTCTTCTGGATCTTTCAGCCCGAGCATCTTGGCCACCTCGCCTGCGGCAAGGGCGCAGCCCACGCTGTGTTCCCACAGGCCCACCATGGCCTTGTTCATGTCGTCAAAGACGGAAGTAGAGATGATGAGCCCGCGGATAACGTTGAACCCCAGCAGAACCAGCGCGTGCTGAATGGAACTGATACGCCCCGGAAAACCGTAGATGGGCGAATTGACCATCTTCAGCACCTTGGCGGAAAGCACCTGATCAAAAGTGATGACCTTGGCTATCTGCTCCGTGGAGGTGTTGGGGTCCTCCATCAGACGGGTCACCTCTTCCAGCACCTTGGGCAGCGTGGGCAGATTCTTCACCGCCAGCACGCGGCCTTTGTACTCGGTTCGCATGTCCTGCATCATGGCTTCACCTTTCTGGAGAGCAGCGAGCCGAAACCGTTTTTACCCTGCTGTGCCCCGTTCTTCTTTGCACCTGCGGCCACGGCCCCCTCGGCGGGTGCCTCGCCATTTGCTTCGGCCTCTTCCGCAGCAGCGGCAGCGGCGGCTTCTGCGGCTTCTATAGCCGCAGCTTCGGCAGCGGCGGCGGCAATTGCAGCGGCCTTGAGACGGAAGTACTGAGACAGCACCTTTTTCAAGGTCATCATGAAGGTATTATCGGTATGCTTGCGGAAAAGCTGGTCAAGACGCTCGGCACGCTTGCCATAGTCCGTGCTTCCGGGCAGGCCGTCCAGCAGGACAGGATGCCCCTTCACGGTGATGGTGCTGATGCCCGACTGTTCGAAACGGGCTATAAGAGATTCTGACAGCTCAACGCCCTCGCCCACCAGCGTGATGCCGTCTTCACGCACCACGGCCTTGGCGAGCGTCATGCCCGGAGCAGCCAGTTTTACAGGTATTTTCTGCATAGTCTCATATCGTCAAAAATTCGCGTTACCTAAACCCCGAAAAAATCCGCTACACGATAGCGCTGTAGTGCATGCCTGGCAACTGGCGCACAGCCCCCTGCACTTCCAACATGAGCAGCACGGCGCTGGCTTTGGAAGCCTGCCAGTCCAGCGTGCGACACAGGTCGTCTATGTGCATGGTCTCCCGCCCCGAGAGTGCACGAAAAAGTTCAAGCTCGTCAGGAGTCATGTCGTCGGTCAATGTCTCGGTGGCCTGAGTTGCAGCCGTGCAACGGAGGTAAGGAGACTGCGCGGTTACAGCATGCACGCTTTCTTCCTCTCCCGTAACAGCTCCGTTGTCAAAGAGATCGATCCCCACAGCACAATCTGCTGCAATGTCATTGCCAGCCTTCATGCGGGATACAGCGGATGTTCGGCGGGTCTCCACGTGGCTTGCGGAACCTGAAGTCCCCTTGGCCGTGCGTTGCCGCCCTGCCCCGTCTTTGCCGGAATCCTTACGTGGTGTGCTGTTCCCCTGCCGGGGAGTAACCTCTTCAGGTGTTTTCCATTCATCCGCGTTAATGCCTATGAGCGGTGCAATCTCCACCAGCACATCATCGCAGGCAAACACGGCCTTGGCCCCCTGCCTGATAAGATCGTGGCAGCCAGACGAGGTGCGCGCCTGCACCCTGCCGGGCACTGCAAACACCTCGCGCCCCTGCTCAAGGGCATGGCGCGCAGTAATAAGGCTGCCGCTGCGCTTGGCTGCTTCCACCACCAGCACGCCGAGCGAAAGCCCGCTGATGATTCTATTACGCATGGGAAAATTTCTGGCTTCGGGCACGGTACCGGGGGGAAATTCGGAAAGGACCAGTCCGTCCTCGCAAATGCGGGCGTGCAGGTTCGCGTTTTCCGGCGGATAGATGCAGTCCGGTCCGGTGCCGAGCACGGCAATGGTGCTGCCCCAGCTTTCCAGCGCCGCCTTGTGGGCCTCGCTGTCTATACCGCGCGCAAGGCCGGAAACCGTTGTAACCCCCGAGGCGGAAAGACGGCGGCACAGGTCACGCGTTGTGGCAATGCCGTCGCGCGAGCACAGGCGGGAACCGACAACGCCCACACCGGGATTTGCGAGCAGGCCCGCATCGCCCATGTAATAGAGAAAGATGGGAGGATCGGTAATTTCCTTGAGCCGGTTGGGATAACGCGGGTCTGTCCACAGAAGGATGCGCCAGCCTGCCTTGCCTGCGGCATTCCACTCTTCCCGCGCAGGCCCGCGCCACCGCTCGGAACGATATTCCGAAACCATGCGGGCAGACACACCGGCACGTTCCACCCAGTTGGCCACATCCAACACGGCGGAATAGGGAGAGGGATAGACTTCCAGCAGCTTCTTCCACGTCCGGGGGCCAAGACGCGAGGTATGCCTCAGTGCGAGCGATGCCCAGAATTCGGTTCGTTGCGCGTCGTTCATTCCGCCAAGGCTGAACGCAGCGGAAGAATCAGTGCGCTGCATGAAAACCCTGCGGCCTTACAAGGAGGCGAGACGCTTG
>JBKEAK010000154.1:0-8486 GCA_047972125.1 Halodesulfovibrio sp.
ACAGGGCTTTGCCCCCGGTGCTGATTCTGCCGGAAAGCGGTGCAGGCTTCTTTGACTACAAGGCCAAGTATACGCCGGGAGCAGCCCGCGAGGTATGCCCCGCACCCATTCCCGAAGAGGTTACGGCAGAGGCTCAGCGCATGGCCCTGACCGCCCACAGGGCTCTGGGGCTTTCCGGCTACAGCCGCGCGGATTTCATTCTCGCCCCCGAAGGCAACCTGCACCTGCTTGAGGTGAACACGCTGCCCGGCATGACGCAGACCAGCCTGCTGCCGCAGGAAGCCGCAGCCGTGGGGTACAGCTTCGAGGATCTTATCGCCGAACTCATCAAACTGGGCCTCGCCTCCGCGCAGCGTCCATCCTAAAAGGCAGTTTCATGACGCTCAGCTTCTCCAACTCCCTGTTGCTCAAGGCCTACAGCTCTCTCTGGCCCCTCCTGCGACCCGTGCTTGAGCGTAACAAACGCTTGCGGCACGGACTGCATCAGCGGCTGGTTCCCGATGACTGGGCATCCAAGGCCGACGTGTGGGTACAGGCAGCATCGGGGGGAGAAGCCTATCTGAGCTGGGAACTGTTGCGGCATCTGCCAGAGGACAGGGGCTTCAACCTGCTGCTCACCACCTGCACGCTGCAGGGGATGGAGGTGCTGGAAAGGGCCAAGGCATGGTGCGCTGAAGAAAGGCCGCGTCTCAACCTGCAGTTGCGTTACTTCCCCTTCGACAAACCTGCGCTGATGCGCAAGGCCATGCGCCTTGCCGCCCCCCGCGCCGTGGTGTTGCTGGAAACGGAACTGTGGCCGGGACTGCTGGCAGCCAGCGATGAATGCAATGTGCCTGTGGCCGTGCTGAATGGCCGCATGACCACGCGCAGCCTTGCCGGATACCTTGCCACGCCTTCCTTGTGGAAGGGGCTGCGGCCGCAGACCGTGCTTGCCATCTCAGAGAATGATGCGCGGCGATTTGCCTCCCTGTTCGGGGAGCAGAGCATGCATGTCATGCACAACATGAAGTTCGACAGGGTGCAGCCTGCTGACCCTTCTGCGCCCAACCCCTTGCAGGATACGGTCATCAAGGAAAATACTTCCCTCGTGACCCTCGGTTCTGTGCGCATGGAAGAAGAGGCAGAGGTGCAGGCGCTCATCCGCAAGCTGCGTGAGGCACGCCCCAAGACCAGCATCGCCCTTATTCCGCGCCATATGGAACGCGTGGTGTCGTGGGAGGCGTGGCTGCGCCGCGAAGGTATTCCCATGGTGCGCCGCAGTGCCGCCGATGCCCCGCCCGCACCGGGAACCGTAATTCTGTGGGACGAGTTCGGCGAGCTGAACCACGTGTATGCGCTTTCCCGCGCCGTGTTCGTGGGGGGCAGTCTTGCTCCGCTTGGCGGGCAGAACTTCCTTGAGCCGCTTGCGTTCGGCATCAATCCTGTCATCGGCCCTTCCTACGGCAACTTTGCCTGGGCGGCAGGGCTTATTGATGAAAAGATGGTGCATGTTGCCGCAGATACGGAAGAGGTGTTTGAACAGTTGCTGCGCAATCTCAAGCGCCCCGCTCCGCGTGATAAAGTTCAGGGGCAGTTTGCCGAGTGGCTTTCGCAGCGTCAGGGTGGATCAGCCGCCGCGGTGCACGCGCTGCTTTCCATGATCAAATGATGTTGTTGATGTTCTGAGTTTGTACTGTCCCCGCCTTGTGCGGGGACTTTTTTGTTATCCCCGGCCCGTGGTGAAGAACTAAGCAATGGCGCAATGGTGCCAAAAAGTGTACTCTTGCAGGGATATCAAACGGCTGTGAGGCAGCGCATGGAAAGAACAAGCAAGCATCTTTACGATTTCATCGATCCGAAGGACGGTAACGACGTGCTGGGAGAAGTCCTGCATATCGCAGCGTTGCTCGGGCTGGATGAGATATGCGAAGAGCTGACGGCTGTTCATGCCGATGTGGTGCGCCTGTTTGGCGGGCAGTATCCGGGCTACCGGAGGAGCACAGCCAAATACCACAATCTGGAACACACCTGTTCGGTGGTTCTGGCCACGGCGCGTCTGCTGCACGGATGTGTGCTGGACGGCAGAAGCACATTCTCTGCACGCGGTTTCATGCTCTGTGTGCAGGCCGCCTATTTTCATGATGTGGGCCTCATACAGGAAGTGGGCGACTTAGACGGCACGGGTGCCAAATACACCGTGGGGCATGAGGAGCGCAGTGTCGGCTTCATGAAGCGGTATCTGGCTGCGCGGAATTATGCCCCGGAAGAAATCCGTGACTGCGCGGACATGATCCGCTGCACCATTCTGGCCAAGTCGCCTGATGAACTGGCTTTTGCCTCGGAAGAGGCAGGCATGCTGGGAAGGGTGATAGGTACGGCCGACCTTGTAGCGCAGATTGCGGACAGAACCTATCTTGAAAAGCTGCGTCTGCTGTTTCTTGAATTCGAGGAAGCGCAGCTGCCCGGTTTTGCGTCCGAGCTGGAACTTGTGATGCAGACGGAGGCGTTTTACTCCAACGTGGCGAAGAGCCGGCTGGAAGGCGGGTTGCACGGGCTGAATGTGCATATGCGCAGCCATTTCAGGGAGCGCTGGGGCGTGGACGAAGACCTGTATCAAAGTGCCATCGAGGGCAATATTGCCTACATCTCCATGCTTGCAGATACCTGCAGCAAGAATCCGGAATGCTATGAGGATCTGCTGCGCCGGGGTGTTCCGTTTCCGGAATGATTTCTGCCAAGGCAGAGCCTTTTGGAAAAACAAGGCCGGAGGAATGATCATCCGGCCTTCAGGGTAAAGACAAACCTTCGTTTTCAGCACACCCGCGTTCCCATTAAGCCGGGGCTGAAGTCCAAAAACGGATTTTCATCGCTTATACGAGGTGCAGGAACGTTAGGTTCCTGCCCGGCGGAGCCAAAATATACCAGAAATGACTTTATCAGCAGTCTGAAGGCCGGAGGAGCGATCCCCCGGCCTTTTCAGTATGTTCTTTTCCTGCTTATCGCCCAGCTTCGTTAGCCGCTCAGCCCCAGCAGGGCGGGCATGAACGTGGACAGCGACGGAAACGCCACCACAATGGCCAGCGCGATGAGCGCCGCCAGAATGAGCGGCAGGGCAGGCTTGCTTATCTCTTCTATGGTCAGGCCCGATATGTTGGCCCCCACGTACAGGTTCACGGCGACAGGAGGCGTCACCTGCCCAATGGCAAGGTTTATGGTCATCATCACCCCGAACCAGATGGGGTCCCAACTGAAGTGCTTGATCAGCGGCAGCATGATGGGCAGGAAGACGTAGTAGATGGATATGGCATCCAGCACCATGCCCGCCAGCAGCAGAATGATGTTGATCATGAACAGAATGATCCACTGGTTTTGCGAAATGCCCAGCAGTACCGACGATGCCTTTTCGATAAGCCCCACGGTGGAACCGACCCACGAAAACAATCCGGCGCAGGTTACCACGATCATCACCACGGCCGTGCCGTGTACCGTTGCCGCGAATATCTCGAAGAGCTCGCTGACCGAAGTGATAGTTCTGTAGATGAAAATACCCACGAACAGACCGTAGAAAACGGCCACGGCAGCAGCTTCCGTGGGGGTGAACACCCCGCCGTATATGCCGCCGAGAATGATGACCGGCGTCATGACGCCCCAGAAGGCGCGGCGGAAAGCCTTGCCCACGGAGGGAGCATCCGGCTCGCAGGTGCCGCGGTAGCCGTGCTTGTGGCTGATGATCCAGACTGCCGTGACAATGCACAGCGCCACTACGATACCGGGTATGAAACCGGCGGCGAACAGGGCCGGAACGGAGACGTTGGCAACGCCCCCGTATACGATAAAGGCAATGCTCGGCGGAATGACAATGGCTAGGCCGGAGGTTACGGAAACCACAGCCGTGGCAAAGGGCTTGTTGTATCCGGCACAGGCCATGCCGGGAATGAGTATGAGCCCCAGCGCCGCCACTGTTGCAGGGCCGGAGCCGCTGACAGCTCCCCAGAATGTGGCAACGGCCACGGTGGCTATGGCCAGCCCGCCGGTCATGGAACCCACCAGCGCCTTCATCAGGTCCACAATGCGTGCGGCAATGCCCGCCTTTTCCATGATGATGCCGGCGAGAATGAAGAAGGGTATGGCCAGCAGCGGAAATTTGGCCACACCGGCGTAGAAGTTGTACGAAAGCATTTCGTAGCCCAGGTCCCAGTTCCATGCCACGGCAAGGGCGGCACCGCCGAGTGCCACGGCAATGGGAACGCGCAACAGCAGGGGAATCACGAAAAGCAACATGGCCCAGAGGGCCGGATCGTGCAGCAGAGCTTCCATGGTGTCCCCTAAATATTGCCGCTGCGCCAGTCGTGCCACGCACGCTGGAGTATGCGGATGATGATCAGCAGAGAAAAGGCCGGGGTGGCAATGGTGTACCACCATACGGGAATGGCGAGGGATTCGGTGGTGACCTCAAGGTCAATCTCGTCCCGCACCTCGGTCAGGCCCAGGTAGAAGAGCACGCCGAAAAAGCCCAGCGATGCTGCAAGAAAGACCACATAGCACAGGCGCTGTGCCCATTTGGGCATGGCGTCGTAAAACATGGTCACGCCGAGGTGGCTGTCTTTGCGAAAGGCGAACGATGTGCCCAGCAGCACCACCCAGACAAACAGGTTTACGGTGATTTCCTCGGTCCATGCGAGGGACATTTTTATGCAATAACGGGTGATTACATTGATAAAGGCAATGCTCACCATCACAAGCAGCAGAACCGATCCGAGCAGTTCCTCGAACCGGTTGCATATGAATCTGATCATGCTTCAAATCCTCAAACGCGGGCAAAGCCCTTCGGTCAACAGCGCGGCGCGCATACAGGCAAAGGGGCGGAAGGCATGCTCCCGCCCCGTTCAGGTCGCTTACTGGCGGACGGAAGCCATGTCGGCTTCTGCGGCCTTGACCAGTTCTTCGCCTATCTGCGGAATCCAGCGTTCGCGCACAGGGGCGGTGGCATCATAAAATGCCTTGGTCTGCTCGGGAGTAAGCTGGATAACGGTCATGCCGTTGCCGGCCAGAAAGCCGAAGGGATCGGCAATCTCGGGCACCATGTTGATGCTCTTGAGGTAGGCAAGCGATTCGCCGTTATCCATGCCGAGGCGGGCAATGGCCTTGCTGTACAGGCCGGCTTCTGCGGCGCACTCCAGAAGAATCTTCTGGTCTTCGGGGCTGAAGGAAGCCCACACCTTGGGGTTTACGCCAAGGAGCAGCGGGTCGATCAGGTAATGCCAGTTGGTCAGATATTTGTGGTAGTTCCAGATTTTGACGGGAATACAGATGCCGTTGACCGGGTTTTCCTGCCCGTCCACAACGCCCTGCTGAAAGCCGGTGGTGGCTTCTGCCCAGTTCATGTTCACGGGGTTGGCACCCAGCTCCTTGAAGGCGTCGATGAAGATGGGGCTGCCCACAACGCGAATCTTCAGGTCCTTCAGGTCTGCGGGGGTGGCAACGGGACGCTTGCTGTTGGTCAGCTCGCGGAAGCCGTTTTCACTCCAGCCGATGACCTTCACGCCCTTCTTTTCGATGGCATCGATCATCATCTTGCCAGCCTTGCCTGCTTCAATGGCGTCCAGCGCCTTGTAACGGTCCGGCTCCATGGCGAGCATGAAGGGCAGGGCGGGCAAGTTCAGTTCCTTGATCTGGGGAGACCAGTTGATGGTGGAGGCAAGGGCGAAGTCAATGGCGCCGTTTCGCACCATGAGAAATTCCGAAGTCTGCTTGCCTGCCAGCAACTGGCTGGAGAAATACGGTTTGATGACGATGCGTCCGTCGGTCTTCTTCGCCACAAGATCCGCAAAATACGTGGCGGAAAGCCCCCACCCGGAAGTCGCACCCGGAACCACACTGAGCTTGTACTCTTCCTTGTATCCGGCAGCGGCCGGCATGGAAGAGAGGGTCAGAACGAGTAACGCAAGGGCTACGAGAAGCGCCTTTTTCATGGATGTCACACTCCCTTTGGATGGCCTTATGGTTTGCAAAAACGTGCAACCAACGCGAAACAGGATTGCACGCCCTTTCCCCGTGCGCGCCCACATGCCGGAAATGGCGGTTTCGGCAGCAGGTGCTCACAACTGCGCTTCAATATGTATGTGCGTTTTTACAAAATTGCAATATAAACCGGGAAGCTTGTGAGGATGATTGATGCTGCAAAAAACAACATGTAAACAGCATATTACGGCAGTTTTTGCGGGTTGCCATTCTGGTGGGCTTGACAAGGTTGTCAAAACAGCGGTAAGTGAATTGTCTATGAAAAACGTACCCGCTTGTTTCATTTCTCTTCGCAATTGGTGGTGGCGCTGGTAAACAGCGCCGTGGGGACGTTATTGTTTTGCGAAAAGTGAAACGGACAACGTAAAGTTAATGCTAACCGCGGCAGTCAAAGACTGGCCGCGGTTTTTTTATTGGCCGGTTACCTGCCCGCATCAAAGGAGATTCCGCGATGACTACTTCTGCTACCCTTCCCAATGCTGACGGCTTCTTTGGCGAGTTTGGCGGCCAGTACGTGCCCGAACCTCTCAAGCCCATTCTGGACGAGCTTGCTGCCGCGTTTGAAAAGTACCGGAACGATCCGGAATTCGTCCGCGAATACAATTACTATCTCAAACAGTTCTCCGGCCGCGAAACCCCTGTGTATCTGTGCGCCAACCTGACCGAGAAACTCGGCGGGGCGAAGATCTATCTCAAGCGTGAAGACCTTAACCATCTGGGCGCGCACAAGGTGAACAACACCATCGGGCAGATCTTGCTGGCCAAGCGCATGGGCAAGAAGAAGATCATCGCCGAAACCGGGGCAGGTCAGCATGGTGTCGCCACGGCAGCCACTGCCGCGCTTATGGGCATGGAGTGCACCATCTATATGGGCGCTGTGGATGTGGAGCGTCAGAAGTTGAACGTGTTCCGCATGCAGATGATGGGTGCCAAGGTTGTTGCGGCGCAGAGCGGGCAGAAAACCCTCAAGGAAGCAGTGGACGAGGCGCTTGCCGCATGGGTGCAGGATGCTGAAACCACATTCTATCTTCTCGGTTCGGCTGTGGGCCCGCATCCCTATCCGGCAATCGTGCGTGAATTTCAGTCTGTTGTGGGCCGTGAAGCCAGAAAGCAGATGCTTGAGGCAGAAGGCCGACTGCCCGACTACTGTGTTGCCTGCGTCGGGGGCGGTTCCAACGCTATCGGCATGTTCACCGAGTTTGTGGGCGATGCCGGGGTAAAGCTTGTAGGTGTGGAACCTGCAGGGCGCGGACTCGAATACGGGCAGCACGCGGCAACCCTTTGTCTTGGCGAACCGGGCGTGATGCACGGCTTCAATTCCTATATGCTCAAGGACGGGCAGGGCGAACCCGCAGAAGTCTATTCCATCTCGGCCGGGCTCGATTATCCCAGCGTGGGCCCGGAGCACGCCTACCTCAAGGATGCGGGCAGAGCACAGTATGTGTACGCCAGCGACAAGGAAGCAACGGATGCCTTCTTCATGCTCTCACGTATGGAAGGTATCATCCCCGCGCTGGAATCATCGCATGCCCTTGCGCACGCCATGAAGCTGGCCCCTACGCTGGGCAAGGAAGAGATCATTCTGGTGAACCTCTCCGGACGTGGCGACAAGGACGTTGCCCAGATCGAAGCAATGGTGGCAGACGGCTCCGTTGTGCCCCCTACTATTATAAGATAGACGCAACGCGAACCAAGAGAGGGGCGCAAGCCCCTTTCTTGTACTTTAAAGCCGTATCATTTCAGCGTGTTGAGATGGCGATGTGAAAAAAGTTGAAAAACTGGTTGACGAGTGGGGTGGTTTTGCATAGAACCGCTCTCGCTTCGACGGACAGCACTGAAAACGAGGCCGAAAGGATCTCATGTGTTGCCGCGGAGCAGTTCTTTTTACAGCCGAATGACACGAAGCCGCTTGAAAGAAAAAATCAGAAAGTGGTTGACACGGGAAAGAGAAAGGTGCACAACGCCTTCTCGCGCTTGCTGAAAGCGAGCGGCCCTGTCGGTTAAAAAATCGGCGGAACTTGAGGTTCTTTGACAATTAAATAGCGAGTTGGACAGAAAGATATCAGCTAGCGTGATTAAGGGAATTAGCCCCCTTAGTCATGAAGACACAGATTTGAACTGGAGAGTTTGATTCTGGCTCAGATTGAACGCTGGCGGCGTGCCTAACACATGCAAGTCGAACGAGAAAGTTCCTTCGGGAATGAGTACAGTGGCGCACGGGTGAGTAACGCGTGGATAATCTACCCATTGGTTCGGAATAACTGTTGGAAACGACTGATAATACTGGATAATAAGGCAACGTTAAAGGTGGCCTCTGCTTGCAAGCTACTGCCAATGGATGAGTCCGCGTCTCATTAGCTAGACGGTAGGGTAACGGCCTACCGTGGCAACGATGAGTAGAAGGCCTGAGAGGGTGGCCTGCCACACTGGGACTGGAACACGGCCCAGACTCCTACGGGAGGCAGCAGTGGGGAATATTGCGCAAT
>JBKEAK010000155.1:0-27903 GCA_047972125.1 Halodesulfovibrio sp.
ACCGTCAGCAACTATGGCAAGGGTAACGTTGGGAAAATGATGCCCCTTGGAAAGCATCTGCGTTCCCACCAGCACCTGTGCCTCTCCCTTGCCGAATGCTTCCAGTATGGCGTCCATCCGGCCCGGACGCCGAGTTGAATCCCTGTCCAGTCGAAGAACCTTCGTTCCGGGCGGCAGCGCATGAACCAGTCCTTCCTCCAACTTCTCCGGTCCCTCGCCCATGGGCAGATAATGCAATCCTTTGCATGAAGAGCAGGTCACCGGATAGGGAGTGGCATATCCGCAATAATGGCAGACAAGCCGCTCACGCCCCTTATGGTAGGTCAGG
Organism: Halodesulfovibrio sp.; assembly: GCA_047972125.1. Taxonomy (GTDB): domain Bacteria; phylum Desulfobacterota; class Desulfovibrionia; order Desulfovibrionales; family Desulfovibrionaceae; genus Halodesulfovibrio. The sequence continues at coordinate 329 of JBKEAK010000155.1, forward strand.
CCGATCTCGCAATGCGGGCAACGGGCCACGGTGCCGCAGTCAAGGCAGTACATGAGCGGCGCATATCCACGACGGTTCAGCAGGATAACGGCCTGCTCTCCCTTTGCTACCACTTCCTTGAGCGCGGCAAGGCTCTGCGGGGCAAGCAGGCCATCTGAAGGAGAAAGTCCCTTTATGTCAACAAGTTCAACATCAGGCAGTGTTCCGCCACCCACCCGTTCCGCAAGCCGGGCAAGAGGAATAAGCCCCTGCCGCGCTGCGTGAAAGGTCTTGATATCCGGGGTGGCCGAACCAAGCACAAGCAGCCCTTTCACCTGCTGCATGCGAAAATGGGCAACTTCCTTGGCCTGATAGACAAGCCGCTCATCCTGTTTGAAGGAACCGTCGTGTTCCTCATCAAGAACGAGAGCACCAAGCTTCGGTACAGGCAGAAACAGGGCGGACCGTGTGCCTATGATGATGCAGGGGGTTTCGCGTACGGCAAGTTCCCTGAACGTACGCTCCCTCTCCGCTGCGGATTGATACCCATGGAACAGAAATACATCGCTGCCCGCAAGACTGGCGCGCACCGCCCGCTCAAGTTTGCAGGCAAGGGCCACTTCCGGCGCAAGCAGCAGAACGGATTTTCCCCGCTGCAGTGTTCTGGCGGCCAGCTCAAGGTAGACGGCAGTCTTGCCGCTGCCCGTTATGCCGTAGAGCAATCTGGTTTCAGGGAACCCGGAATCCAGTGCGGCAGTGAATCCGTCCACGGCTTCCTGCTGGGCAGGGGTCAGTTCAAATCCGGCATCGTGCAGGGGAAGCTGCCCATCAGCGTCGTCCCCGTCCTGCACCGGACAGGAGCAGGCCAGAGAGGATAAGGTTTCCAGCGGCCCCACAGCCACAAGCCCCCGTTCGGCTAGAGCATTGAGTGCCTGCGAAGCCTGAGCCCCGCACTGACCAATCAGTGTCTTGCGGGACACAGCCCCGTTTTCCCACAGATATTCCAGCACCTCGATCTGCCGCTTGGCGGAAGGCCGCACGGGCCAGGGCGGGTCCTGCGTCACCACGCAGACCTCCTGCACCTCTGCATCAAAGGCCGCATCAAGCACTTCCACATTGCCCGCGGCCCACGCCTCCCCCAGATGCGTGCGCTCGGCAAGAGATGTCTTCGCAACTTCTTTCAGGTACAGCGTTCTCGGCTTGCCGCTCCCAAGCACGCGCAGGCGCACTTGTGATGTGCGCAGCCCTGCGGGGAGCAGGCTGCCAAGCACCTCTCCCGGAGACAGGAGATGCCGCACCGCAAGCTGGCGTACCATTTCAAGATATTCCGGCGTGAGAAGAGGCATGCGTTCAAGGGGCCACATGGCCTCCTTGACCTCTATTCCCTCAGGGGCCTGCGGTGCAACGGCATCCATGATGACCCCCACCCGCAATCCTCCGGCCTTTCCCAGCGGCACGGCAACGCGCATGCCTGCCTGCCATAACGAACCGGGCAGCCATGCCGGACGGGCGTATGTCAGGTTGGTATAGGGGGGACTGAGCAAGGCTATGGAAAGAGACGTGGACATGCAGACTCACCGGGCAAAAGAAAAAAACGAAAAGTCTGCAGATACTGAAAACGAATCCACAGACCGGAAAAAAAGCGGGCGGCCGTCAGGACCGCCCGCTCGTATCAACATTTCCAGGGCAGAAGCGGTTTGAGCTGTTTTACCAGATCATCCCGGATCTCTTCATCCTGCAAGGCAAAGTAGATGTTGGCAGTAAGATACTCTGCCCAGTCGCCCACGTCAAAGCGCATACCGCGCATCTTCACGGCAAGCAGGCCGCGACCGGTGGCAAGGGTCTTCAGGGCGTCGGTAAGCTGAATTTCTCCACCGGCACCGGGAGGAGTATTCTCAAGCGCAGGGAAGATATCCTGCGTCAGGATATAGCGCCCGACTATGGCCAGCCGTGAAGGAGCCTTGTTGGCGGCAGGCTTTTCCACAAGATCGGTAACGCGGTAGGTACCGGGAGCGATCTCCTCACCTGCGACAATGCCGTAACGGCTTACCTTGTCCGGCTCAACTTCCATGACGCCGACCACGGGCAGACGCTCTGCAATGGCAACATCCAACAGCTGCTTAAGGCCCGGTTCCATGCCGAACATGAGGTCGTCACCCACCATAACGCCAAAGGCCTCTTCACTTATGACATGCTTTGCGCACAGCACCGCATGACCAAGCCCGAGCTGCTGCTTCTGGCGGATGGAAATGATGTTCACCATGCTCGCCACTTCACGGATGGTCTGCAGCATGGCCGTTTTTCCGGCACGTTCCAGCACACCCTCAAGCTGCAGGTTGTGATCGAAATGATCCTCAATGATCTTCTTGTCGCGGTTGGTAACAAAAACCGTATCGCTCATGCCGGAGCGGATAGCCTCTTCCACGACATACTGCACCGCAGGCTTGTTATAGACGGGCAGCATTTCCTTGGGGATATTCTTGGTGGCAGGCAGCGAACGGGTGCCCCAGCCGGCAACGGGAATCACAACCTTGCGGATATTCATTCAGCGCTCTCCTTTGCGGGATATCGAATGCCAGTCGATACTACTTCAAATTTGCCTGCACAGCCTCTGCCAGATAGGAGGCAAGGCGGCTCACCTGTTCGGGGTGCTCACCTTCCACCATGACTCGGCACACAGCCTCAGTTCCGGAATATCGCAGCAGCACGCGCCCTCTGTCGCCCAGTTCGTTCTCCACCTTGGCCTTGGCGGCCATGAGCTCGGGGCTATGTTCAAAGGGAATTTTCCTGCGCACATGCACATTGATCAATTCCTGCGGGAACAGCTGCAGCAGACCGGCAAGCTCGGAAAGAGGCTTGTCCCTTTCCTTCATGATACGCAAAAGCTGCAGAGCCGCAAGCAGGCCGTCACCGGTGGTACCGTAATTCATGAAAATAAGATGCCCGGACTGTTCACCGCCCATGGCGGCGCCTTCGCGGCGCATGGCCTCCACCACGTACCGGTCGCCCACGGAGGTTCGCAGCAGATTGCCACCACGTTCCTTCATGAACACTTCCAGAGCCATGTTGCTCATGACCGTGGAAACCAGCGTGTTGTTGGGCAGCACACCACGCTCCATCATGTCCAGAGCGCAGATGGCCATGATCTGGTCACCATCAAGCACCTGCCCCTTTTCATCCACCACGATGAGACGGTCGGCATCACCATCAAGCGCAAGGCCGATGTCGGCCCGGTGCTCCACCACCTTTTCGGCAGCAACACCCGGATACAGCGATCCGCACTGCTGGTTGATGTTCACACCGTCGGGCGAAACACCGATCTTGATGACATCTGCACCCAGCTCTTCAAGGGCAAGGGGGGCAACGCGATAGTTTGCGCCATGCGCGCAGTCAAGCACGATACGCATACCGTCCAGCGTGAGGTGACTGGGGAAGCTGTTCTTCAGATAGACAATATAACGGCCGGGAGCGTCTTCGATGCGATATGCGCGCCCTACCCGCTCGGGAGCGGGGTAATCCCACTTGTGGTCCATGTTGAGGACCATGTCGGTGATGGCGTCTTCCGACTCGTCAGGCAGCTTGAAGCCCTGCCTGTCGAAGAACTTTATGCCGTTATCCATGAACGGATTGTGCGATGCGGAAATAACAACGCCAAGGTCCGCGCGCATATTGCGGGTAAGAAAGGCAATGGCGGGAGTGGGCAGCGGCCCAACGAGAAAGACATCCATGCCTGCGGCGCAGAGGCCGGAGGTAAGAGCCGTTTCGAAAATATATCCGGAAAGGCGGGTATCCTTGCCAATCACCACACGGTGACGCTTCTTCCCGTTCCGGAAAAAGGTGCCCGCAGCAAGCCCCAGACGCAAAGCGACATCGGGAACCATAGGATACACATTCACCTGACCGCGCAGTCCGTCAGTACCAAACAGCCGTTTTCCCATCAGTTCATATCCTCATTGAAAAATCTCGCAGCCGGACCACTTCCGGCTTCGGCGCGCAGCAGACACGCGGCAGCGGAGCACTACGCTATCTGTTGCCAATTGTCACTGTAAGGGTGCTGGGCTCGGCAGATTTAAGCCATACACCTTCCGGCAGATACAGCCTGTACGGCAGCGTATGCGCACCGGGTTCAAGCGATTCCGGAACAACCAGTTCCACACGCACTTCATCAAACAGACCTTCGTTCCGGCTTCTGGATTCCGGCACTTCAAGCCGCAGGTTCACCTTGCGCGACTTGACCGACACCTTCACTCCTTCCGGCGCATTAATTTCCACGTTGCGGGTCACCGTCTTCGAAACGGTCTTGATGCCAAGCAACATGCCCACCTTGACCTGCGGCGGATTCGCCTCAAGGCCGTCCAGCGGGTCAACAACACCTGTCACCTCCACTACTCCGGCTTCTGTGACTTCCGGCACGGTGGCTATCACGTCCACCTGCTTCACCTTGGCCAGCAGGGTGGAGGCACCACGCAGGCTGACCATTTCAGGTGACGAGGTAGAGCGCGAAACGCGGATATCCGGAGGCAGCGCACCGGCAAACTGGATGCGTACGGGAACCTCGCGGGTTTCTATGGCATCCACATTCAGCGCGAGTCTGGAAGGACGCATCTCCACCACTTCATAGGCATTACCAAGCGGTACATGCTCCGGCAAAATGTTGATGACGTTCAGCCCCGGAGTAAGGGTGGAAAGATCGAGCGAATAGGCAAGGCTGCGTTCACTGAGGCCTCTGAGAAGGCCCTTGGGGGCACGCACGCGCACGTCAACGGTCGGCTCAAGGCCGTTCATGATGACCAGATTGGAAGGCATGCCCTTCATTTCAATGCGCAAGGTGGTCCATGCCTCCACTTCCTCACGGCCGGAGACCATGTACCACAGGGTGCATGACATAAGCAGGGCAAGCAGGAAATATTGCCAGTTTCCGCGCATGATCATCGCTCCAGAGCATTGCGCAGCACGCGCTTGAGTCTCGTGGCGTCCAGCGCCGTTGTCAGCTTGCCGCCGATGGATACGGTAACCGCCCCGCGCTCTTCCGAAACCACTACGGCCACGGCATCACTCTCTTCGGTTATGCCCATGGCGGCACGGTGGCGCGTGCCATATTCAGGACGGTCCTGCGGCGAAACAGCAAGCGGCAGAATACACCCTGCCGCGGCAAGCCTGCCACCACGGACCACTACGGCTCCGTCATGCAGCGGAGTGGACGTCTGGAAAATGGAAATGAGCAGTTCCTTGGTCACCTTGGCTTCAAGGGGAATGCCGCGCTCAACGGTATCACCAAGCGGCACGTTGCGTTCAAGCACCACCAGCGCACCCACACGGCGCTGGGCCATGCTGAGAACCGCACCCACCACCTCGTTGAGCAGGTCGTCTTCAACCACCTTTTTACGCCAGAAACCACGCGCGCCCATTTCGGTGAGCGCCCTGCGTATATCGCGCTGGAACAGCACGATGATGACCAGAAATATGGAACTGAGGAAGTTGGCGAGCAGCCAATGCAGGGTATACAAACCTACTTCTTCGGAAACGAAATAGACCACCAGAACAAGCAGAAGCCCGTAAATGGCCGAGACGGCGCGCGTGCCTTTGACCATCAGAATTATCCGATAGAAAAGCAGGGTGACCAGCCCGATATCCACTATATCGCGCCAGCCGACACTTATATCGCCAATCTGCAGCATACCGCAGCCGCCCCTCGGGTATGTTAATCGTTATCCGTTGCCAAGCATCCCTACACTGCCAAAGCCTGCGCCACCTGCAGCGTCTGCACCGTCATTGCCACGTCGTGTACCCTGTGGGCAAACACGCCGCGTGCGGCCAGAATGGCTGTGGCAGCCTGAGTGGCATTCTGTCGCTGCCCCGCAGGGGCATTGCACAGCATGCCGAACATGGATTTGTTGGATATTCCTGCCATAAGAGGCAGGCCAAGCGAAGCGAACCTGTCCATGCCCCGCAAAATTGCGAGGTTGTGTTCCAGCGTCTTGCCAAACCCCACGCCGGGGTCGAGCATTATTCTGTTTTCCGGTACGCCCGCTGTGGTTAATTCTTTCAGTTTTTTCTCGAAAAAGTCCAGAATTTCCTCAACCACATTTTCATATTCAGGTGCCTTCTGCATCTCGGTGGGTCTGCCAAGGCTGTGCATGAGAATATATCCGGGCTTGTATTGCGCCACCACATCAAGCAGAGCCGGGTCAAAGGCAAAAGCTGAAATGTCGTTTATGATCTCGGCTCCTGCCTCCAGCACGGCGGCAGCAGTTCCTGCCTTGTAGGTATCCACGGAAAGTGCCCACGGCATACCGTTTGCGCATTGCAGATTACCAAGCCCTTCAACCACCGGCACCACCCTTGCCAGCTCCTCTTCCAAAGGCACGGGAGCAGCAAAGGGACGGGAAGATTCGCCGCCGATATCCAGCACATGAGCACCGGCTTCTGCCTGCGCCCTGCCGTGTGCAAGGGCCTGCTCAAGCTGCATGTACTGCCCCCCGTCATGAAAGGAATCGGGGGTCACATTCACGATGCCGAATACGAGAAAGGGGGCAGGGCCTAACGACCTGCCCCCTCTGATTTTCCATTCTACCGGGGAGAGCATCAACGCTTTTCTCCGTCCTCGCTGTTGTCCTTATCCTGCGGCGACTCTTCCTCAAGGGTAAAGTCTCCGCCGCGGGAGGTCTTGTCGCGTTCCGCCGCGGGCGATGCCACGGGGCGGGAACCGGAAGCCTGCGTGTCGCGGTATGCGGCAGCAGCCTTGGCGAAGGTGTCGCGCTCAGGCTCAGGGGTAGCGGGAGCCGCCACAACTTCGGCAGGGGGAAGTTCCTTTCCGGCCAGAAGCAGGTCGATATCCCCACCGCTGATGGTTTCACGCTCAAGCAGCGCATCGGCGATCTTGTGCAGCCCGTCGATGTTTGCTTCAAGCAGCTGGCGGGCACGCTGACGGGCTTCTTCCATAATACGCTTCACTTCCGCATCCACAAGGCGTGCGGTTTCTTCGCTGTAATTACGGGAATGCGCCCATTCGCGGCCGATGAAGACTTCTTCGCCCTGCTCACCGATGTTCATGGGGCCGATGGCATCGGACATACCCCATTCGCACACCATCTTGCGGGCCATCTTGGTAGCGCGCTCGATGTCGTTACCGGCACCGGTGGTGATTTCGTTGAAGATGAGCTCTTCCGCCACACGACCACCGAGGAACACGATAAGGCTGTTCTCCAGATAGGTGCGGGAGTAGCCATGACGGTCGCCTTCCGGCAACTGCATGGTCACGCCGAGGGCACGGCCTCTGGGAATGATGGATACCTTGTGCACGGGGTCGGTTTCCGGAAGCAGGATGGCGGTAAGGGCATGACCACCTTCATGGTAGGCGGTAACGCGCTTCTCATGATCGCTCATCACGAGGCTGCGGCGTTCCTTACCCATGAGGATCTTGTCCTTGGCCATTTCAAAATCGTACATGTTGACCTGATCCTTGTTGATCTTGGCAGCCTGCAGGGCTGCTTCGTTCACAAGGTTCTCAAGGTCGGCACCGGAGAAACCGGGGGTGCCCTTTGCCAGAACTTCCATGTTCACGTCCTTGGCAAGGGGGGTGCGCTTGGCATGCACTTCGAGAATATGCTTGCGGCCCTTCAGGTCGGGAGTGGGAACCACCACCTGACGGTCAAAACGACCGGGGCGCAGCAACGCGGGGTCCAGAACGTCGGGACGGTTGGTCGCGGCGATAAGGATAACACCCTCGTTGGATTCAAAGCCGTCCATTTCCACCAGCAGCTGGTTCAGGGTCTGCTCGCGTTCGTCATGACCACCACCGAGACCGGCACCGCGCTGACGGCCCACGGCATCGATTTCGTCAATGAAGATCAGACAGGGGGCATTCTTCTTGCCCTGCACGAACAGGTCGCGCACACGGGAAGCACCCACGCCCACGAACATTTCCACGAAGTCGGAGCCGGAAATGGAGAAGAAAGGCACACCGGCTTCACCGGCAACGGCGCGGGCCAGAAGGGTCTTACCGGTACCGGGAGGGCCTACAAGCAGCACACCCTTGGGGATGCGGCCGCCGAGGCGGGTAAATTTCTTGGGGTTGGAAAGGAAGTCCACCACTTCAGTGAGTTCTTCCTTGGCTTCATCCACGCCTGCCACGTCCTCAAAGGTGACGCGGGTCTGCTCCTGCGAGACAAGACGCGCACGGGAACGGCCAAAGGACATGGCCTTTCCGCCCCCACCCTGCATCTGGCGCATGAAGAACACCCACACGCCGATAAGCAGCAGCATGGGGAACCACGATACAAGCAGAGTCATGTACCAGGGAGCATCTTCCTGCGGCTGTGCGTTTACACGAACACCGTGCGAGAGAAGACGTTCAACCAGCTGAGGATCTTCGGGGGCAAACGTCACGATGGTGGAACCATCCTGCTGCTTGGCCGAAAGTTTCTGACCCTGGATGTCCACTTCTGCCAGCTGGCCACCATCGACCATCTGCAGGAATTCGGAATAGCTTACCTTACCCTGCGGCGTCTGCGGCTGGCTGAAAAGATTGAACAGGACCACCATCAAGATAGAAATGACGGCCCACAATACCAAATTCCGTGAAAACTGATTCAAGAGTCTATGCCTCCGATTTTCGTTTCGGACAATTTCTTAGCTTGGATTGTTACTAATAAGGCGTAGCTCGCCATTTGACAATGAGAAGAATACCGATTTTTTTTGAATTCTCAAACAGCTAGCCCAGCTGCAGGCAAATCGCGCAAGTCGCTTGCCGGTTATTATAAAACCTGCTAGACATTCCCGACCCTTGAGGTTTTCCTCAATACACCGGAAGGAAGCGTTTCGTAACCGGTGTTGCGCCCGGTCTTCAAAACCGGTGGGGTGGCAGAGATGTCCCCGGTAGGTTCGACTCCTATACGCTTCCGCCAATGACTGCAAAGCCCCAGACCATGGGGCTTTTGTCTTTTGGGAAGACAGGCGGAACACAAGCCCCCTGCCCTTGCCCCAATAATACCTCCTCTTGCCTGCAACCTTACCGGGAAGCCGATATCACACCGCCATACTTTTCATGAGTGGTTGCTCTCACCCTCCCGACTTGCTATATATTCCGCGGCGGCGTGGGGGCACGGCGTGCATTCGGCATTGTATCGAGCCGCAGACGGAACTCCGTCCGCTTTGCCCTAACCTGAAAACGCAGCCGTATCTCCATTCAACACGCTAGCCGGCGCAAACACACTCAGTATCCGTCACCCAGCGACCGCCTTGAGCGGAATCGCCAGACAGGCATCCGGAAGTCCCGTACCATACGGGGCGGCCGCTGATGCACCGCGCTCAGGTTTCTGGCGACATGACGGGTATGCCTTGCCTGACAGGCTGGACAACACCTGTGTGTCCAAGGCAATACTGATAATAAGCAGCCCGCAGGCGTGCGCACGGAATGGAGATTCATACACAGGAGCACAACATTGTCTGACGCAGACATGAAGTCCAAAGACAAAGATGAGAGCCTTTTAGAGATCATACTGGGCTCTTCTCGCGAATTTTCCCTGCCCAGCCAGATATTTAATGCCATCACCTTTTCCGGCATTCTCACCTCGCTCCTGATCTTCTGTGCAGATACCTTTCTCGGACAGGGAAGACGGGAAAACAATTTTGCCTTCGGCCTGTCGGTCACGGTTGCCTATTTCTGGCTCTACGGAAAATCGCGGGAAACCGGCGATTACAGAGACTACACCATATACTATGTTCTGCTTGAGCTGGCCATTCTGCTGCAGTCGTGGTTCATGTATGGTGGCGTGGCCGGTGTTGCCCCCCTTATTGCGCTGCATTTTATTGTCACCATTTCAATGATTCTCGAAGGCTGGCGCAAATACTCCATCATAGCCTTTGTCATACTTGTCGTCTCCGGCCTGTTCTGCGCAGAACTCGCCCTGCCGGACATTGCACGCCATTACGCCGATCCCAGAAACCACCTCATCAATGTCTTCATCTATTTCATCCTCATCGGCTGCGGTGTCGTGGTCTGCGTCATGCTCGTCATGCAGAACCACACGATGCAATATGAAAGGATCAACCAGTTCAACCTTTCGCTCGACCAGTCGAAAAGAGACCTTGAAATGGTCATTCTGGAGCAGAAAGAAGACCGCAGAATCATCCAGAAGACCCTTGAAGAAAAAGAACTGCTGCTCAGAGAAATTCACCACAGGGTCAAGAACAACCTGCAGGTCATCTCCAGCATGCTGCTCCTGCAGCAGAACAAGCTGCATAATCAGGAAACCCTTGAGGCATTCAACACCGCCGGCAGCAGGGTGCAATCCATTGCGCTGGTTCACGAGCTGCTCTACCAGTCGGACACCATCGCCCACATAGATTTTCAGACCTACGCGGAAAAGCTGGTGCAATACCTCTCCGACATGTACCGGCGCGACCAGAATGTGAAGGTCTCCATAAAGGCGGACAATGTCGTCCTTTCCGTGGAAGACGCCATTGCGTGCGGCCTTATCGTGACGGAACTTGTCTCGAACAGTCTCAAATACGCCTTCCCTGACCGTGCCTCCGGCACCATAGGCATCCAGCTCATTGATGTGGACGGGCAGCGCTATGAACTCTGGATTCACGATAACGGAGTCGGGTTCAAGGGCAAGGTGGACTGGGATAAATCCCCCACCCTCGGGCTTCTGCTGGTACGCGAACTCGTAGAGGGACAGCTGGAAGGCAAGATAGAGCTTGAAAGAACATCCGGGGCGTTCTGGAGAATAACCTGGACAACTCCGGAATGCGAAAGCCAGAGAGAACAGGATGAGTGATTACAACATACTGATAGTAGAAGACGAACGACTGGTGGCCCTTTCCATCAAGGAAATCCTCCTGTCAGAAGGCTATGCGGTCTGCGGAATCGCCCGCTCCACGAAAAACGCCATGGAAGTGCTTGCCGAGTGCTCGCCCGACCTTGCTCTCATGGACATTAAAATCAAGGGCAACCCGGACGGCATTGACCTTGCCATCAAGCTGAAAAAGGATTTCGGCATTCCTTCCGTCTTCCTGACCGCCTATTCCGACAACTCCCTGCTTGAACGGGCAAAATCGGCTGAGCCGCTCGGCTACATACTCAAGCCCTTCAAGCAGAGCGATATTTTGTCCGCCGTCAAGATGGCGGTGCACCGGTCAGTGGAAGACAGAAAACGCGAGCAGAAAAGCCGGGAGATGGAAGAAGAGGTAGCAGCACGCACTGAAATGCTCGACAAGGAAATGGCCACCCGCGAAATTGCGGAGAAGGAACTGCAGCAAAAGTCTGACTACCTGCACGATGCCAACAAGGCCCTGAAAAACCTGCTTGAAGCACGGGACGCGGAGAAAAGGGCCCTTGAAGAATCCATTCTGGTGAACATCAAGAAATACGTCATGCCGTATGTCGAGATGATCAGAAGCCAGACCTCGGATGCGGCCGTGCTGGAAACAGTCGACTTTCTCGAAGATGCGCTGCAGAAGGCGGTTTCTCCCGCCGCCAAGAGCCTGTTTGCCAAGTATCTCGACCTCACCCCGCAGGAATCGCGCATTGCCGACCTAATCCGGCAGGGCAAGAAAACCAAGGATATAGCAGATATCCTCAACCTCGCCCCCAGCTCGATTTCCACCCACCGTTACAGCATCCGGCGCAAGCTCGGGCTGCTGAATTCCAGCACCAATCTGGAAACCTTCCTCAACGCCGATAACGGCGAAGCCTAGAATCTGCCCCCGGACCGCTCCTGCCATATGCGAGGCGGTCCGGGATTATCCCCACTTCCCCCCGCCCTGCTCGCTGATATGTGAAAAGCGTAACATGATGTAAGTTTTGTGCGGCAACAGCCATCCGGCTCCTATTCTCACAGAACGGGCAATCCGCTGTTCTTCCGCATCCTGCCTATTCTTCAGGTGGTGCAACGCTTCCAGCATCCTGCTTTCTCCCCTGCAAGTTCTTCATGGAACAAGCTCATGTCTTTTTCGCGCCACCGTCTGTGTGGTGCTCTCTACACACCACCTACACAATTCCACCACACAGCCAGTCCCCACGCAAACCGCCAATATCCGATTTAACATAATTATTTTATGCAATTAAGATAATTCAGCAGCATTCACAGAGAATCCTGCGAGACTCAGAATTGCTTAGATTGCCTACACAATTTCTAGCTAATTCTACAATATTTCCATTTGTGCCGTTCTCTTCCATATAGATTGCGAGCGTAAGCATACACCCGTTTGTGAAATATCGGACATCGTAGTCCGATGGGGAAAAACAATTGAGAAGCCCGTTGGAGAGGCTTCGAGATACGACCAGTAAGGAGGTCAAGATGTACGGAATCATGAAGAGGACGACGACTTGTTTCATCGCACTTGCGATGCTGTTCGGTAGCATCGTTACCGCAAACGCCTACGATGGCCCCAAGCTCAAGTTCCGCCTTGCACACACCACTCCTCCCGGCAACCACATCACCTTGGCGTACCAGAAGTTCGCTGATCTGGTGAAGGAAAAGTCCGAAGGCAAGATTCAGGTGCAGGTTTTCCCGAACGCAGTTCTTGGCAGTGACCGCGTTCTGATCGAAGGCGCACAGCGCGGCTCTCTTGAAATGGCTGTGAGCTCCACCCCCAACATGGCCAACTTTGCTCCCGACTATCAGGTTTTCGACCTGCCCTACATCACCAGCCCCAAGTTCCAGCAGAACCTGTACAAGGCTCTGGACAGCGGCGATCTGGGCAAATATTTCGACAAGGTTGCTCACGGCATCGGCCTTGAAAACATCATGTGGGCTGAATACGGTTACCGTAACTTCTGCGCCGTAACCAAGGAAATCACCAACGCCAAGAGCCTTGAAGGCCTGAAGGTCCGCACCACCGCTTCCCCCGTTGAAGTGGACGTTGCCAAGGCACTGGGCATGAGCCCCACCCCCATCGCATGGGGCGAAGTTTACACCGCCCTGCAGCAGGGTACCATCGACTCCGAAGGTAACACCTTCCCCCACCTTTATGGCGCAAAGCACAACGAAGTGCTGCGTTACGCCATGTACTCCTACCACAACTACGGCATGCAGCTCGGCGTTGCCAACAAGAAGTGGTGGGACAGCCTTGATCCCAAGGCTCAGCAGGTCATCCGCGAAGCAGCTGCCGAAGCCGTTCAGTTCCAGCGTGACGTGCTCTACCCCGAAAACGAAAAGAGCGCCTACGACGGCTTTGTGAAGAGCGGTATCAAGGTGCACACCCTGACCGACGCAGAAATGGATGAACTCAAGAAGCTCACCCGTCCTGTTTGGGACAACTACCTGAACAAGCTTGCTCCCGAACTCGTACAGATGGTTCAGGACACCCAGAAATAATAAGGGAATACCGTATCGCCCGTGCGGGCGACGACACCGCACGGGCGATGCTCTTCAGTTGTACTGATGGAGAAGAGTGCCACTCTCAGTCGATACAGCTGAGAACACGTTCCTCAAAGAAGGTAATATGAGCTCACTATCAGCCTTTATTAAGCGAAATTATAACAGCGTGGAAAAGCCGTTCCTGTTTGCCGGCTTCATGATTATGATTCTCGCGATTACATATCAGACCGCCTTCCGCTACATCGTAAGCAACCTCGTCAACTTTCTGAACGACCCTCAGAACAAGACGCTGCTGAACCTGTTCATCAACATAGATTCCGCCCGCCAGTTCATGAAGAGCATATCGGGCTGGGCTGTGTGGTCCGAAGAACTGGCCCGCTATGTTTTCGTCTGGGTTTCCTACCTGGCCGTTCCTCTGGCGGTTCTCAAGCGCACCAGCATCAGGGTTGACCTGGTCTACGAAAAACTTTCCGACAATCTCAAGGCCTGCAACTGGGTTGTGGTCGAGCTGTCCATCATCATCCTTTCAGGCATGCTGGCCTACATGGGATGGGGCATCGTACAGATGCAGCTCGAATTCCCGCAGATCACGCCCGCCATGCGGATCGGCTACTACATCCCCTATCTCATTCTGCCCGTAGCATTCGGCCTTGCCGTTGTCCGTGGCCTGCAGAGCCTGTCCAAGCAGTTCCGCAGCATGCCCCCCCTGCACTTTGTGCTCTCCGCCATTGCCACGGTGCTGATGTATTCCCCCATTCTCATATGGGATGACCTGAACCCCGTGGCCCTGCTGTTCGGCTACTTCATCCTGTTCGTATTCCTCGGCATTCCCATGGCGTTTGCGCTGGGCCTTTCCGCGTTCTCCACTGTTCTCGGTGCAGGCACCCTGCCCGTGGACTACCTCTCGCAGATCGCGTTCACGTCCATCGACAACTTCCCGATCATGGCCATTCCGTTCTTCATCGCTGCCGGCGTGTTCATGGGAGCAGGCGGTCTTTCCACCAGACTGCTCGCCGTTGCTGACGAACTTGTCGGCTCGCTTCCCGGCGGCGTGGCACTGGCCAGCGTTGTGACCTGCATGTTCTTTGCCTCCATCAGCGGCTCCGGTCCCGCAACCGTGGCTGCCATCGGCGCACTGACCATTCCCGCCATGATCGAGCGCGGTTACAGCGTCAACTTCTCCGCTGCAGTTGTGGCTGCCGCGGGTGCCATCGGCGTCATGATCCCGCCCAGCAACCCCTTTGTGGTGTACGCTGTGTCGGGTCAGGTTTCCGTAGGCAAGCTCTTTGTTGCAGGCATCATTCCCGGCATTCTGACCGGTCTTGCCCTGATGGCCGTTGTCTACTTCATTTCCAAGAAGAACGGCTGGTGTGGCGAGCAGCGTGAACGCAACATCAAGACGGTGGCACGAAGCATGTGGAACGCCAAATGGGCCCTGCTTGTTCCCGTCATCGTTCTCGGCGGCATCTACGGCGGTCTCATGACCCCCACAGAAGCCGCAGCCGTTGCCGCCTTCTACGGCATGATCGTCGGCCTGTTCGTCTACAAGGAACTGGACTGGAAGAAGCTGTACGAAAGCACCCTGAGCTCCGCCATGACCTCTTCGGTCATCATCATCCTGATGGCCATGGCCACCCGGTTCGGCAACATCATGACCATGGAACAGGTGCCCGAGAGAATCACCTCGATCATTCTCTCCATAACTGAAAACAAGATCATCATCCTGCTCCTGATCAACCTGTTCCTGCTGTGGATAGGCACCTTCATGGAAGCACTGGCCGCCATCGTGATCATAACGCCCATTCTCATGCCCCTGATCCTGAAGATCGGCATGGACCCGATTCACTTCGGTGTGGTGATGGTCGTCAACCTTGCAATCGGCTTCTTCACTCCCCCGGTAGGCGTCAACCTGTTCGTCGCCAGCGGCATGAGCGGAACCAAGCTGACCTCGGTGGCACGTGCGGGCATACCGCTGCTCATAGCAATGCTGGTTGTGCTCATGCTGGTTACCTACATCCCGATCATCTCGCTCATCCTGCTGTAGCGGGTCCGCTGTAAGGATATGTTGTGAGAATAACGCTTGAACAAGCCATGCAGGCCATCAGCGCAACAGTGGAACGCGCCGCGAACGACGGCGGCAACCACGTGGCTCTGACGGTTGTGGATGCCACAGGCATCACCATAGCGGCGGCGACCATGGACAAGGCCCCGGCACGGGTTGTCGGCATAGCCAGAGCCAAGGCGTATACCGCCGCCAAGATGACGGTGCCCACAGAGGCTTTTCTGCAAAAGCTCCGGAACGAGAATCTTCAGGCAGAATGGTTCTGCGACAAGGATTTCTCGCCGCTTCCGGGGGGCATTCCCATCCTCATGGACGGTGCATGCATCGGTGCCGTGGGAGTAAGCGGAAGAGCCCTTGATGATGATGTGATACTGGCGATGTTCTTTGCCCGAACGCTTGAGGCATCGCTGGCACGATAGAAGGCCGGTCCCCTGCGGCACCGGCACTCGATAGGCTTATCAGGGCATTGTCCAACTACAATAACAGTCAGAAAACGTCGGCAGAACCGGCCGACAAGACGTAACACAAGGAGTACTGTCATGAAGATGACCACTGAAGAAGCATTTGTAAAAGTTCTTCAGATGCATGGAATCGATAACGCCTTCGGCATTATCGGCTCCGCGATGATGCCCATATCCGACCTGTTCCCCAAGGCAGGCATTACCTTCTGGGATTGCGCACACGAAACCAACGCAGGCATGATGGCCGACGGCTTCACCCGTGCATCCGGCAAGATGTCCATGATGATCGCCCAGAACGGCCCCGGCATCACCAACTTTGTAACGCCGGTCAAGACCGCTTACTGGAACCACACTCCTCTGCTGCTGGTAACCCCGCAGGCTGCCAACAAGACCATGGGTCAGGGCGGCTTCCAGGAAGTTCCCCAGATGTCCGTGTTTGAAGACATGGTTGCCTATCAGGAAGAAGTTCTGCACCCCACCCGCATCGCCGAAGTGCTGAACCGCGTCATCCTCAAGGCAAAGCGTGCTTCCGCACCTGCACAGATCAACATCCCCCGCGACTTCTGGACGCAGGTGATCGACATCGAACTGCCCGCAATCGTTGATTTCGAACTGCCCTGCGGCGGCGAAGACGCCATTGCACGTGCAGCCGAGCTGCTCTCCAATGCCAAGCACCCCGTTATCCTTAACGGCGGCGGCGTTGTCATCGGCGGCGCAATCGAAGATGCCAAGGCTCTGGCCGAGCGTCTTGATGCTCCCGTATGCTGCGGCTACCAGCACAACGATGCCTTCCCCGGCAGCCACCCCCTGTACGCAGGTCCTCTGGGCTACAACGGCTCCAAGGCCGGTATGGAACTCATCGCCAAGGCTGACGTGGTGCTCGCACTGGGTACCCGCCTGAACCCCTTCTCCACCCTGCCCGGTTACGGCATTGACTACTGGCCTGCCAATGCCGCCATCATTCAGGTAGACATCAACCCCGACCGCATCGGCCTGACCAAGACCGTCAGCGTTGGTATCGTCGGCGATGCCAAGAAGGTTGCCCAGAGCATTCTCGCCAAGCTGGCTCCCACTGCCGGTGACGCCGGTCGCGAAGAGCGCAAGGCACTCATCGCCCAGACCAAGGCCGTATGGGACAAGGAACTGGCTTCCATGGACCACGAGCAGGACGATCCCGGTACTACCTGGAACGAACGCGCCCGCACCCGTGAGCCCGAAAAGCTTACCGCCCGCATGGCATGGCGTGTCATCAAGGAAGTGATGCCCGAAGGGTCCATCATCTCCACCGACATCGGTAACAACTGCGCCATCGGCAACGCCTACCCGACCTTCGAAGAAGGCCGCAAGTACCTTGCCCCCGGCATGTTCGGCCCCTGCGGTTACGGCTTCCCCGCCATTCTGGGTGCCAAGATCGCCAAGCCCGAAGCTCCCGTAATCGGCTTTGCCGGTGACGGCGCATTCGGTATCTCCATGAACGAAATGGCTGCCTGCGGTCGTGAAGACTGGCCCGCCATCACCATGGTGATCTTCCGCAACTACCAGTGGGGCGCTGAAAAGCGTAACACCACCCTGTGGTACGATGACAACTTCGTGGGTACCGAACTGAACACCCACGTATCCTACGCCAACGTAGCCAAGGCTTGCGGCGTGGACGGTTGTCAGGCTTCCACCGCTGAAGATCTGCGCGAAAAGCTCGCTGCAGCCATCAAGGCACAGATGGAAGAAGGCAAGACCACCTTCATCGAAATCCTGAACAACCAGGAACTCGGCGAACCCTTCCGTCGTGACGCCATGAAGAAGCCCGTTCCCGTAGCCGGCATCTGCAAGGGCGACATGCGCTCCTAAGAGGGAGACGGAACCCGAACTCCACTTGCTCACCAACCCCTCCTCCCGGTGGCAGCCGCTGAGCCCAACAGTCGCTGCCACCGGAGGAGACGTTTTTCACGGGCAACATACCCGATGAGACGCACAACCGCCGCCTAAGTACCTTCAGGCGGCGGTTACTTTTTGCAGAATATGGCAACAGCGGGACGCTGCGACGTTCAGGTACCGTCTTCACAAATCACTGATTCACACTGAGTTGCTCGCATTCGCAAGGGCATGCACGCATTCGCCCATGTTCTCACATGGTTGCCCCTGTTCGCACAAATCCATACAGGCACGCACAGGCAACGGGCACGCAAAGACCACGAGGTCACTACCAGTGCGTACCACAGCCTGCCCCTGTCTGCCGGCCCCAATTACACCCGCTCAATACATCCCGCTCAATTACACCCCGTTCAGATACTGTTGCCTGAACGTCTCATACCGCTTGCGGTTCACACCAAAATCCCAATAGCCCGACCGTGATGCCGAACGATAATGCACCACGCCTGCTGCTTCATCGATGAAGAATTCAACATCGTCCTTGAAATGAAAGAGGCGGCTCACAAACACGGCATGCACGTAGCGTTCATCCTGTTCCTCAACGGTATTATGCCCCATTCCAGCAAGCACCTTGAGCACAAGCGCCTTGGTCTGCACCCTGTCTCCCTTCACGGGCAATGCGGGCACCAGACGCGATGCATCTTCCGTCAGGCTGGAAACTGCATTGGGGGATGAAGGCAACGGTGCAAGCCGTGCCCTTGCCTCAGAACTACCTGCCGTATCAGTCAGCGCCATACCATTGCCCTCCCCTTCTCCCGAAGCATTCTGCGCACTTGTGCTCGAACAGCCCGCCAGCAGAAGAGTCACAACAACGATCCACAGACCTATCCGATTCATGTTCATACCCCCGATCTTCAATGATCTCACACCTTACAGGACACAATGCCCCGCTGTAGCCTTTACCGACAATTCTGTTGGTTTTCATAACAAAATCAGCACGATTCCTTCCACAACATACTGAATAGATGAGGCTTTATTATAGCATACATTTTGCATCTTAACCAGCCAAGGGAGGACACACTATGAAAAACTTCATTTCCCTTCTCATTTTCCTTCTGACAATAGTCATTACCGGACTCATGCCCGCTTCTCGCGCTCATGCCTTTTTCATTGAATACACGGAAACGTATACGGATGATTCTTCGCAACCTTTTGGGGAGTTTCCGTGGCTTTCGGCGAACTTTGTGGACTACGCCCCCGGCGAAGTTCTGCTTACCCTGCGTGCTGTGAACCTGAGCGACGCGGAATTTGCCACCTCGTGGTTCTTCAACTTCAACCCCCTGAAGGATGTCAGCCAACTGGATATCAGGTATCTTGAAGGCACGGCTGCAGCTTCAGTGACCGTTGACCCCGACCTTATCTCGGCGGGGGCCAATGTCACCATGCCCATCAGCATCGACTTTGCCACTTCGGCCAGTTCGTTCAAAGCAAAGAAGACCACACTCGACCGGTTTGAAGCAGGCGACTACACGGTCTTCCTGCTCTCCGGGCTTAATGACCTTACGGCTGAAGATTTCAACACCATTTTCTCGAACAAGGGGCTTGATTACCTTTCCGTTGTCCACATTCAGGGTATCGGGCAAGGCAGTGCGTGGGTAAAGGATGGAACGCCCGTTCCCGCGCCTGAACCCCAGACATGGATTCTGATGGGAGCCGGACTGGTGCTTCTGGCCATTGGCAGCCGCAAGGTGCGCAAGAATCAGGCAGCAGCCTGATAGCATACCGGACCGGACAAAGCCGAGTTGATTCGAGCGGGCCGGGACCGACCAGACAAGCCAGAACTGACCAGAACAGGCAGAACAGGCCAGAAAAACAGAACTGACCCAAGCGGCCCGTTCTCTTCTGTGCAAATGCGCGCAGAACGGGACGGCAAACCAACCCGGATGCATCCCGAATAACGCCCACCAACCAGCCCATAACGGCCGTTTTCAGGCAACAAAAAAGCCCCCGCTAACGCGGGGGCTTCGTGATTCGCTTTTCGATCGTTCGCTTAGTAGCGGGGACGGCTCGGACGGCTCTCACGGGGCTGAGCTTCGTTTACCTTGAGGTCACGGCCGCCAATGCTCTTGCCATTCAGTGCCTGAATAGCCTGTGCTGCGCCGGCATCGTCCATTTCCACGAAGCCAAAGCCGCGGGAGCGACCGGTTTCGCGGTCAGAGATGACACGGGCGGAAATCACTTCACCGAATTCGGCGAAGAGGTTGCGAAGATCCGCATCAGTGGTGGCCCAAGCCAAATTGCCGACATAAATGTTCTTAGCCAAGTGAATAACTCCAAAATAAAAATGGGAAGGGGATGTGCTGCCTTCTTCCCGAGCCTACTCAAGAAAACACAGCACCGCTATTGTTTAGAAAGCCCCTTATACACCTCTGCCATGGATAGTCAATACTTATTTTTTCTGCTGTCATAATTTTTTTCATCCACAACAGGCTGCAAAAGATCACTTTTTTTCTCATCAAAAAACAGCCATGAAAGTTTCACTTATTTTATTTGCACTGGGAACCTCTTTTTTCCCTCATACACTCCCCCCCATCCTCTCGTACTCTTCCCCGGCACAATCCTGCCTTGCATCCATATTATCCGCCAGACGCAGAGCTGACCCACAGCACTACTTCAGGAGAATCGTGCACACTGTCCCGGTGGCAAACCATGGCTACTGGCCCCGACTACAGGCATCGCCGACTGATCCCGAGCGCAGGCATGCCTATCCTCCCGTTTACTCTCGCTAATATTTCACCCGTTTTGCAAAGGACCGAGCAGAATTCCCAAACCCCGCTAAGAAATGAAAAGCAACGGTAACCCCAGACCTGTTTCCTCCGTATTCCCTGTTATCAACTGCTCCCTTTCCAAACCACGGATCAGGAAAACAGATATGCATATACTCTCACAGCGTCTCAGACGCTTCAGAAACATAGTGGCGGCAGAGGTACTCAACCTTGCCTATACCGGAAAGGCCAACGTGGTCTCTTCCAACGCGCTGTTCATTCATATTCCGCACAACGCGGGCGAGGCCATATCCAGCGCATTCGGCCTGCCTTCATCAGATCATTATACAGCGCGGGAACTGAACTGGTGGATGGGCCGGCGCTGCTACGAGCGGTTCTTCACGTTCTGCTTTGTACGCAACCCCTACGACCGCTTTCTCTCCCTGTATCGCAATGCCCGCTCCCCACGCGCGGAAAACGGGCACGAGACAGCAGACTATGCCCTGCTGTGCGATGCCGACCTTGAAACATGCGCAGACCTCTTGCTGCAGGGCAAACTCTCCAAGCAGTGGCACCCGCAGACAAGCTGGTTTCTGAATGACAAAGGTGAAATCATTGTGGACTACATAGGCCGGTACGAAACCCTGAATGAAGACCTCGCCTTCGTATCGCAGCGCATTTGCGGCGAATACCTGCTCATGCCGGACAGGCACGCAGCAGGCAACGACAAAGCCTACCGCAGAATTCTGCCCGAAAGTGTGGCAGAGGCTTTGGGCCAGTATTACATGCAGGATATGGCCATGCTCGGGTACGCATTCTGACCCAACCCGCTCCCCGGCACTGCCCCACCTCTGCCATGCCCGAAGCAGCGGAAACCTTGCCTTATTTCCCCTCTGTCCCCATTGACAAAAGCGCTCTCTCGCGGAAAGGTAGACCCCCACAAGACCATTCGGATAGCTCGCGCCCGCATCACGGAATACGATGCAGGCCGCATCCGATACGCAATACTTTCTTGAACCGAAGGGATGGACCATGGAAATTTCTCTGAATCTGCTGCCGGAATCCGAGCGTCGGCATTCCGTTCTCAAGGGCATGGACAGCCTGCCCTTTGGCAAGCTTCGCTGCGACCACATGTTTGTGATGGACTACGCCAACAAGGAATGGTCCAATGCGCGCATTGTCCCCTACGGTGACTTCAGCATTCCCCCCGGAGCCATTGCCCTGCACTACGGGCAGGCCATCTTTGAAGGTGCCAAGGCATTCCGCCATGCAGACGGCGAAATCTACACCTTCCGCTTCGAAAAGAATGCCGAGCGCCTGAACAAGTCCTCCGACATCATGTGCATGCCCCACGTTCCCGTGGACATGCAGGTGCAGGGCCTCATGAGACTTCTGGACATAGAGCGCGAATGGTGCCCCACCATTCCCGAATCCTCGCTCTACATCCGCCCCTTCCTGTTCGCCACTGAAGATGCCCTCGGCGTAAAGCCCAGCGACAAATTCACTTACTGCATCATGCTGTCGCCCAGCGGCCCCTACTATGCAGGCGGCTTCAACAAGACCGTTACCCTGCTGATCACCGAACAGTTCCACCGTGCCACCCCCGGCGGCACCGGCGCAGCCAAGGCAGCAGGCAACTATGCTGCTTCTCTGCGCGCCCAGCTGTTTGCGCAGTCCAAGGGTGCCGCTCAGGTGCTGTATCTTGATGCATCCAACACCTACCTTGAAGAAGTGGGTGCCATGAACCACTTCCACGTCATGCGCGACGGCAGCGTGGTCATTCCCGAATTCACGGATACCATTCTGCAGTCCATCACCTCCGAATCGGTTCTGGAACTGCTGCCCAACGCCCGTCAGGAACGCGTGAAGCTCAGCGACTTCGTCGCCATGGTCAAATCCGGCGAAATCACTGAAGCTGGCGGCTTCGGCACCGCAGCCGTTATCACCCCCGTGGGCAAGTACATCACCGACGAAGGCGATTCCTTCACCGTGGGCGACGGCTCCATCGGCCCTGTTACCCGCAAGCTGTACGAAACCTACACCGGCATCCAGAAGGGCACCCTGCCCGACACCAAGGGCTGGCTCAAGAAGGTTCCGCACTTCTAGGCCCCAAGGCCACACGGTTTGAACAAGAAAGCCCCGCATTGCTGCGGGGCTTTTTCTGTTTCGTAAGATATCCGTGTTCTCTGCGACATGATTGGCAGAGCGGCCAGAACCGACCAGCCTCGCATACCTGACAAAACTGGCAGATTGGGCTGTGCGGACTACTTCTTGCCGTTCTTGCGTTCCCACCAGCTGCGGTCCGGCCCTATGAACCACCAATCCGTATGGTCCGTTTCCGAAATGGTCTGGGCCAGTGCGTTCCCCTGCGGGGTGCGCAGGCGTTGCAAAGCAGATTCCATCCACTTTCCCGCATACTTGTTGCCCAGATCAAGCTCCTGCTTCAGGTTCAGGATAAGATCTATCTGGTCTGCATCATGGGCAAGCTGAGCCTCAACCGAACGGGATTCTTCCAGCTCATCCCAAAGGCCCAGAAGCGTATCTTCAAGACCAGTCCCTTCCGTGGCGTGCTCCATGGCGGCGCGGGGATTGGTGGTATTGTAGATACGGTTCACGTAGTTGAAATCGCCGATCCGGGCCTCGTGAAAATCGTGAAAGAGGCACATCAAGGCAGTGTGATCGGCATTGACACCTGCTTCCCTTGCCAGCACCCAGCCTATGACTGCAGTGCGGAAGGAATGTTCAGCCACGTTCTCATTGCCCGTCCCAAGAAACTGATACCCGCTCCTCGGCGTCTTGCGCAGCATACCCGCCTCGAACAGAAAATCGGCCAGACGAGTGAGCCGGTCTCTGCCCTGCAGGTTCTGTTGCGGATTGCATGCTGTCATCATTTTCTCCTGTGCTGTCGCCCGAGCGGGGCGGAATGAAGCCTTTGGCTTACCCCCTTTTCCCAGCCCTGTATAGTGCGCCACGCTGCACACTGAAAACACAACAACCGGCCGATGTGCCATTGACAGCAAGCAAACATAGTCATATTGCTATATGGCAATATGGAGATACAACATGACTGAACTGGATATTTTCACCCGAGTGTCCAAGGCCATTTCCGATCCCGGAAGAATCAAGATTCTGAAAATGCTTGAAGTCCGCGAAATGTGCGCCTGCGAGATCGTTGCAGCGCTGAATCTGGCGCAGCCCACGGTTTCCAAGCACTTGAAACAGCTTACGGAAGCAGGCCTGATAACCGCCCGCAGAGAAGGTTCGTGGATGCACTTCCGACTGACGGAAGACGTGGCGACAGAAGACAGCGCCGGAAACAGCCCTGCCGCCATACGGGCATCCGTTCTGGCGCTTCTGAAGACCCACCTGAACAACGACCCTGCCATACGGGCACTGCGCCTGCAGCTACCGGAGCTGTCTCCCGAAAAATTGCAATGCAGCAAGGGGTAAGTCATGGATAAACCGGAATCATTTCCGCAAGACTGCGGTTGCGGCAAGGCTGCTTCACCCCGTCCTGCTGACGGTCATTTTGCACAGGCCGCATTCGGCCAGCCTGCTCCCTCGGGGCAGCCAGATCCTTCGGGAAAAATCGCGGCCTCGGCATTCGGTGCTCCGCAAACAGCACCGGGAGCGGCCAACCCGTTCTCCGGCGGGTGTGACTGCCAGCGCCCCACGTCTTCAAGCGCTCCTCAGCATGGCAAGGCGGCCTATCTTTTTACGGGCACTGCGCTTCTGTTGTTGTGGTTTGCACTCTACGAACAGCTCTCCCCCATGGCACGGGCGGCGACCGACATGATTCCCGGACTTGAACAGGGCAGCCACTGGTATGAAGCCATTGCCTTTTTCCTCTATGATACGCCAAAGGTGCTCATGCTGCTGATGCTTGTCGTTTTCGGCATCGGTATGCTCAGAACATGGGTCACCCCGCAGCGGACAAGAAAGCTGCTGGCCGGAGACCGGGAATCCGTAGGCAACGTGCTAGCAGCCCTGCTCGGAGTAGTCACGCCCTTCTGCTCCTGTTCTGCCGTGCCATTGTTTCTGGGCTTTGTGGCAGCGGGCGTGCCGCTTGGTGTTACATTCTCCTTTCTCGTCTCCGCCCCCATGGTCAACGAGATAGCGCTGGTGCTGCTCTACGGCCTTTTCGGCTTCAAGGTTGCCGCCATCTACTTTGCCACGGGCGTCGGCATTGCCATAGTGGCCGGATGGATTCTAGGCCGTATGAAGCTCGACAACTGGCTGGAACCATGGGTGCTTCAGGTTCGTAACGATGCAGAAGAAAAAGCCCCCCATTATCGTGACTGGCGCGACAGAATCGACTTCGGCCTCAACTCCGTAAAAGATATTGTCGGCAAGACGTGGAAGTACATCATTCTGGGCATTGCAGCCGGTGCGGGTATACACGGCTTCGTGCCGCAGGGATTCATGGCGGGCATCATGGGAGCCGAAGCATGGTGGAGCGTCCCCGCCGCCGTTCTGGTAGGCATTCCGCTCTACGCCAACGCCGCAGGCATCATTCCCATAGTCTCCGCCCTGCTTGGCAAAGGTGCCGCCCTGGGCACTGTTCTCGCCTTCATGATGTCAGTGATTGCTCTCAGTTTTCCTGAAATGGTAATCCTCAGAAAGGTGCTCACCAAAAAACTCATCGCCGTTTTTGCCGCTACGGTCGGCACGGGAATACTGGTGGTAGGCTACCTGTTCAACGCCATACTCTAACCCGGGGAAAACACATGGACGCCTGCGCGGAAGACATTCTGGAAGCCGGAGACGATGCAACCGTATGTTATTGCAATCAGGTGACCAAAAAGGAAGTGATAGCCCTCATCCGGCAAGGCAATTCCGACCTTGCCGTACTTAAGCGGCTCATGGGGGCCGACGGCAGCCGCTGCCCCGAACTTTCTCCGCGCGGCCGGTGCTGCACACCGGAAATAGTCCGGTTGCTGCGCCATGAAAAAGGCATGCTGCCCATGGCATAAAAAGACAGACAGAACAAAGAAGGCCCCGCAAACGCGGGGCCTTTTCAAGTATTTTGGCATGTTGTTTGGCTATTAGCGGCTTCCCCACCGCTTGCCGAACACCCAGAACAGTATCAGCGTGAACACGGCGCCCAGCGTATCGGCGAGCATGTCCTTCTGGGCATCCCAGATATCGCCCTGACTGCCAAGGAACTCAATTCCTGCCTCGCCGCCTTCGGCCACCGCATACCACCATTCTATAAGCTCATACCCAGCCGCAATGGACATGATGAAAAAGAGCCCGAAGAACGTGGTGACAATGGGACCGGCCAGTTTGCGACGGATGAACAGTTCTGCCATGGGGTACGCATAAAACCCTACGGAGAAGTGACCGATGCGGTCAAAGTGGTTACGCTGCGAACCCAGCAATTCGGAAACCCATCCGAACGGCACGTTGGCGAATGTGAAATGGCCCCCGATGGTATGCCAGAACAGCCACACCGCCATAAGGCCGTATGCCACGTTGGAAAAACGGAACCACCTGTATGTGGCAACAAGCAGAAGAAAGACGAAGGCAACGGGTATGACCTCGGCTATCCACACCGCACGGGAAACGGGATTGATGGCAAGAAGCCCGAAAAATACGGCGAATACCGCGCCAAGAACCAGAGGGAAATTATCTGCTGTAACTTTGAAACGCATAAGTACCTGCCTGCATGGAGTAATATATATGTGCCACTGTGCATCAGCATGACGGTAAAGTAAACAGCATCAGCGATATGCCATGCCCGCCCGAGAAGCATCACCTGAGAAGCATCCCGAAAGAGCACCAAAAAAGAAGGGCCGCCTTGCGGCGGCCCTGGACTGCGGAGTCTGAACTCCCACCCCCCATGTGGTGGTCGTTAGCCACCGAGGAGCTGCATGGCCATTCTGGGCAGGCTGTTTGCCTGAGACAGCATGGCTACTGCGGCCTGGGTGAGAATCTGCTGGCGGACGAATTCCGTCATTTCGGAAGATACGTCAACGTCGGAGATTCGGGATTCTGCAGCCTGCAGGTTTTCGGACTGAATCTGCAGGTTGGAAATGGTGTTTTCCAGACGGTTCTGCAGAGCACCAAGGTTGGCGCGGATCTTGTCCTTGGAGATGATGGCGTTTTCGATACCTACCAGCGCCTGCTGAGCGGCAGACTGGGTGGAGATGGTGTACCCCTGGTTGGTGGCGTTAGCCTGGTTGCCAAGGCCGAGAGCAGACGCGGTGGCGGTGCCGATCTTGATGTAGTAGTAGTCTTCCGCGCTGTCGTTCTTGGTACCGAAGTGGATCTTCATCTTGCCGGTGGACTGCATAGCGGAACCGCTGTGGGTGTCGCTGGACAGGTTGCCGTTGAGCAGATGGATGCCGTTGAAGTCGGTGGCGTTTGCGATACGGGTAATTTCCGAAGCCATTGCCTGATATTCGGAGTCGATGATCAGACGCTGCTCAGAGGTGTACGTACCGGTTGCGGCCTGTTCTGCCAGTTCCTTCATGCGGATAAGCTTTTCGTCGATAACGGAAAGCGCGCCGTCCGCGGTCTGAATCAGCGAAATGGCGTCGTTAGCGTTACGAACGCCCTGGTTCAGTGCGGAGATATCGGAACGCATAAGTTCGCGAATCGCCAGACCGGCTGCGTCATCAGCAGCAGTGCCCACACGCAGACCAGAAGAAAGGCGGCGTACGGAGGTTGAAAGGTTGCCAAACGAAGTGCCCAGGTTACGGGCAGCGTTCTGCGCCATCATGTTGTGATTTATGACCAGAGACATAATATTCCTCCCTGAATATTTGTGTCACCAAGGCGGTAGCCCTTTGCTCGGCCGCATCCATGCAGCCTTGTCCGCCAATGCTTGCAGTACTGATCGACCCTGCTTCACACTTCTTAAGGGTTGTTAAGAAAAAAACTTTAATTCCGAAAAATCTGCCACAACACACTGGCATCACATCACAAAGCAGGTTTACATTCTCCCACTCCGCGAGATTCCCAAACATAACGAGTAGAAACCAGATGTGCGACAACGTGAGGCTGCCGGCAAACAGACCTCTTTTCCCTTCCCATTTCTTGCCCTGCCGCCTTCAATCATATACAAATCCAGCCCTGCACGGCACGATAGCCGGTGTCCGGCAAGTTCCAT
>JBKEAK010000156.1:0-1595 GCA_047972125.1 Halodesulfovibrio sp.
CCGCCCTGCGCCTGCTGGGCAGCGCATTGGAATCCAGCGTGAAATGCAGTGAAGTCAAAGCGCCAGATTGTGCCCTGAAACGGGGTGAAATGTGCGCAGCCTAGCAGTTCGCCAGTATCCTTAGCATTGCAGCAAAGCAGAACACCCGCTGCTGTTATTTCCAGCCAGCGTTCCAGCGTGGGGTTGTCGATGCAGCTCATGGCCCAGGGCAGCAGGCCCTCGGCCTTCATCTTGTGGAATGGCGCGGCCTTGGCTTCGGACGTAGTGGCTTCGGTGTATGTAAAGATCATGGCTACTGGTTCCACATGTCGTAATCGGTGCGGGCCTTGCGGGGGGCGTTGCTCATGTCCCTGACAGGGCGGAATCCAGTAACGGCATAGCGGACAGAGTCAGCCCCATGGCTGGTCCAATCATGGCGGGGGCGGGAAGCATAGACGTTAAATTCCTGCCGCCACTCGCGGCGGTAACTGCGCAAGGCCTTGAGGCCGGAACTGCAACGCTTTTGGTCAAACCAGCAGCGGGGCAGCTTGCGGCGCACAGCGTCGATGCCGTCTGCAACGGGGAACGATGGGGCCGTGATAAAATTAATCCCCAGACCATATGCTGTTTCTAGTCGGCTTTTGCCTGTGCCGAGTTCGCGCACGCGAATGTCATGCGGGGCAACATGGGTGCCGTAGAGGTATCCCTTGTCCTGTAATACCTTGGCATAGTGTGCCAGCCCCTCGCCTGAGGCCTCGTAGTAGTCAATGATGCGCCAATCTCCGCCCGGCTCCACCTGAAAGAACCAGATTGCCGTGGAATCATCCATACCCAAATCCCACGCAGTGTTAACAGGCATGGCGGGATCAATCAGGATGTCCCTAATACGCCCGGCGGACTCGGCTTCATCGAGCAGAGAGGCATAATACGCGCCTTTTATGGCTGCCGAGAATGAGCATTCAAACTCCTGCAGGTATTCAGCCTCGTCCATGCCCCGGCGGGCCGCATCAAGTTCAGTCTGCGGCAGGTAGCCAGTTTCGGAAGCGGGAAAGCGGAATCGCGACCACAGGCCCGTTTCATCCTCTCCAGCCTGCTGCCACACATCGTAGAGCAGATTGTCCGTGCCTTGCGGCGTGCCGCAGAACAACGCTCGGCCCTGACGGTCTGCCAGCATGGGGCGCAGCACCTGGGTCCACACTTCGCGGTTCATGTCCGCAGGTTCGTCCAGCACCAGATCATCGAGATACAGGCCACGCAGGGCATGGGCGTTATCCGTGCCGTAGAGCCTGACGCGCGCGCCGTTCGGCAGATCGCAACGCAGCTCAGACTCGTTAAATTTCACCCCTGGAATGGGGGCTGTGAACTGTTTCAGGTAATCCCAGGCCACCTGTTTGGCCTGGCTGTAGTACGGCGCGCAGTAGGCAGAGCGCCAAATTTCGCGTGGAGAGCGCAGCGCCTGACGCACCAAATCATTGATGGCAGCCACGGTCTTCCCAAAACGCCTATGACAGAGCAGCACACAGAAGCGTGTGCGCTCGTCATGAAACCGCCGTTGCAGCGGTCGCGGCTTATATGGGATCGTGACTGCTAATCCTGCCATTTGATTTCAAGCCCGC
>JBKEAK010000157.1:0-39801 GCA_047972125.1 Halodesulfovibrio sp.
CCCCACCTTGGCGCGGACGGACGAAGCCGGATAACCTTTCTCTTCAACCAGAATGCGGGCAAGAGCCAGCCGCAGGTCTTCGTAGGTCGTCTGCTCTACCTGCTCGCCTGTCAGATAATCTCGTATGGTCCGGCCAAGACTTACTTCATGCATAGTCTGCCTCCCTGCTCACTCATGCATCAGCACCACTGCAAAGGGTTTCCGCGCCTTATCCAAACATATATCCGCAGGCGCCTCCTGTCCACGCGGACACGTGCAATGCACCCTGTTCCGCCACGCCGGTGAAAGGGCAAAAGAAAAGGGCAGCCTTGCGGCCGCCCTGAAAAAGCACGTTCTAATGACAATTAGGCTTCGCGCAGAAGCACCTTTGCCACGCTGATATCATACAATAACATGGGGTCGGAGTCCCTTCCCATCTCGCGATACATTCTGGCTGCCTGCTCAATGGCAGTGAACGGCACCCAACCGTGCCTGTCCCAGACTTCCGGATGATCGTTGCGCCAGATACGGAAGTGCACTTCTTCCGCCACCTGCATGACATACACCCTGGTCTTTCGGTCAGCGGGATCGGGGTAGTAATATATACCTCGTTCGTCTTTCATTCTAATCCTCCCTTTGGCCTGCGAAGGGTTTGGCCTCTTTTGCCCCGCAGGTCAAGCCCGGAATTGGGGTTGGCACTCCTGCAAACGCCCCTTTGCACCCCCACTTTTCCCGTTGCAGGCAGTGCCCTTGCGCCTTGCGGCACAAATTGAAGAACCTTGCCCCTCACCGCCCCGAAAAGGGGTGTAAACCGGGATTATGATGTGTTCAACCAACCCATATAAAATGGGTTCCGGGCTTGACAAAACAGGGGTTTCAAAATAGCAATGGTGTACTTTGTCCAAAAAATCACGTAGCTCGGCGCAGGTTTTCAGACCGGAGCCTGCTGACCAAAGCGCGACCACGTAGACCTCACAGTATCGCCAGTGGGGTGCGTGGGTATTGTCTGGTTTTGAACCCAAACCATACCATCTGTGGAGGTAAGGCAATGGCGAAACATGCGACTCCCAAGTTGGACCAGCTCGAATCCGGGCCCTGGCCCAGCTTCGTGTCCGACATCAAGCAGGAAGCTGAGTATCGCGCCAAGAACCCCAAGGGTCTTGACTATCAGATTCCCGTAGACTGCCCCGAAGACCTTCTGGGCGTTCTTGAGCTGTCCTACAACGACGGCGAAACTCACTGGAAGCACGGCGGCATCGTGGGCGTTTTCGGTTACGGCGGCGGCGTTATCGGCCGTTACTGCGACCAGCCCGAAAAGTTCCCCGGCGTGGCTCACTTCCACACTGTCCGTGTGAACCAGCCCTCCGGCAAGTACTACACCACCGAATATCTCCGTGCCCTCTGTGACATCTGGGATCTTCGCGGTTCCGGTCTGACCAACATGCACGGTTCCACCGGTGACATCGTGCTGCTCGGTACCACCACTCCCCAGCTCGAAGAAATCTTCTGGGAAGTGACTCACAACCTCGACACCGACCTCGGTGGTTCCGGCTCCAACCTGCGTACCCCCGCAGACTGCCTGGGCCAGACCCGTTGTGAATACGCCTGTTACGACACGTCCGCCATGGCTCTCGAAATGACCCGTGAGTACCAGGACGAACTGCACCGTCCGGCGTTCCCCTACAAGTTCAAGTTCAAGTTCGACGGCTGCCCCAACGGCTGCGTAGCTGCTATCGCACGCTCCGACTTCTCCGTTATCGGCACCTGGAAGGACAGCATCAAGATCGATCAGGCAGCTGTTAAGGCCTACGTTGCTGGCGAGTTCAAGCCCAACGCTGGTGCACACTCCGGTCGTGACTGGGGCAAGTTCGACCTCGTTGAAGAAGTTGTGAAGCGTTGTCCTTCCGAAGCAATCTCTTGGGATGGTTCCACCATGTCCATCGATCGCAAGGAATGCGTACGCTGCATGCACTGTATCAACACCATGCCCCGTGCACTGCGTATCGGCGACGAACGCGGCGCATCCATCCTCTGCGGCGCCAAGGCTCCTATCCTCGACGGCGCTCAGATGTCTTCTCTCGTGGTTCCCTTCGTGGAAGCCGAAGCTCCCTTCGACGAAGTCAAGGAAGTTGTTGAGAACATCTGGGACTGGTGGATGGAAGAAGGCAAGAACCGTGAGCGTCTGGGTGAAACCATGAAGCGCCTGTCCCTGCAGAAGCTTCTTGAAGTTACCGGCCAGCAGGCTGACCCCCGCCACGTTATGGAACCCCGCCACAACCCCTACATCTTCTTCAAGGAAGAAGAAGTACCCGGTGGCTGGGACCGCGACATCACCGAATACCGCAAGCGCCACCTGCGCTAGTCAAGAGAGGAGTACTAAAAAATGGCATTCATCTCTTCCGGATACAATCCCGCGAAACCCATGGAAGGCCGTATTACTGACATCGGCCCCCGTGACTTCCATGACTTCCTGCCCCCCGTTATCGCCAAGAACAAGGGCCAGTGGGCATACCACGAAATCCTTGAGCCCGGCGTACTGGTGCACGTTGCCGAATCCGGCGACAAGGTGTTCACCGTTCGCGTAGGTGCTGCTCGTCTGATGTCCATTACCCACATCCGCGAAATCTGCGAAATCGCAGACAAGCATTGTGGCGGCCATCTGCGCTTCACCACCCGTAACAACGTTGAATTCATGGTGGACAACGAAGCTTCTCTGGCAGCCCTGAAGGAAGACCTGTCTTCCCGCAAGTTCGCCGGCGGTTCCTACAAGTTCCCCATCGGCGGTACCGGTGCCGGTATCTCCAACATCGTTCACACTCAGGGTTGGGTACACTGCCACACCCCCGCAACCGACGCTTCCGGCCCGGTTAAGGCCATCATGGACGTTGTGTTCGAAGACTTCCAGAGCATGCGTATGCCCGCCCCCGTGCGTATCGCGCTTGCCTGCTGTCTGAACATGTGCGGCGCTGTTCACTGCTCCGACATCGGCGTTGTTGGTATCCACCGCAAGCCTCCGATGATCGACCACGAGTGGACCGACCAGCTGTGTGAAATTCCGCTGGCAGTTGCTTCCTGTCCTACCGCTGCTGTTCGTCCTACCAAGGTCGAAATCGGCGACAAGAAGCTCAACTCCATCGCCATCAAGAACGAACGCTGCATGTACTGCGGTAACTGCTACACCATGTGTCCCGCTCTGCCCATCTCTGACGGTGAAGGCGACGGCGTGGTCATCATGGTTGGCGGTAAGGTTTCCAACCGTATCAGCCAGCCCATGTTCTCCAAGGTTGTAGTTGCCTACATCCCCAACGAGACCCCCCGCTGGCCTACCCTTACCGACAAGATCAAGCACATCATCGAAGTATACGCCGCCAACGCGCGTAAGTACGAGCGTCTGGGCGAGTGGGCAAACCGCATTGGTTGGGAAAAGTTCTTCGAACTGACCGGCCTTGAGTTCACCCACCACCTGATCGACGACTTCCGCGATCCTGCTTACTACACCTGGCGTCAGTCGACCCAGTTCAAGTTCTAAGCAGAACCTGAGCATCAATTGTCGGGCGGGGATTTTCCCCGCCCGCCTAAAAGCTAAAGGGGCTTTCAATGGAAGACGCACAGAAGATTATTGTGGACTTCATCCAGTCCAAGGCTAGCTCCAAGTCCAAGTTCTACTTCAACGACTTCCTTCCGCTCTTTCCCGAAATGAAGGCGCGCGAAGTGAAGAAGATCATGTCTGAACTTGTTAAGAGCGAAGTCCTGGAATACTGGTCCTCCGGCTCTACTACCATGTACGGCCTGAAGGGTGCTGGTAAGCAGGCTGCTGCTGAACACGAAGATTAATCTTCGTTGACCAGTTCTGATTAAGAAAAAGCGTATGGGCACCAGTCCATACGCTCTTTCTCTTTTTACGGGGTGTTGATTTCGGCGGCAGTACCATCTATCACCGGATACGGCCGTTACACACAAAAGGCACACGGCTCAGCCCTGCCCCTGCAGCCAACGCCTTCACCAATACCGACCCCATACACTGACGAGCAGACCATGCACCGACCGCGCATCATCATCGCCGGACTCAACGGCGGCACAGGCAAGACCATCACCAGCCTCGGCACCACCCGCGCGTGGGTACGCAAGGGGCTCTCCATAAAGCCGTTCAAGAAGGGCCCGGATTATATCGACGCCAAGTGGCTGGGCCTTGCCGCGCTCAAGCCTGCAACCAACCTTGATCCCTACCTGCTCTCCGACGACATGCTGCGCGCCCTCTTCCGCACCAGCATTGCCCCCTACGACGGTGCGCTTATCGAAGGCAACCGCGGGCTGTATGACGGCAAGGACCTCACAGGCACCTGCTCGACCGCAGAGCTTGCGCGCATACTGGAAACGCCGGTCATTCTTGCCATGGACTGCACCAAGATGACCCGCACCGCAGCGGCCATTGTTTCCGGCATCATCAATTTCGAAGAAGGCGTGCGCATTGCGGGCGTCATTCTGAACCGCACGGCCAACGACCGGCACCGTTCCATACTGCGCCAGACCATAGAACACTATACCGGCGTGCCCGTGCTGGGTGCCCTGCCCAAGATGCGCCAGAATCCCATTCCGGAACGGCACATGGGCCTCATTTCCGATCAGGAATACGATCCGGAAAACGATCCGCTTGATACGGTCGCCGACCTCATTACCGACAACTGTGATGTGGATGCCATGTGGCAGGCAGCCTGCTCCGCTGCCCCGGTGCCCGAGGCACCCGACCTCTGGTCGCTCATGCCCGTTGCCGAACCGGCGCAACCCCCTGTGCGCATTGGTTATGTGCGCGATGCCGCCCTGTGGTTCTATTACGAAGAAAATTTGCAGGCCCTGCGCCATGCCGGGGCCGAACTTGTGGAGCTTTCCCTGCTCTCGCCCGACCCGTGGCCGGAGCTGGATGCACTGTATCTCGGCGGTGGCTTTCCTGAGACCCTGGCAGGCCAGATTGCCGACAACACCGGCATACGCAGCCACATCAAGGCACTCGCAGAATCCGGCCTTCCCATCTATGCCGAGTGCGGCGGCTTCATGGTACTTTCGCGCAGCCTCGTCTACAAGGGAACGGAGTATCCCATGACCGGCGTGTTCCCGGTCAGCACCCACCTGTGCGAGCGCCCGCAGGGGCTGGGCTACATAGACGCCACCGTCACGCTGGACAATCCCTATCACCCCACCGGCAGCATCATCAAAGGGCACGAATTCCATTATTCGAAATGCGTGGTGGATGAAGGGGCCGCACCCGCGTTCAGCCTGCAGATGGACCGTGGCTTCGGCATGGGGTCCGACAGAGACGGGCTGGTGAACAAGAACGTGTTCGCCTCCTACACCCATCTTTTTGCGCTCGGCGAGCCGCATTGGGCAGTGAATCTGGTGCAGGCTGCCCGCAAGCGCAGAGCCGCGCGGGCATAGCTCCGGCACAAATCCCATTCATGCAGAATAAAAAGAAGGGGCAACGCACAGTGCGTTGCCCCTTCTTGCTGATAGAATATATTTGATGTTTTCTATTGCCTTCGGCGAGCAGGGGGATAATCCCCCTGCACCCTATGTAACCGAGAAATTTCGTTATTTTGCTTCAGTCACGGCCTAACGAGGCCTGCTGTGCTGTCTTCAATCTGGGGGCAACGACAGTGCGAAGCCCACTCCTTTCTGAACAAACAAGCTCCCACGGCTAGCCCCTATTGGTCAGATACACCCCGCAGACAACCATAAGACCGCCCACAAGCAGGGAGGGAGATATGGGCTCACCCAGCAGCAGCCAGCCGGAAAGAATGGCCGTAACGGGGACGAAATTGATGAAGACCCCGGCCTTGGATGCACCTATGGACTTCACCCCTTCGTAGAACCACGTGAACCCCACAACGGTTCCCAGCACACCGAGATAGGCACAGGCGAGCCAGTTGCAGACAGGGTACTCCGGCGTTGCCGCAATCATGCCCTCGGCCACGGCAAAGGGGAAAAGCATCAACGTGCCGGTGAGGCAGGAATAGGTCACCGCCGCCAACGGGCTCAGGGTGTGCATCATGCGCTTGCCGAGCAGGGAATAGGATACCCAGCTTGCAACGCAGCCGAAGATGGCCACATCGCCCCAGCTGATGGCGGAATGGAACAGCGCAGGAATGTCACCGCGCGATATGGCCGTGGCTGCGCCGGAAACGGAAAGCGCAATGCCTGCCAGCTTGAGCCGCGAAAGCCCTTCCTTGAAGAACAGGGCCGCGAACAGGGCAATGAACACGGGGTTCATGGCCACAATAACGGCGGCGCGTCCCGCAGGCACGGTTTGCAGGCCGGTAAAGAAAAAGGCGTTGTAGGCAAATATGCCTGTCGCACCGAGCAGACACACGCCAATCCAGCCACGGGCATCCAGCTTGGGCAGGCCGCCCTGCCTTCTGCGCACAAGCCACACAAGGCACACGGAAGCCATGGCAAAACGCCAGAAGCTGGAAGCAAAGGGACCGGCATGTCCGGCAAGCATGCGCCCTGCCACAAAGGTGCCGCCCCAGATAAAGGCCGTAAGCAACAGCCGCAGATATATTATCATGAAATAAGCTCACACTGCGTATCCGCCAGAGCGGAAATCGCGTCCAGTTCGTTGCGAACAAGCCACAGGGCCAGCGAGGCACAGTCCCGCGTCAGTTCAAGACACACGTTGTTTCGTACCCCTTCCTGCCGGAAACGGTGCTGCCCTTCGGGCATATTGAAATTGCAGCCTGTCAGGGCAAGGCAGTCAATACTGCCCCACTTTGCCGCTATGGCCTTGCGCAGCGCGGTCACCCGCGCATAGGTCGGCTGAACGGAATCATCCGCGCTATCGCGCCCATGCACCATCGATATGGCCATAACGCCGCCTGCCACAGCACCGCACAGCCCGCCGCAACGCGAAAGCCCGCTGCAAAATCCGGTGGCAATGCGAGGAATAAGGTCAGTGGCAAGGCCTTCTGCCTCCGCAACCGAGAGCAACACGCCTTCCGCGCAGAAGAGGCCGGAAAAATGCTCGGCAGCCGCATCGCCGCAGGCTGCTATCTCCCTATCTTCTCTGATGGTTTTTATTAGGCTTGACATACGCGCCGGTATACGGAATTTTCCCGCTCCAGTCGAGTGGCACTCCTGTTTTGCCACCCGACTCGGGGTAGACGCATTGCCGGTGTGGAGGCATTGCGATCCGGCACCCCAAGGCCGCTCCATGCTTCCGGAGCAAGGCCACGACGGTTCGCACCGCACGTAACCGTCAGGTCCCGCGGGACCCGCAAACCACCTGGCTGGCGGAACTGCCGCGCCCATGCGCAGGCGGATACGCCGAATGTACAACCGACGGAAAGCCGGTGTCTACACGCCGCGCCTTTCTGCCGCATTCCGCACCGACAGTGCCGGCAAGCCGTGCCTCCATGCTCCGAACGCGGTAGGAGCCATGGCGATACCATGCCTTGCAGGTCATGCCCGGTGACAACGCGACATGATTAATATCGCAGGAACCTTTCATGTGCAGATCGGGGCATTTTCCTGCCCCAACGAAGCCAAGACGCTTGCCACCAAGCTGGTGCAGCAAGGCTTCGATTCCAGCAACCCCACCCCCATCCAGCGCAACGGGCACTCGTTCTGGACAGTACGGGTGGGCAGCTACCCCAACATCCGTCAGGCCCGTTCGGTCCACTCCTCTCTTGTGGACCAGCACCCGGACGTGAAGATCAAGGCAGTGCTCAAGTAGTCAAAACGCCCGCGCATCATGCAGATGCGCGGGCGTTTTGGCGTTTGGCAAATGTGTACGCGATTATTCTTCCTTCAACTCACGGGTCATCAGCTCCTGCCATGCAGACTGCGGGTCCTTGCCGTCATACATCACGGCATGCATGGCGTTGGTGATGGGCAGCTCCACACCAAGGCGCTGCCCCAATGCATGTACGGCCTGCGTAGTCTTCACGCCTTCCGCCACCTGATGCATTTCATCCAGAATCTGCGTAAGCGGCACCCCCTGCCCGAGCCGCAGACCGACCCGGCGGTTACGGGAAAGATCGCCCGTGCAGGTGAGCACAAGGTCGCCCATGCCGGAAAGGCCCATGAAGGTTGTGGCGCGTGCGCCCATGGCCTCGCCGAGGCGTGACATTTCCGCCAACCCGCGCGTGATGAGCGCAGCCCGCGCATTATCGCCGAATCCCATGCCGTCCGACATGCCCGCCGCAATGGCGATGACGTTCTTGAACGCGCCGCCCAACTCCACCCCCCGCACATCCGTGCAGGAATAGGCGCGGAAGCTCGGCGTGGAAAAAATTTCGCGCAATTCCCGCCCAAGTTCAGGATCTTCACAGCCCATGACAATGGCCGTGGGCATGCCGCGCACCACATCCGCAGCAAAGGAAGGGCCGGAAAGCATGGCAAAGCGCGGTGCAATATCGCCAAGCTCCTCGTACACCATATCGGAAACGGTCTTGCCGGAATCCATCTCGATGCCCTTGTTGGAACAGACGATAACGGCCCCCTGCGGCAGCAGGGGCTTCACCTCGCGCAAGGTGGCGCGGAAAAACTGACAGGGTACGGAAAACAGAAAACAGGATGCATCGCCAAGCGCTTCCGCACGGTCCGTGGTGGGCCGTATGTTGGCGTGCAGGCGCACACCGGGCAGATAGGCGGAATTCATGCGGGTGGAGGTAATGGCGTCTACCACGTGCTGCTGGCGCACCAGCAGCGAAATATCGTATCCTTTTCCGGCGAGCATCTGGGCAAGGGCGGTACCCCAGCTGCCACCGCCGACAACGGCTATCTTCATGAAATATCCTTTCCTGTCTGATGTGAACCGGATGCGAGGACATACATCGTCTTCCGGTACGAACCTGTCGCACAAGCGGGATACCCCGTCGGGCCGAGGCTTGCAACCATGCGCCCGCTTTTCTCCCGCTCTGTCTGCACCATGCTCCGAACCGGTCAACATTCTGCCCCGCCTGACGGTAGTGTCGGCCTGCCTGAGCTGACGGGGGACTGCCTCTGAAAAACAGTCGGTCTGCACACGCAATTGCAGGCTCAGGCGGTTGCATCCCTCGCCATGAACAGGTATCACCACCCATTGAAAGATGCGCGACAGAAGCCTGTCCGCAATGCACCACCTGCGAATCAAACCAAGCGTTCCGTAAAACGCGCAGAGGACACGCAATGGTCAAAACCACGTTCACGGATATCGAAAAGAAAATCCTGCACATCGTGCAGGCCGACCTGCCTGACAGCCTCACTCCCTACGCGGACATCGCCAAGGAAGTGGGCACCGACGAAGCAACCGTGCTCAACCTCATCAACCAGATGAAGGACGAAGGCACCATCCGCCGCTTCGGCGTGAGCCTGAAACACCAGAAGGCGGGCTACAGCCACAACGCCATGGTGTCTTGGATCATTGATGAAGACCGCGTAGATGCTGCGGGCGAACAAGCCGCCAAGCATCCGCTCATCTCCCACGTATACTACCGCCCGAGCTCACACCCCGAGTGGCCTTATACGCTCTACACCATGATCCACGGGCGGCACGAGAACGAATACCGCGAAGTTATCGAACAGTTGCGTCAGGAAACCGAGCTTGAGGTCTTTGCCGTGCTCAGCTCCCTGAAGGAACTGAAGAAAATTTCCATGACCTATTTCTAACATTCCGCTCCGGACGACCTTCATCCGGCGCAAATCCGGCCTGAAACCCGGTACAGAAAAGGACACAACATCATGGCAGATTCCAGCAAGCTATACGCCCGCGCCAAGGAAGTGATTCCCGGCGGCGTGAACAGCCCCATCCGCGCCTGCCTGAGCGTGGAAAGCGAGCCGCTGTTCATTGCCCGCGCCTTCGGCTCCAAGCTCGAAAGCGTGGAAGGCGATACCTATATCGATTTCGTGCAGTCGTGGGGCCCCATGCTGCTCGGCCACGCGCACCCCGCTGTGACCGAAGCCGCACAGAAGGCCTGTGCCGCAGGCGCAAGCTACGGCGCGCCCTGTCCCGCAGAGCTTGAGCTGGCCGAAATGGTCATAGAGGCCGTTCCCAGTGTGGAAATGGTGCGCATGGTCAACTCCGGCACCGAAGCCACCATGACCGCCCTGCGCCTTGCCCGCGGCTACACCAAGCGCGACAAGGTCATCAAGTTTGAAGGTTGCTACCACGGGCATGCAGATCCCTTCCTCGCTGCTGCCGGTTCCGGCTATGCCGACCTGTGCATTCCCGGCACCCCCGGCGTTCCTGCCGACACCGTGAAAGACACCCTGCTCGCGCCCTACAACAACCTTGAGCGCGTGAAGGAACTCTTCAAGCTGCACCCCAAAGATATCGCCGCCATCATCGTGGAACCCACCGCAGGCAACATGGGCCTCGTGCCTCCGGCAGCAGGTTTCCTTGAAGGGCTGCGCGCCCTGTGCGACGAATACGGCGCACTGCTCATCTTTGACGAAGTCATCACCGGCTTCCGCCTCTCCTACGGCGGGGCGCAGGCACGCTTCGACATCACGCCCGACCTTACCACCCTTGGCAAGATCATCGGCGGAGGCTTCCCGGTGGGCGCATACGGCGGCAAGAAAGAAATCATGCAGCACATCGCCCCCTGCGGAAACGTCTTCCAGGCTGGCACGCTTTCCGGCAACCCCGTGGCCATGGCCACCGGTATTGCCACCCTCAAGCTGCTGAAGCAGGCCGATTACGCCGCACTTGAACAGCGCACCAGCAAGTTCGCACACGATCTGCTTAACGTGCTCAAGGAAAAGGGTGTGCCCGTCACCATGAACACGCTGGCATCCATGTTCACCGTGTTCTTTACCGATACGCCCGTGACGGACTTTGCCACCGCCAAGACTGCTGCCCCCAAGCTGTACACCACCTTCTACAAGCAGATGCGCGCACAGGGCATCTACCTTGCCTCTCTCAGCTACGAGGCAGCCATGGTATCCTTTGCACACACTGACGAAGATTTTGCAAAGGCGCTGGAAGCAGCGCGCAAGGTGCAGTTCTAGCAGCGGATATCTCTTCACGCACTTGCGCGAAGAGCCAGCACAGAACGATCAGAATACGGGTGGAGGCCATGCCTCCACCCGTTCTGCTTGCCAATAACTGCGCGCGACCGTTAAGACGAAAACGGCGTCCGCAGAAACAGATTGCAGCTTCCGGCACATTCGTCTGAAGAACGGGGAGAATTCCTGCCAAGCCCGGAAGCCCCACCATCACAAGGCACATCACCCGACCATTATGCTGACAACCACCGCCGTATATGCACTCACTCCCAAGGGAGCGGAACTGGCCCGCAGGCTCGCCGCCGAATATGGCGGACTGGTATGCGTTCCCGCACGCATGGCCAAGGAAGGGGAGCACGGTTTCGGCACCCTGCGCGAATGCGTGGGCGAGGGCTATGCGCGCTTTACCCGCCATATCTTCGTGGCAGCAGCAGGCATAGTGGTGCGTTGCATTGCGCCTTATCTGCAGCATAAAAGCACAGACCCCGCCGTAGTGGTGCTCGACCAGCAGGGGCAGTTCGTCATCAGCCTTGTGTCCGGCCATCTGGGCGGTGCCAACGCGCTGGCGCAGGATGTCGCCCGCATCACGGGCGGCACGGCAGTCATTACCACGGCCACGGATACGGAATCGCTCCCCTCGCTGGATGTGACAGCCATGGAAGCCGGATGCGCCATACACAACCTAGGCGCGGTGAAGCATGTGAACGGCGCCCTGCTTGCGGGACAGTCAGTCACCGTCTTTGATCCCGACAACCGCCTCGGATTGCAGACCGGCCCGCACGCGCACCTTTTCAATTTCGCGGAAACCATGGACGCAGCCGCCTGTGGCGGTGCCGCCGTGCTTGTCACGTGGCGCGACCCCATGTGCATGGCGCTGGGCGAGCAGACGCTGGTGCTGCATCCCAAGGTGCTGCATCTGGGCATAGGCTGCCGCAAAGGCCGCTCGGCAGACGCCATAGAATCTTTTGTCCGCAGGGAGCTGGCAACACGCATGATCGCGCTGGAAAGCGTTGCAGGCATTGCCAGCGTGGACGCCAAGGCCGATGAGGCCGGCCTGCTTGAAGCCGCCCGCAGGCTCAGCACCCCCATACAATTTTACACGGCAGACACGCTCAAGGGCGTGAAAGTACCCAACCCTTCCGAGGCCCCCGAAAAGGCCGTGGGCACGCGCAGCGTTGCCGAAGCAGCCGCCATAGTCTCTGCTGCCACCGGGCGCGGGGCCGGAATTCTCATTCAGGAAAAACTCAAGGACAGCGGCACCACGCTGGCTGTCGCCATGGAGATTGCATGACCGGTACGTTGAAGGTTGTCGGGCTTGGCCCCGGCGATGCCGCCCTGCTCACACCGCAGGCCTATGAAGCCCTGCGTCAGGCAGACGTGATTGTCGGCTACACGCTGTATGTGGCACTTGTTCCCGAAGAGCTGAAGACCGGCAAAGAGATCATCGCCACCGGCATGATGGGCGAAATGGCCCGCTGCAGCGGCGCGCTCGATTGCGCGCTCGAAGGCCGCAACACCGCCATTGTCTGCTCCGGCGACCCCGGCATATACGCCATGGCAGGCCTTGTCTTTGAACTGGTCGAAGAACGGGGTGAGGCCGCTGCCGGTCTTGATGTGCAGATCATCGCGGGCATTCCCGCCCTGTCTGCCGCCGCAGCCCTGCTGGGCGCTCCGCTCATGCACGACTTTGCCAGCGTGAGCCTTTCCGACCTGCTCACCCCGTGGGAAGTTATCGAAAAGCGCCTTGCCTGCGCGGCAGAGGGCGACTTCGTCATCGTGCTCTACAACCCCAAATCAAAGAAGCGCGACTGGCAGCTTCCCCGCGCTCTCGAGATTATCGGTGCACACAGGGACAAGGCCACCCCCGTGGGCATAGTGCGGCAGGCAAACCGTGCGGAACAGGCTGTCATCACCACCACGCTGGCAGATTTCGATCCTGCACAGGTGGATATGCTCTCCATCATTATCATCGGCAACGGGTCGACACGAATGATAGGCGGGCGTATGGTCACCCCCAGAGGATACATGGACAAATACCGTCAATAATCCAACGTGGACCCGGCAAATCGAAAGGAAGGTGCGCATGCGTATTCAACTGGCCATTGCATCAATCTTCATCATGCTGCTGGCTACGGCCGCCTTTGCGGTCACTACCGAAAAGGCTCCGGCAGATCCGGTTACCATCAAGGTGCCCGAAGGAACCAAACTGAAGAAGAGCCTTGTCTCCTTCCCACATGCCAAA
Source organism: Halodesulfovibrio sp. (assembly GCA_047972125.1). Lineage (GTDB taxonomy): Bacteria > Desulfobacterota > Desulfovibrionia > Desulfovibrionales > Desulfovibrionaceae > Halodesulfovibrio. The sequence continues at coordinate 13,199 of JBKEAK010000157.1, forward strand.
CATGCTGCGGAGCCATGCGCCACCTGCCACCACACCATGGACAAGAATCCCAAGGCACAGCCCTGTTCCACCAAAGGCTGTCACGACATGGGCAACCCCGTGACCAAGGAAGAAAAACTGTCCATGACGTATTTCAGAAACGCCTATCACGCGAATGTTCCCGCAAGCTGCAACGGCTGCCACAAGGCCCGCAAGACAGAAGGAAAACCCGCCGGTCCCACCGACTGCAAGGCTTGCCACAAGTAGCACAAAAAGCGTCATTCCGAGGTGTCTTGAACCTCAGGTTTGGCCGGATAATTGCAATAAAATCAGGTGGAGAGGCTGCCTCATTTTTGCCGCAGCCTTGACATGACTTGATCACTACTATATCCAAGTGTGAAATTCTTAACATGCCTTGTGAAGGAGGTTTACTCATGAGGAAGCCGTTGTTCATTGCACTGGTTGCTGCTCTGGCGCTGGCCTTCGCGCTGCCCCTGATCGCTGCCGACGCCCCTGCCGATGGTCTGAAGATGGAAGCTACCAAGAACCCTGTCATCTTCAACCACTCTACCCACAAGTCCGCAAAGTGTGTGGACTGTCACCATCTCGTAGATGGCAAGGAAAACTTCAAGAAGTGTTCCGACGCCGGTTGCCACTCTGCAGCAGCCGCTGACAAGAAGAATGCTGGTTCCTACTACAAGATCATCCACGACAAAAAGGCTAAGATGCCCACCTGTATTTCTTGCCACGCTGACGCCGCTGGCGCAGACAAGGACAAGAAGAAGGCTCTGACTGGCTGTAAGAAGTCCAGCTGCCATCCTTAACAGGTAAGGATAATTGAGTTGAATGAGGCCGCCCGCAAGGGCGGCCTCTTGCTTTATCAGACGATGTATGGTTATTCTAAATGTGATAGAGTGATAGCTCCATTGCTTGGCCAGTGCACGCCCCCCGTTGTACACTGCCAGAGCCGGACAAGCATTGTTCCGCATGATGCGCGGCTCGTAACCGCAAGCCCAAGGTACGCCATGTCACCCAAAGATACCCTCGATTTCGATACGGAAGACGATATCATTGAACTGACCGACATCGTCGAGAAAGGTACGCCCCCTGCGGCGGATGAAGCGGCAGATGATCTTTTCGGTGCCGCAGACGGTGACATCGATTTCGAAAAGGAACTGGAAGACCTCTTCTCCGGTGATGATTCCTCCGACCAGAAGAAGCCCGGCAAGGCAGCGGGCGGCCTGGATTTCGAATCCGACCTTGATGATCTTCTCGGCAGCCTTGAGGGCGACGACAAGCCCGCATCCGCCTCTGCATCTCCCGCCCCGGACGACGACTTTTCCGCCGAACTGGACGACCTGCTGAACTCGCAGGATACCGCCTCCCCCGCAGCCCCCTCCGGCGCTGACGATGATTTTGATGCGGACCTCGACGCCCTGCTCGGCGATCTGGATACGCCTGATTCCAAACCGGCTGCCAAGCCCGCCGCAGCAACATCCTCTTCTGCTGAAGACGACTTGCTCAGCGAACTGGGCCTTGCGCCGGAAGCCCTTGCAAAGCCTGCAGCACAGCCTGCAAGCAGTGACAGTTCCGAGGCGGACATAGATTTGTCCGAACTTGATGCCCTCATAGAGGACATGGAAGTACCCAAGGGTGGCAAGCCTGCTGCTCCGCATGAAGACGACGGCCTGCCGGACCTTTCCGATCTGGACGCGCTGCTTGATGAAGCCGCCGCCGGAGAAGCCGTTCTCGCCTCTCCCGGCAACGGCAACGGCACAGGAAACAGCACTGACGACAGCCTTGGCGATGGGGTGGAAGACCTTGATGCCCTGCTCGACTCCCTGGACGGTGCAGACCTGACGCCTGAATCACCCGCTGGCAGCAGCGATGACGACCTTGATCTGGACAAGCTGCTGGCCGAAGCCGAGGCAGCCAATGCTCCGCATGCGCAGGAAGCGCAGACAGGCGGTGATACGGACGACATAGACGCCCTGCTGGCGGACCTTGATTCCGTGCCTTCACCAGCTGCCGCCACACCTGCAACGCCTACAGCGACTGCAGCGACTTCAGCACCGTTGCCGTTTGATCCCAACGAAACGCTCGATTCGCCCGACATGGGTGAGCTGGATGCCCTGCTCGACTCCCTCGGAGCCTCCACAGATGAGGAACTTCCCGCAGCCGACGCACAGTCCGCATCCGTTGAAGTTGAAGATATCCCCGAGCTGGACGACATCCTCGGAGAGAGCGCTCAGCCTGAACATGCGGCCGATGATGCTGCCCCCGCGTTTGAAGAGGCAGACATGGACGACCTTGACGCCCTGCTCGCCGGTACGGAAACAGGAACGGCCCTCCCCTCTGATCTGGATGCTCTTCTGGATGCAGACGAGCCCACTGCCGATATGGACGACATAGACGCGCTTCTGCAGGAATCTGTCGATTCTGCCCCGCTTGAGCAGCCCGACCTGTCCGAGATGCTTGGCGAAGCAGAATTGACCGAACCTGACTTGGCCGAAGCCGCCCTTATCGAAACGGACCCGATGGAAACAGCTACGGACGAAAGCGATATTGACGCCCTGCTCGGCCCCGACACACCGCAGGAAGCCGATATAGATGCCCTGCTGCAGGACGTGGAAGAACTGCCCGCAGAAGAAGCCGCCGTTGGTGCAGCAGCCATGGGCATTGCCGACGACCTGATGGGTGACATAGGCGACACGGTCGAGGAAGAAACCGAACTGGATATGACCTCTCTTGACGACGCACTTGCCGAGGCAAGCGAATGCGTGGTGCAGGAAGCCCCCGACCTTGCCGCGCTCGCCATGCGCATTGCCGCCATTGAGCGCATGCTCTCTCCCACTGAAGAGCATGTGGAAGATATTGTTGCCCGCAAGATTGCCGAGGCAGCCGCAGAAGATGAAGCCCGCATCGTGCACGACTCACCTTCAGCCATCATGGCTGCCGTTGAGGAAGCCCTTGCGGAAGACGGCCCGATCATGACCCGCATCACCACGATGATCGAAGACAAGATCGATGCACGCCTTGCGGAGATGGAACGCAGTGTCTTTACCCACAAGGACTGGACTGCCAACAGCCGCGAGCTCAAGGAAGAGATGAAGGCCAATATAGAACGTGCCGCCGCCAAGGCTGCTGCCGACATCATCCGCGAGGAGCTTGCGAACCTCATCAGCGAAGAATAACCCTTTCGCACACAGAACACGCAAAGGCCGTTCCCACAGGGGAACGGCCTTTTTTCATTCCGTATTGCCTTGGTTAGCGCTGTTTGCAAGAGCACCACATAAAACACGCAAACCACTTGCCGCACTATGACTAGGCACAGCGAGAGCCGCCAGCATTCCCCTGCTCAATGACCGCGAGCCCCCATGCATGCCAACAGACGTTAGTTCAAGCACAATTCCGCTTCAGCCCCTTCTCGCGGCGAGGACGTTCTCCGGACAGGCCGCACAGGCCACGAGAATCCCAGCACAGAATAAAAGGCCGCTCTCCTGAGAAAGCGGCCCGTGTTCAGCACCGTGTGTGCGCCATCACCCTAAGATTTCTTATGTGCGTCACCTGACATAGTTTGGAATGTTTATGAACACATCCCGCGTGAATGAGACCATCTGGTCCATGAGCCAGGGAAAGGAGATAAGCAGCGCAAGAAAAATGGATACGATCTTGGGAATGAAGGACAGGGTCATTTCCTGAATCTGCGTGGCGGCCTGAATAACGGAGACAAACACGCCGACCGCCAGTCCTACGCCAAGCATGGGCAGGGCAAGCATCAGGGAGAGTTCAATGGACTGTCTGGCAAAACCGATGACGAATTCCGGGGTCATGACTACCTCCCTGTCCTACAGGAGAAAACTGTTAACAAGCGAACCGGTCAGCAGGCTCCAGCCGTCGACCATGACAAAGAGCAGCAGCTTGAACGGTGCGGAAACCATCATCGGCGGCAGCATCATCATACCCATGGCGAGCAGGATACTGGATATGACCATATCGAGCACAAGGAAGGGAATGTAGATGAGGAAGCCGATGGTGAAGGCCGTCTTGAGTTCGCTGATGATGTACCCGGCTGCCAGCATGAAGGTAGGAACCTCTTCCTTGTTGCGGGGCCGTTCCATCTTGGTGATGGTATAAAAAATCGAAAGGTCTTTTTCGCGGGTATGCTCGAACATGAAGGAACGCAGCGGAGCCTGCGCCGTGTCGAGCATCTTGTTGAAGCCGATTTCCTCATTGAGGTAAGGCTGCACGGCTTTCTGGTTTATCTCGGTAGCCACAGGCATCATGATGGCGATAGTCATGAAAATGGCAAGGCTTGCCAGCACCTGGTTGGGCGGCAGCTGCTGCACGCCAAGAGCCTGACGCACGAAATGGAAAACAATGATGATGCGGGTGAACGAGGTCACCGTGAGCATGATCGCGGGAGCCAGCGACAGAACGGTGAGCATGAAAAGGATCTCGAAGAGAACTGAGACCTTTTCCGGCTCGGTCTGACCCGCTGCCAGCTGCAGAGACAGGGTGGGAAGCGCTAGATCCTGTGCCGCCTGCGCCAGTACCGGCAGGACGCACACAAGGAAAAGGCTAAGAGGAAGAGCTCTGCTTGTCAGCGTCTTCCAGAATGGCCTTGAAGTCTGCTGCGCTTGGTTCGTTCGTGGGGTCATGCTCCGCTTCCATCTCTGTTAAAAGGTTGATCTGGTGGTCAGTGACCCCCAGTAACAGCCTTTTATTCAAGAAGCGTACCACCACCAGAGACTTCTTGGGTCCCAGGTGGAACTGCCCCTCCACGGCAACCCCGTGCCGGGAGAGCCTGCCCCCAAGCGCATTCAGCTTGCCGAAACGCTTGAGCGCCCAAATGCCCATGTATAAACCGCCCAGAATGAGCAGCAAAAAACCTATGGCCTGAAAGTAATTACCCCATCCGGAAGACGGCAGGGGCATGGGCTGCGCATCACCGGGTGTCGTGGTATTGACGGCCGAATCGTTGCCGGCAGGTTCTGCAACAGCCCCGGTGCCGGATTCGGCAGCCTGCCCGGCTTTCTGCTGCGCATCCTGCAGTGCCGGCACCTCGGCGGAGCCGTTAACGGCCGCACGGAAGGTGCTGTTAGTGGCCGACTGAGTTGCCTGGGCAGGCTGATTTGCCTGCGCAACATGCCAGCCACCGGCAAGCGCCACAAACAGCACGGCACATACCAGCGCGCGGCATGCCACAGATATCGCAGATGCCGCGCCCTTTTGGCACATGATGCTAGGCAAGTTGCTTCACCCGTTCAATGGGGCTGATGATGTCGGTAAGACGCACCCCGAACTTTTCGTTGATGACCACAGCCTCGCCGCGTGCCACCAGCTTGCCGTTCACGAATATTTCAAGGGGTTCACCTGCCAGCTTGTTCAGTTCCACAACGGAGCCCTGACCAAGCTGAAGCAGTTCGTTGATGAGCAGGCGCGTGCGACCGAGTTCCGCAGAAACATCCAGCGGAATATCGAGAATGAAGTCCAGCTCGCGCTTGCCGCTGTCCGGACGCGGGCTCTTGGCCTCTTCCGTCAGGTCCTTGAACGTGGCTTCACGTGCTGCCGAAGCAAAAAAGGCCTGTTGCTTTTCCTTTTTCACTTGATCCTGCTCGTCGGAAGCAAGGGCTGCTGCCCACTCCGCCGCCAGTTTTTCGTCGTCGGACGAGGCCGCGGGCTTTGCTCCGCCACCTGCCGCCGCTGCTGCAGCCGCAGCTTCAAAGGGATCGGGATCGCCCTCTTCCTGCGCTTCAAGCGCTGCCGCCCACTGTGCCGCCAACTGATCCTGATCTACATCGTCTGCCATATCGCACCTTCCTTGAGGAAAGGTTCAGGTTGCCTGCTGTTACTGAATAACCAGCTCGGTAAAATACACCCGCACCACCTTGGAGCCGCCCAGAATCTGGTTCAGCCGCGTCACCAGCTCGTTCTTGAGAAGAATCTTGTTCTCAAGGGGAGCAAGGTCCGCATACGACTTGCTGGAAAGCAGCAGAATAACGGCGTCTCGCACCTTTGCCTGCGCAGCTTCCAGTTCCTTGGCAACCTCGGGGTTAACCACCTCAACATCCAGAGTCAGCTTAATGTACCTGCGACCCAGCGGGTCCGCAAGGTTCACAAGGAAGGTAGGCAGTGTAACCACCTGCGCATCCTTGGGGCTTGCTTCGCCCTGCGCTGCGGGGTCCAGCTGCACCTGCTGGGGCTGGTCGCCCTCAGCAGCCGGTTTGCTGAAGAAGAACTTCCATGCGACGAATCCGCCGCCGCCAAGCAGGACAAGCAGCAGAACTATCAGAATGATCCACTTGAGCTTTCCGCCTTTCTTTTTATCCTTATCCTCTTCAGCCACAGGCCTTCTCCTTTACGTTTTGCCGCCCGGCAGAGTCTTTTCCGGGCGCTACATGTAGCGGCCCATCCATTGGGTGGTCTTGAGCAGTATCTCTACGCGCCTGTTCTGGGCGCGGCCGCCTTCAGTGTCATTGTCTGCCACGGGTTTGTCCGGCCCGTATCCGCTTATGGAAAACCGGGCGGGATCAAGTCCCATGGAGATGAAATAGTCCAGTACCGACAGAGCGCGCTTCCCCGACAACGTATAGTTGTCCATCAGCGGAGAGGGAGACGTGTCTGAAAACCCGGCTATGTTGCAGTCTGCCGAGGAATACTGCAGCATCAGCCCCACCTGGTCGAGCAGCTTGCGGGCGTCGTCGCTCAGCGCGTAGCTGCCGGGTCCGAAAAGCAGGTCGTTGGTCAGCACTATAGCCAACCCTTCGGGTTTTTCCAATATTCTCAGGTTTCTGTCCAGCGTGCTGACATCTATGTCCGGCGGCAGCACCTCGTCGGGAAACAGCAGGTCCTTTATGCGCTCCGGCTTATCCAGAGCGGAAACAGGATCTTCAAGCAATTTCAGCAGCACCTGCACCCGCGAGGGCACCTTGCCCGAGCCCTGATAACTTATGTAGTCCGTGCGGCTCTGAAACGGGCTCATGCGCGCCAGCATGACGCGATCCATGGAAGCCATGCTCAGCAGCAGCACGAAGAAGGTCAGCAGCAGGGTCACAAGGTCTGAAAAAGTGATCAGCCATGCCGGGGTGCCCGCTGCGTCGCCGCCTTTATCCTTTTTGCGGGCCATGGTTACTCACCTGCCCCGGACTGCCCGTCGTTCGGCAATCCCAGCCGGAAACGGAAGTCCTTGTAATTGAATTCACCCTGCCGTTCACGCGCCTTTTCCCGCAACTTATCGATCTTGTCGATCCATTCCTTGTTGCGCTTGTCCAGCACGATATCCACGCGCCTGTTGCGCTTGCGGCCTTCCGGCGTCTTTTCCGTCCAACGCGGCCTGTAGCTGCCGAAGCCTTCCACGGAAAGCCGCTCAGGCGGCATGCCGCGGGAAGTCAAATAGCGGTACAGGTTCATCACCCGCAGAAACGACATTTCCCATGAAGGTGAAAGCTGTCGTTTCGTTCCATCCGGGAGCGCCTTGTAGTTCTCGCCCATTTCCTCACGCAGGCCAGCGGTATGCCCGGCCAGCAGAAGCGGATGCGGCATGCGCAGAAACCACGGCAGCATGCGGTCTATCAGCCGCATACCCTCAGGACTCAACTGGACGGAACCGGGCTGGAAAAGCACCTCGTCGCTGATGGACAAGATCTGGACGAACTGGTTTTCCTGAAAATTCAAATCGCCACGCTGGTCGTCCCAGAGCATATCCTTGAGCGGCTCAAGGGAATCCGTATCAAAGTCCATGACACCGGGTTCCACCACCCGGGCCTGATTGTTCACCGTGGCCGGGTTGAAACTGCCGAGTCCTTCGCCAAACTGGCCGGAAATGGACTGCAGAACGGTGAGTTTGCGGCGTTCATCGATAACCGCCATACTCACAAGCAGCACGAAGAACGTCAGCATGAGCGTCATCATGTCTGAAAAGGTGACGAGCCACGCGGGACCGGCTTCTCCACCCTTCTTTTTCTTCCGTCTGGCCATGTCCGTTTCCGCCTTTTACCGCCCCTCGGGCGGGCCATGCCCGGCTACGGGCAGGCTAATCGCCGCTCTTACGTTCCTTGGGAGGCTGGAAGCTCGAAAGCTTTTCCTGAATGATGCGCGGGTTTTCCCCTTTGGAGATGGCAAGAATGCCCTCCATCTGCATCTCCTTGATCAGAATCTCTTCCTTGCTGCGCGTTTTGAGCTTGCCTGCCATGGGGTTGAAAACAAGGTTGGCGAGAACAGCGCCATAAAAAGTGGTGATAAGTGCAACTGCCATGGCGGGACCGATGGAACTGGGGTCGCTCATTGTCTGCAGCATCTGCACAAGGCCGATAACCGTACCGATCATGCCGAGCGCAGGAGCATATTCGCCAAGGGCTTTCACGATATCCTGCCCGCTCTCATGGCGGCCTTCAATATTGGAAATCTCTGTTTCCATAATTTCCTGAATGGCCTGCGGCTCAAGGCCGTCCACCGTAAGCTGCAACCCTTTGCGCAGATAGGCGTCGTCTATTTCCTTGATGATGGGTTCGAGAGAGAGAATGCCCTCGCGGCGGGCGCGGTTGGCGTAGTCCATGAACTGGTCGATGATGGTGGTCGGGCTTTCCGCCTTGGCGAACAGGGTTTTCTTGATGATACCGGCAACGGCAATCACCTTGCCGAGCGGATAGTTCACCAGAAGTGCGCCGATGGTACCACCGAACACGATGAGGAATGACGGAATGTCGATGAAAATGAGCAGGCTGCTGCCCGCCATGATGGCGGACACCACAAGCCCGAAAGATATGACTATGCCCAGTATGGTTGCCAAATCCATGACAGTCTCTCTTCTCCCCGCTCAGGCGGATCAGGCAGGACGTTCTCCGAAAATATCGGTACCTACGCGAACCAGTGTGGCACCCTCTGCAACGGCCTGCTCGAAGTCCTGGGACATTCCCATGGAAAGATGAGGCAAAGCCATGCCAAGATGCCGTTCAACCTGTTCTTTAAGTTCCCGCAAGTGCGCGAAATACGGGGATGCCAGCTCGCCCACACAATGGAAGGGCGGCATGCACATAAGCCCGCGCAGCCGCAGTTGCGGCAGCCTGATCACATCCTCGGCAAAGGAAAGCAGGTCTTCAATGGCCACGCCGGATTTCTGCGGTTCACGGCCAATGTTTACCTGAATGAGGATGTCTTGCACACTTACGTCGCCATCGGTGCTTGTAACCGGCAGCATTGCCATACGATTTTGCAGATTCTGTGCCAACTTAAGATTATCCACGCCGTGAATGAGGGCAAAACGCCCCACAACATCTCTGGCCTTCTTGCTCTGCAGGTGACCTATAAAATGCCACTCAAGGGCGAGATGCGACAGACTATCCTGTTTGGACAGTGCTTCCTGCACATAGCTTTCGCCAAAGACGACCTGCCCTTCACCGGCAACAACTTCAACAGATTCGGCAGGATGCGTTTTGGAAACAGCCACCAACGAAACGGAACCGGGCTGTCTGCCCGCCTTGCGTGCCGCGGCCTCAATACGCTCCCGTACCTCATGATAGCGCGCCGCAAGCGCGCGGGAATCCAGCTCTGACATACTATCAAACCCGACCATGCGGGCACCGCAATGCGGCGGTGCCATGCAGCTAAATACGTTCAAACCTGCCGCTGCACCGGAGTATATTCCGATGTTTTGACGGCATAACAAAAATGGCGGCCGGAGCCGCCATCTGTGCCTGTGCTACGAAGACATCCCCAGCATGCGCAGGAAGCCGATATCCTCGGTCCAGCCTTCGCGGATTTTCACCCACAGCTCGAGATGCACCTTTTTGCCTGTCATCTCCTGAAGTTCCTTGCGGGCGGCGGTGCCCACACTTTTCAGGGTAAGGCCTCCCTTGCCGATGACCATGGCCTTGTGGGTCTTGCGGGCGACATAGATGATGGCGTTCACGATGATACGGTCGCCAGTGTCTTCCCATTTCTCAATCTCCACGGCGGTATAGTACGGCAATTCCTGACGCAGGTCGAGGAAGAGCTTTTCGCGTACCACTTCGGCAGCCATGAAACGCATGGGCATGGTGGAAAGCTGATCAACCGGATACAGGGCCGGGCTGACAGGCAGCTTGGCCTTGATGTGATCAAGAATCTTGGTCAGTCCGTCCGCATTCTTGGCGGAAACGGGGAAGACTTCAGCATTGGGCCACAGCTTGCTGAGGCGCTCAAGGAAGGGCAGCATCTTCGACTTGTCGCGGAAGAGGTCTACCTTGTTCACGGCCACGACAACGGGGCGGGTCTCGTTGAGAATCGCCTCGCTCAGCGGCTCGATATCGTTTTCAAAAAATTCCGGCTTGCGGATGTAGAGGTCGGCGTCAAGCACCACCATAACCACGTCTGCACCGTTCATGGCCTGCCATGCGGTCTGCAGCAAAATCTTGTTCATCTTGCCGCGCAGCTGGTGAATGCCGGGGGTATCCATGAAGATGATCTGCGCGTCAGGACGGGAAAGAATGCCGCTGATCTGGTGGCGGGTCGTCTGAGGCTTGGGGGTGACAATGGCCACCTTCTGCCCCAGAAAAGCGTTAAGCATGGTGGACTTGCCGGCGTTCGGCGGTCCCATCATGGCCACCCACCCGCAACGGTGTTCTGTTTCATTCATCGTATATGGTCTCCTGATCAGGTATACGCATCGGTATGTATGTTTGTCGCCCCCCTGCCGCATGCGTCCGCCGGTATCTGCAGGCAGGATCATGTACAAGGTTGCCCGGATGCCGCCGGAATGATCGCGTGAGGAACAATGGCGTCTAGCTGCACGGGGTCGATTTCGGAACAGGCATGTTTCACATGACATAGCGGAAAGTCAAGTCTGCCGCTATCATTATATACGGAATCGGAAATGTGGGAAGGGCGCAAACAGCAAAATAATGAGGCACCACGCGCATTGCGGCGGGCAAGGGTGCCGGCAGCCCCCAAAAGCGACTTTGTCAGGAAAAAGCTGACGTACAGACGGACCGGCAAAAAGGCCGGAAACACGTATCGTATTTCCGGCCTTCAGGCTAATGACAGACCTTCGTTTTCAGCAAAACCGTATTCCGTTAAGCCGGAACTGAGGCCAACAAACGGATTTCCATCGCTTATACGAGGTGCAGGAACGTTAGGTTCCTGCCCGGCGGAGCCAAAAAATACCAAAAATGACTTCGTCAGAAGTCTGAAGGCCGGAAACACGTATTGCATTTCCGGCCTTGTCTAACGAATGGAATCAGGTCGTATAGGGTCGTATATCAGTCGTATTCTGATCGTATCAGGAGGAAAAACTAACCCTGCTTGCTCACGAACTGGCTGTGGGAAGGCATGATGCGCGCACCCTGCCGATACCCCTGAAGCCGTGCGGAGTGTTTTTTCGTCTTCTGAAGCTCGCTCTTGAGGGAGGCATGGAGCTTTCGTGCTTCTTCCGTAAGCAGCCCCTGCAGAGACTGCAGCTTGAGCAGCTTGCACTGCAGGGCATCGAGCGCCACGCCTTCACGCTTGTCCCACGCCATGGCGATGAGGTTGCCGCGGCGAGTCGCATTCTCGTCGGCGGTATCCACATCTCCCACGGCAAGAGCCTGAAGCTCCTGTTCCCCGAGAAACAGTGCCTGATCAAGCAATGTAAGGCTGTCGGCCATAACTTACCCCTTGTTTACCTTGCGGATATCTTCCCGCAGCAGCTGAATGACGTTCTTCCAGCGATCAACGGCAGGAAGGAATTCGTATTCCAGCAGGTCTGCAAGCAGAATCCAGTCTTCGTTTTCCATGACTTCCGTCATTTCACCGAACAGATCGGAAATTTCTTCCACACCGTCATTGAAGGCGGGGTGGTCCTTGAGGGTGAACTCACTGCGCAGCACGCCGATCATGCCCAGGAAATCGCGCACGACCTGCAGAAGGTCCTGATACATTTCCAGTGCTTCGGTATCATCTGCCTGACGGAACAGTTCGGCAACGTGCTTTGCGCCGTCGCCCATGATCTGCACCACCTTGTAGAGTTCGCGGGTAATGCTCATGGCCATTTCGCCCACGGGCACGCTCTTGATCTCTACCGAAGTAATTTCGCTGGCTTCAATATCTTCGGCCTGATGCGGATAAATTTCGGAGAAAGGCTCGTTGTTCACCAGAACGTCGGTGACAATACGGTTGCTCAGGGAGCCTTCTTCCATCACTTTCACCAGAATCTGTTCAAGGTTGGCAAAGCTGCCCACCTGAATCTCAGTGTGCTGTCCATCGATAACGATCATTGTTTCCCTCCTGTATACGGGACCCCTAGGGCCATAATTTTCCGGTATGCGGCTTTGAATACAAAAAATGTGCCAGCATTGTTAAATACAAAAAGCACGGCAAAAGCCGTGCATTCTTCCTGCAACCGCCGGTAACAGGGTACTCCCCTGCCCGGACTCCGGAATCATTCTCCCGGAATCAAGCTGTCATGCCACGCGGCAACCAGCACCTTGTACTGCTCTGCAAGCACCAGAATGGTGCCGAGATCGTTGCCCGCCTCCTGCGATTCACACATCCACAAATAGCCGAGCACATTCAACAACCTGCTATTATCCCACAGGGTCTGCAAACGCTGCCATGTGCCCAGAAAACGCTGTTTGGTGGTTTCTGTCGCCCGCACGGCAAGCACCCTGCCCTGCTCCGCAAGCAGATGCAGCAACTGAGCTGAGGCGGCAAGCTCGGCAATGGCCGTTGCACGCAGTTCGGGCGAAAGCGGGTCGGCGTTCTCCAGCCCCGCAACAGGGCGGATGCCTACAGCGCCAAGCCGTGCAGCAGGCGCGCGGTCAAGAAATTGACGATAAAAATGTCGCTGCTGCCGCACCCAGCGGGTACGGTCCGTCTTCTCGTGACCGGAAAGGGAGACAAGGTCCATGAAGCCGCCCGAATCCCTGCACGAACGCCACGCGCGCGCCCCGCATCCTTGTCCCTGTTCAAGCTCCGCAGGAACAGCCCATTCACCGCTGTGCAGCCAATGGCGGGCAAGAGCATGCACCGTCCCGGCCGTAATGCGCTGGCGGCAGGCAAGCTCGTTGGGGCAGGGTTTGCCGAAAGGACAGGGATGGCAGTCCATATCCGGTTCCAGCGTGCAGCTGCCCTCGACATACGGACCGGTATCCCACGGCTGGGCCGTTGCCAGAAATACAGCCAGAACAGGCACGCCAAGACCGGCAGCAAGGTGCATGGTGCCTGTGTCGTTGGTGACCAGCAGGCGCATCCGGGTCAGCAGGGCGGCCAGCACAGGCAAGGTGGTGCGGCCTATGAAATTCGCATGGGGGGCAGAGGTCATCTGCGCATAGCGTTCGGCAAGGTGTGCTTCGTTTCCGGCACCGAGCAGCACGGGCAGAAGCCCTTCTTCACGCCACAGCCTGTCGCCGAGTTCGGCAAAATGCTGCAAAGGCCAACGGCGGCGGTCTTCACTCGCACCAAGCTGAAAGGCCACGTAGCCTCTGACAACTTCGCCGGCAGCCGCTTCGTGCAGCAGGGCATCGGCGTGTTCCAGATTGTCCGCTTCCGGCGCGCGCAGTTCGTACCGGCGTTCGGCATCGCCCAGCCCGGCAGCCATGAGATACAGGTCCACCAGATTGAAGGGGCTGCAGCCGCGCAGACGCGTGGATGCCTGCAAAAAGGTGCTCCACGGGTCGCTGTTCACGCTGAAGCCGAAAGAATCCAGCCCGAACCCGCGCAGGCTTGTGCCCTGTGCAGGGGCCGCCGCAGCCTCGTCGCCTGAAATATCCTGATCAGAAACAATTTCGGATGGAACGTGCCCGCTGCTCCGCGAAGCAAGGTGCGATGCCAGCAGGCGAACGCTGGTTGTGGCCGTCAGGTTCAGCACCTCGTCCGGCGCAAACGTTCCGGCTGGCCCTTCACCCCACTGCCAGAGGCTGCCCAGCGCCTCGCGCCAGTTTCTGTCCAGCGCGGCGAGCAGGCCTCCGCCCGACAGCGGAAACACGGCATCCACATCCCTGAGCAGGGCCGTGGCTCCGGCAAAATTATCCAGACACACAAGCCCCACGCGACGCCCCGACCGCGCATAGCCGGATATGACCGGCTGGGTCTGCAGCAGATCGCCAAAACGGGTAAGATTGCAGATAAGGGTATTCATGGGCTTCCTGTGCCGACGTTACCGGACGGCCGCAGGGCATATGCCCCGGGCGACTGTTTGCCGTATCATGACAGGAACAATGGCAAATTTCTGCCCTGCGCGCAACGCCTCATGAAAGAGGGGCTGCCCGCCCCATCAGAATCCGATCAGGGTTCGACATCAGGGTCCGACATCAGGTTTTGACATCAGGGTTCGAGCGTCAGCACATCTTTTTCATAACCGATAACGGCAAGGGTTTCCCCGCGCTGCAGGGGCTTGTCCGCAGGAGGTACGAACGTATAGTCCTTCTCACCGGGCTTGTGTATGGCCACAACCATGATACCCTTGCCGGTGAGGTGCAGGTCCATGAGGGTTTTTCCTTCCCACTTGTCCACCTCAAGCTCCTGCAGCACCACGCCGCCGCCAAGCTGCAGCAGGTCCAGCAGGCCGGGGTTGGATATGCGGTGCGCCAGAGTGAGCGCCGCATCCTGCTCGGGCTGCACGATGGTTTCCACCCCGAGGCGGGAAAGAATCTTCTTGTGCTCAGGGGTAATGGCCTTCACGGCCAGACGCTTCACGCCCATTTCCAGCAGGTTGAACACGATGAGGATAGAGGCCTCCATGCTGGAACCCACGCTGACCACCACCATGTCCAGATCCTGAAACCGCAGTTGGTGCAGCACGGTGCTGTCCTTGGCATCGGCAATGTATACATGGTCGAGCACGCCCTGCGCCTGACGTATCCGGCTTTCGCCCGTATCAACGCCCACAACGGAGTGCCCCTTCTCCACCAGCGCCTTGGCCAGCGGCAGACCGAATTTACCAAGCCCGATAATTCCAACTTCCAGTTTCTTTTTCATATTCCTCATCCTGAATGGAAATCTCTTCGCGCCCTGCGACACACCGGTACGGACAATGCCGCAGAGGCCATCATACTCCGGGCGGGCCGTAAAGGCCAACCCATTGCGCCGGTTGCGCTATCCTATGGGAACATCGCTTTCCGGCCAGCGGTATCTGGTCTCGGACTGCATCTGCTGCAGGGTTGTCAGCAGCCATATGGGACCGATGCGGCCCATGAACATGAGCAGGGTAAGGCACAGCTTGCCCGTTACGGAAAGCGTGGGCGTAATGCCGGTGGAAAGCCCCACAGTCGCAAATGCGGAAACGCTCTCGAACAGGTAGTCCATGAGCTGCCCGCGCACCATGCGGTGGGGCAGATCGCTCCCCTCGGTCACGGAAAGCAGCAGCGTGGCGAACAGCACGCTGGCAATGGCCGTGATGAGCAGGGCAAAGGTCTTGTTCATGTTCTGCGAACTCACGGCGCGCCCGGCAACCACAACCTGCGAACGCCCGCGGAACTGCGCCCCCATGAACGACCACAAAATGCGCAGGGCCGTGGTTTTTATACCACCGGCACACGAACCGGGTGAACCGCCCACGAACATGAGAAAAATCATGATCATGAGCGAGACGTTGGTCATGTTGCCTATATCCAGCGTGTTGAATCCGGCGGTACGGCAGGTGACGGACTGGAACAGGGAGCTGAGAACCGTCTGTGATACAGAACCGTTCTGCGTGCCGCCGCCCATTTCTGACACAAAGACCAGCACCGCTCCGCCGAACGTGAGCAGCGCCGATGTGGAAAGAACCAGCTTGGCCGGATAACTGAGGCCCCTTCTGCCCAGATCGACACCGCGTACCATCCTGAGGCACTCGTCTATGACGGCAAAGCCGATGCCGCCCAAAGTGATGAGCAGCATGATGACGGTGTTCATGCCCCACGAATGCTTCCAGCGCACAAGGCTGTCCGGGAACAGGGAAAAGCCCGCGTTGCAGAAGGCGGAAACGGCGTGGAACAAGGCACCGAAGGGGCCCATGACTTCAGGCTCCAGCGCATATATCCACAGCGCCCCGACCAGTTCCAGAACAAGCACCATGCGCACCATGCGCACAAGGAAGTTGCCCAGATGGAACGAGGGGTCATGGAGCAGTGCCTGCCCCACGGCAAGACGGTCGGTCAGGGAAACCCTGCGCCGCCACAGATAAAAGACGAGGCTGGAATAGGTCATGATGCCCAGACCGCCAAGCTGAATGAGCCCGAGCAGCACCCAGTGCCCCTCGCGGCTGAAGGCGGTTCCGGTATCCACTGTAGCAAGCCCGGTAACACAGACGGCCGATGTGGCCGTGAACAGGGCATCCACCCAAGGCAATCCTTCCGGCAGCACGGAGGTCTGGCGCAGCAGCACAGCCCCCACCAGAATGGTAGCGGCAAACGCTGCAACCGGCAGGATGAACGGGGATAAATATCTCCTTCTCATCCCACCCCCATACGCCTGAGGCGCACCTGTGGCAAGAGGATGAGATCATCCGGCCGGGCTGTGCGCCATATCAAACATAAACGTGCGTAAGACAAACACACTGGACGCGGCACCGTGCAATGCCTATAGTGTTTGTCGCGAAGCCGGGAGCGCCCCGGCAGCTGTTGCTCGTTGCGGGCCATGCCCGCCCTTGGGACGCATTGCGGGACTTGCCCGCTTTTTTTTGATCCTTCCCGGCCACGGCCGGAAACCATATTTGGAGGCACCAATGGATATCCGCTTTCAGCAGGCACCGGCAGCCGACTGGCGCGCCAACACGGCCATCGTGTTCGGCTTCAAGGACGAAAACCTCATCGAGCAGATTCCGGCGTTTGCCGATGCCGCTCCGTGGGTAACCATCACCCCTGCCCGCCACGACTTCCGGGGCGACAAGAATCAGGTTGTGGTCATGTACGGCCACCCGGAAATTCCCCTGCCCCGCTGCATTGCCGTGGGCCTTGGCGACCGCGCCAAGTTCTCCCTCGACATCCTGCGCGGAGCCGTGGCCACCGCCATGCAGAAATGCCGCGAACTGAAGGTGGATACCTGCGCGCTGGACCTCGAAATTTTCAGCAAGATTGACGAGCTTGATGCCGTGCTGGTGGAAGAGGCTGTGGCCGCTGCCCTGCTCTCGCTCTACACCTACGATGCGCTCAAGACCACCATGGAAGAGCCTGCCCACAGCCCCCGCTGGATGGCCCTGCTCTCCACCGAAACCAATTTCCCTGACGACCTGCACGCAGCAGCCCGCCGCGGCGAGGCAGCAGCCCTTGGCGTGATGGCCACCCGCGATCTGGTGAACGGCCCCGCCAACATCGTCACCCCCGCGCATATGGTGGAAAAGGCCGAGGCCATGGGCCGCAAGTACGGCTTCAAGGTGCGCTCCTTCAACGGTCCCGAACTGGCCGAAATGGGCATGGGCGCGTTCGAATCCGTGTTCAAGGGCGCTGAAGAGCAGGCTAAACTGCTGGCCATGGAATACACCCCCAAGGGGACAGAAAACGATGCCCCCATCGTCTTTGTGGGCAAGGGCGTTACCTTCGACACCGGCGGCATCTCCCTCAAGCCCAGCGCGGCCATGCATGAGATGAAATGCGACATGGCCGGAGCCGCAGCCGTTATCGGCCTGTTCGAAGCGCTCGGCAATTCCGACATCAAGCGCCGCGTGGTGGGCATTGCCCCCTGCACCGAGAACATGCCCGACGGACGCGCCACCCGCCCCGGCGATGTGGTGAAGACCCTTTCCGGCAAGACCGTGGAAGTCATCAACACCGATGCGGAAGGCCGCCTCATTCTCTGCGACGCCCTGACGTGGGCGCAGAATGAATACAAGCCTGCCGCCATATTTGACCTTGCCACCCTCACCGGTGCCTGCGTTGTGGCGCTGGGCACGGAAGTGGCTGCCGTATTTGCCACGGACGAGGCACTCTCCAAGCAGGTGCAGGACCTCGGCAGCCGCGTTGGCGACCGTTTCTGGCCCATGCCGCTGTGGGATATGTATTTCGAACCGCTGAAGTCCGAAGTGGCCGACATGATGAACGTGGGCGGTCGCGAAGGCGGTGCCATCAACGCAGCCCTGTTCCTGAAGCAGTTCATCGGCGAAGGCGTGCGCTGGGCGCATCTGGATATCGCAGGCCCTGCCTACAAGTCGAAGAAGTCGCCCCTCAGCGTAGCCGGCGGTACCGGCTTTGCCGTACGCACCCTGCTGGAAATCGTACGCAACGGCGTGGCTGAATAGCAGGAATGCAGTCCATGGTCGGCACGCTCACGCCTCCGTACTATGCCGTGATCTTCACCTCCGTCAGAACGGAAGGGGATAGCGGCTATGCCGAAATGGCAGACAGGCTGGCGGAACTGGCCATGAACCAGCCCGGTTTTCTGGGGGCGGATTCCGCACGGAGCGGGCTTGGCATTACCGTCTCCTACTGGAAGGGCATGGAGTCCATTCAGCGTTGGAAGGCGCAGGCGGACCATGCCGCAGCCCAGCGGATGGGGCAGGAAAAGTGGTATGCATCCTATTCGCTGCGCATTGCCAAAGTGGAGAAAGAAGTTCACTTCCCTCCTGCTTCCTGACCGCGACACACAAGAATGCAATCGAAAAGGCCGGAGTCTTGCGACTCCGGCCTTTTCTCATTCTTAACATGCCTGCACATGCCGGCACATGCCGGCGTGAAGGCGGATGAAAACGCTAGCCTATGGGCAGCACCTTGCGGCCGTACACTTCGTTCAGCACTTCGGCCATGGCGAGGTAGATGGCGGATGCGCCACACACGATGCCTTCAAACCCTGCGATGGTGCCGATGGTCTCGCTGCCGGTGAAGTCACGGGCGGCAAGCAGGAAGAAGAGAACGGTCAGGGAGAAGAAGATGAACTTGATAACGGTGTTGCTCTTCAGCGTACCCAGGAACATGAAGAACGTGAACACGCCCCACATAACAAGATACCAAGCCATGTAGCCGTGGGGGGTTGCTTCGGTCCAGCCAAGCTTGGGCATGACGATAAGCGCCACAAGGCTGAGCCAGAAAAATCCGTACGAGGTAAATGCGGTCAGGCCGAAGGTGTTACCCTTCTTGAATTCCATGATGCCGGCGATAATCTGGGCAATGCCGCCGTAGCAAAGGCCCATGGCAAGCACCATGGCGCTGAGGGGGAAGAACCCGGCGTTGTGAATGTTCAGCAGCACCGTGGTCATGCCGAATCCCATCAGGCCCAGCGGGGCGGGGTTTGCAAGCTTCTGATCCATGTTTTCCTTTCTCCTTGGAAATGCGTCGTAATATCAGAACCACCAGCAAGGCGGCCCCTATTTGCACTGTTCGCTCAACCAGCTATAGTATCCCGATACAATTTGCAATAGGCTTGCAGGCATCCGCTCGCAAAAATAAATGTAACACAGCAGAACCAATCCGGAACAAAGCCTGCATGCCTCTGCGCCCAAGAGCGCATCAGTTTAATGGCAAACCCTCGCTTTTAGTAAATCACACCCTCGTTAAGCCGGAACTGAGGTCCCAATACGGATTTTCCACGCGTATGCGAGATGCAGGAACGTCAGGCCCTGCCCGGCGGAGCCCAAAAATACCAAAAATGACTTTGTCAGCAGCCTGCTGTGCCCGAGGGCATATTCTCCATAAATACCCTGCCTTCGGCGCCATGCAAACAGCAAGGCATGATATTTTGCAGGTGCCGGTTCCGCCCGCCGCTTGCCCCTGTCGCAGGCAGAAGAAATGTGCTACAGTCTCCCCAGACCGGAAGGAGAAAGAAACCGTGGTGTGCCCACCCAATTTTTTCGCGATTAACACGCCGCCACAATTCAGCTTTCTCTAACATAATGAAAATGTGCCCCCCAAACGGAGCGGCAGGTATTGACAGCATCCCCCCCCTGCCTCTAAATGGGTCCCCCACGGTATGCTGGAGTAGCACTTTCCTACACAACGGCAACCATGGCATGGCAAGGGCGGAACGCCCGATAAAAGGCGTTCTTCGGCAGTAACTTTAAATGGGGTTTGTATGAGGTCCGACAGTTGGCAAAGCAAAAAGCCCTCACGCAGTGGAGTATTGAAGACTCCGCTGAACTGTACGGCATCCGCAATTGGGGTGCCGGATACTTCGACGTTACCTCGGACGGGGATGTCGCCGTACATCCTTTCGGGAGCGGCAGCAATGTAGCCGTCAGCATCCCGGAACTCATCCGGGGTCTGAAAGAACGCGGTCTTGATCTGCCCGTTCTTCTTCGCATTGAGAACATTCTCGACTCGCAGATATCCACGCTGCACGAGTCCTTCCGCAAGGCCATAGCCACCCTCGGCTTCAAAGGCGAATACCGCGGAATCTTCCCCATCAAAGTCAACCAGCAGCAACAGGTTCTCGAAGAAATCGCGAACTTCGGTTCCCGCTACCACCACGGTCTCGAGGTGGGCAGCAAGGCCGAACTCATCGCGGCCATCTCGCAGATGCGCGACTACGAAGCCTGCCTTGTCTGCAACGGCTACAAGGACGAGGAATTCATAGACCTCGGCCTGCATGCCATGCGCATGGGCTTCAACTGCATTTTCGTACTCGAAATGCCGTGGGAGCTTTCCAGCATCCTCAGCCGTGCCGAACAGCTCGGCGTGGACCCGCAGATCGGCGTCCGCGTAAAGCTGGCCGCCAAGGGCGGCGGGCACTGGGCAGAATCCGGCGGCGAACGTTCGTCGTTCGGCCTTTCCCTGTCCCAGATCATGGATGTGGTGGATACCCTGCGCGGCATGGACAAGCTGCACTGCCTCAAGCTTCTGCACTACCACCTCGGTTCCCAGATTCCGAACATCCGCGACATCCGCACAGCCGTGCAGGAAGCCTCGCGCGTGTACGCCGAACTGGTGGCCGAAGGTGCCGCCATGGGCTACATCGACCTCGGCGGCGGCCTTGCCGTCGACTACGATGGCTCCCATACCAACTACGTCTCCAGCCGCAACTATACGCTGGACGAATACTGCACCGACATTGTGGAAGCGGTCATGACCACGCTTGATGCGCGCGGCATGCCCCACCCCCACATCATTACGGAATCCGGCCGCGCAACCGTGGCCTACTATTCCGCGCTGCTCTTCAACATTCTTGACGTTTCCACCGTGGAAGACGGCCGCATCCCCAGCGAGATGCCCGCCGACCTGCCGGAACCCATCAAGAACCTGTTTGAAGCACACAGAAGCCTTTCGCTGCGCAACGTGCAGGAGTGTTACAACGACGCCCTGTACTACCGCGACGAAACAAGGCGCATGTTCCTTGACGGACGCGTTTCCCTGCGTGAGCGCACGCTTTGCGACAACCTCTTCTGGGGTATCATCAAAGGCGTTGCCGCTCTCAAGGACCAGCTCAAGCATATCCCCAAGGATATGGAAGAAATCGATGTCGCACTTGCAGACATCTACTACGCCAACTTCAGCGTCTTCCAGTCCCTGCCGGATGCCTGGGCCATCGATCAGCTGTTCCCCATCATGCCTGTGCACAGGCTGAATGAACTGCCCTCTCGGCAGGCCATCATCAGCGACATAACCTGTGATTCAGACGGCAAGATAGACCAGTTCATCGATCCGCAGGGCAAAAAGCGCGTGCTCGACCTGCATCCCATGAACAACGGCGACGACTACTATCTCGGCGCGTTCCTCGTGGGTGCATATCAGGAAACGCTGGGCGACCTGCACAACCTGTTCGGCGATACAAACGTCGTCAGCGTGCGCGTCTACCCCGACGGCTCCTACGAGTTCGTCCGCGAAATTCAGGGCGACACGGTAGCGGAACTGCTGGAATATGTTGAATACGAACCCCGCCGCATCATGGAAGACCTGCGTTCCCTCGCGGAACAGGCAGTGCGCAGCGGACGTATTTCTCCGGCAGAACGGTTCAGTATTCTCCAGGCCTTCGAACTGGGCCTGCGCGGATACACCTATTTCGAAAGCTAACAGGCCGCGACGCTAAAAACGGCCGGGCAGCACCCAGCAAGCACCCCTGACGCGTTCCGTCAGGCCGTGCCCATTGCGCTTGCCCGTGTCTTTTCCGTCACGGTTCTGCTACTATATCTTACAGTTTAAGCGTCAGGGACTGCCAAGTCCCGAAGGAGACAGCCAATGGCAAAAGTACTGATCATCGGCGCCGGTGGCGTGGGCGGCGTTTGCGTCCACAAGTGCGCACAGGTTCCCGAAGTTTTCTCCGACATCGTGCTCGCATCCCGCACCCTGTCCAAGTGCGACGCCATCGCCGCTTCCGTGAAGCGCAAGACCGGCCGCACCATCACCACCGCCAAGGTGGACGCGGACAACGTGCCCGAGCTGGTGCAGCTCATCAACGCCCACAAGCCCGATATCGTGGTCAACCTGGCCCTGCCCTATCAGGACCTGACCATCATGGACGCCTGCCTCGAAGCCGGCGTGCCCTACCTCGATACCGCCAACTACGAACCGCTCGATGAAGCCAAGTTCGAATACAAGTGGCAGTGGGCCTATCAGGACCGCTTCAAGGAAGCAGGCCTCATGGCCCTGCTCGGCTCCGGCTTCGACCCCGGCGTAACCAACGTATACTGCGCCTACGCCATGAAGCACCTCTTTGACGAAATCCACGAGCTGGACATCATCGACTGCAACGCAGGCGACCACGGCCACCCCTTCGCCACCAACTTCAATCCGGAAATCAACATCCGCGAAGTTACCGCACGCGGCCGTTACTGGGAACGCGGCGAGTGGGTGGAAACCGACCCGCTCAGCTGGTCCATGATGTACAAGTTCCCCGAAGGCATCGGCCCCAAGAAGTGCTTCCTCATGTACCACGAGGAACTCGAATCCCTCGTCATCAACATCAAGGGACTCAAGCGCGCCCGCTTCTGGATGACCTTCTCCGACAACTACCTCAACCACCTGCGCGTGCTTGAGAATGTCGGCATGACCGGTATCGAGCCCGTGGAACACAACGGCCAGCAGATCGTGCCCCTGCAGTTCCTCAAGAGCGTGCTGCCCGAACCGGCTTCCCTCGGCGGACGCACCAAGGGCCGCACCTGCATCGGCTGCAAGATGAAAGGCCTGAAGAACGGTGAAGTGAAAAACTACTTCATCTACAACATCTGCGACCACGAAGCCTGCTACGACGAAGTGGAATCACAGGCCATTTCCTACACCACCGGCGTACCCGCCATGATCGGTGCCATGATGATGGTCTCCGGCGCATGGAAGGGCGAAGGCGTGTTCAACATGGAACAGCTCGATCCCGATCCGTTCAGGGATAAGCTCAATATCCATGGTCTGCCGTGGGTGGTTGTCGATCTCGACAAGCAGTAATCCCCAGCGGGGGCCGGTCTCCGGCCCCCGTTTTGATAAGGCAGTCTTTTTTGGGGAATTTGGGGTGGGTGTTTTTCGCCTGCGGCGTTGTTGAAGACCGCCTCCGGCGGCCAAAGGGGGTAACCCCCTTTGGAAACCCTGACACGTACAAACCAGACGTCCGCGTCCGGAAGGTATTGTTGGGCAATTCTCCACCTTGCCAACCACTTTCCCCCATTAAGACGGAAAATTCGCCTCTTGTAAGCAGCTACATCGCTTACAGGGGGGCAGGGGCCCAAGCGAAGCGTCTCGCATAGTCCCCCTGCCGGGTACAGGGCAGCGCCCTGTCCGCCGGAGGCAGGCGAAGCCAATACACACAATAAACTCTTACTCCAATACAACAACATGAAACTCCCCAACCTTGCTCAATTGCCCTCGCCCTGCTTTATTGTGGACGAGGCACTGCTGGAACGGAACGTGCGCATTCTGGACACGGTGCAGCGCCGCACGGGTGCGAAGATACTGCTGGCCCTGAAGGGCTTTGCGACCTTCAGCACGTTTCGTGTACTGAACAACGTGCTGCACGGCACCTGCGCCAGCTCCCCGCACGAGGCACGCCTTGGCCGCGAGGACTTCGGCGGCGAGGTGCACGGTTTTGCTGCCGCGTATTCGGACGATGATATGCGCGAGATGGTGGAGCTGTGCGACCACATCGTGTTCAACTCCTTTGCGCAGCTTGAGCGCTTCCGCCCCGTGGTGCAGGCAAGCCCGCGAGCCATAGAGATTGGCCTGCGCGTGAACCCGCAGCACAGTGAAGGCGCGGTACCGATTTATGATCCCTGCTCCCCCGGCTCGCGTCTGGGCATCCGCCGCCAGCACTTCAAGCCGGACCAGCTGGAAGGCGTTTCCGGCCTGCACTTTCACACCCTGTGCGAACAGAATTCCGATGCACTGGACAGAACGCTTGCAGCCGTTGAAGAACAGTTCGGCGAGATTTTGCACGACATGAAGTGGCTGAACTTTGGCGGCGGCCACCATATCACTCGCGAAGATTACGATATCGACCGCCTGTGCCGCTGCATTGAACGCGCGCAGCAGCGATATGACGTGCAGGTGTATCTGGAACCCGGTGAGGCTGTGGCCCTGCAGGCAGGTTACCTTGTGGGCACGGTGCTGGACGTGATCGAAGCGGACATGCCCATTGCCATTCTGGACGCTTCTGCCGCCTGCCACATGCCGGACGTGCTGGAAATGCCGTATCGCCCCTTCATCATCGGCTCCGGCCAGCGTGATGAAAAGGCGCACAGCTACCGCCTTGCAGGCAAGTCATGTCTGGCTGGCGACGTGATCGGCGAATATTCTTTTGATACTCCGCTGAAGAGCGGCGACAAGGTGGTTTTCACGGACATGGCCATTTATTCCATGGTGAAGACCAATACCTTCAACGGCCTGCAGTTGCCCGCCATTGCCCGCTATCATTCGGAAAAGGATGAGCTGGAAGTGGTGCGCCGCTTCGGCTATCAGGATTTCAAAGGAAGACTTTCCTAGGAAAGAGAGACCGGAGGGGTGACTCCGAGGGGACGCCCTTCCGGCATATCTGCCAATGCGCCACCCGCATGACGGATGCTGTGCATGACAAAGTCGAGCACCTTGGCAACGGATTCATCCAGCGATTCCCTGTCTGTATCCACCACCAGATGCGGATGCTGCGGCACATCGTAGGGCGCACTGATGCCGGTGTAATTTTTGATGAGTCCGGCGCGGGCACGGGCATAATAGCCTTTTACGTCGCGGGCTTCGCATACGGAAAGCGGGCAGGATACGTAGATTTCGCGCAGATCGTCACCGAGCACGGAACGGATAACGGTACGGTCGACTTCCAGAGGTGCAATGAAGGCGCACAGGCATATTGTGCCGCTCTCGGCAAAGAGCTTGCTCACCTCGCTGATCCGGCGGATATTTTCCTGCCGGTCTTCGGGAGAAAAGCCGAGGTTGCTGCACAGACCGTGACGCACGTTGTCGCCGTCGAACACGACGACCTGCTTGCCTGCATCGAACAGGACTTTTTCCACGGCGTGGGCGATGGTGGACTTGCCGGAACCGGAAAGCCCCGTCAGCCAGAATACGAGCGTAGAATGCCCGTTCCGCTGTTCACGGTCAGAACGCGAAACGCTGCCGCGCTGCCTGCTAATGTTATGCTTGCCTGCTGCCATAGGGAACTTCCTGCCTGTGCACGACTGAATAATGACGTCTCTGCCCGACTTTGCAGCATATATGCCACAAGCGACCTTGCTGATAATGAGATTGTGCAGAGTACACCGGACAGACAGCGCCAGCTGCGCTACCAATACGATTGACCAGAATTGAACTGGACGGAGAATACCATGAACCGTTTTCTTGCTTCCGAACTTGAAGAGTCCACGCCTGAGCAGTGCCTGTTTCAGGTTGTTCCGGCTCCCTTTGAAGCCACTGTTTCCTATGGTGGCGGAACCGTGCATGGCCCTGCCGCCATTCTGGAAGCCTCTGACCAGCTGGAAGTATGGGATGGCCTTTCGGATGCCTCCGAACTGGGCATTCATACCCACCCTGCTGTTGACTGTTCAGGCGATGCCGAAACCGTACTGGATCGTATAGAGGCCGCTGTTGCTTCTGCTGCGGAACATGGCATTCCGGTCATGCTTGGCGGCGAACACACTGTTACGCTGGGCGCGCTGCGTGCCCTGCACTAGAAGCACGGCAGCTTCGGCATTGTGCAGTTTGATGCCCACGCCGACCTGCGCGACACCTACGAGGGCAGCCCTTTCAGCCACGCCTGCGTCATGCACCGCGCTCTGGACCTTGGCCTGCCCGTGTTCGGCATAGGCGTGCGGGCGCTCTGCAAGGATGAAGTGACCTTGCGCAAGGACAGAAACCTTTCGTATCTGGATGCCCGCGACCTTGCCATGAACGGCATGCCTGAAAACCTGCTGCCTGCGGATTTTCCGAAAACCATCTACGTCACATTCGACGTGGACGGCCTTGATCCTTCCGTCATCAGCGCTACCGGCACCCCTGTGCCCGGCGGCGTGCTCTGGTGGCAGGCCATCAAGCTGCTGGAAAAGGCCATAGCCGGTCGCACGGTCATAGGCATGGACGTGGTGGAGCTGGCTCCCAAAGAAGGAGACCACGCTTCCGATTTCGCAGCGGCGCAGCTCACCTATGCGATGATGGGCATCGTGCAGCGACTGGGCAACCGGTAGCCCGATCATCCTACCGCATGCAAAAACAAAGGCCGGAAGCACCCGCTTCCGGCCTTTGTCTTGCCCAAAAAATACTGTGAACTCAGCCTCTACTCTTCTTCCTCCAGCTTGGAGAGCTTTGCCGCGCCATACGC
Source organism: Halodesulfovibrio sp. (assembly GCA_047972125.1). GTDB lineage: Bacteria > Desulfobacterota > Desulfovibrionia > Desulfovibrionales > Desulfovibrionaceae > Halodesulfovibrio. The sequence goes on from JBKEAK010000157.1 coordinate 39,761, forward strand.
CTTGCGCGCCTCCCAAACCTTCAGGCCGATCTTACGGCCCA
>JBKEAK010000158.1:0-6656 GCA_047972125.1 Halodesulfovibrio sp.
AAGCCGGTAGTGTGCACCACCCAAAGTATACCGCTGCGGGCTAGTCACGCATGAGCGCTTGGCGCACCACGTCCTTCATGGCCTCCACGTCGGAATGCTCCGGCCATGTGGCAAGCAGCGCCTCCACAAGGCCGCGCTCGCGCAGCATGAGGCGGCTCTCGGCATAGTTCAGTTCAAACACCCACGAGCCAAGCAGCAGCTTGAAGTCGTTCACGTAGCGCATGTCCCTGGAGCTGGCGAGGCGGCGTTCCTGCAGGGACGCAAGAATGCCCGGCGACCATGCGCCTTCCTTCTCTTCCAGATGCAGGGTCACCACATCGTTCTCTGAACCATCACGGGTGAAGGTGGCGATCATGACGGGAAAGATATCGATCTTGTCACTGTCGCGCACCACATCGGTTACGGCGCGCAGGGCGGAAGATATGCCGGAAGGCACGCGAAAACGGTTATGCATGGCAACGCTGGCCAGCACATCGCCCGCTATACTGCGGGATTCGCAAAGCGCGGCCTCATTGCGGCTGCCCCCTTCAAGCACACGCAGACGCCGCAACGTCTTGCAGCCCAGAATGCCGTGGTTCACCGAGCGCTGATCACTGAAGGTGCGGTACTGCGCATACTGCGGAAAACGCCCCACATCGTGATACAACGAGGCAAGCAGCGCCGTGCGGGCCACATGCGCCGGCATATCCAGCGTGCCGACGATACGCCGGGCGTTATCGAGCACTCGCATGGTATGGTTGCGCTTGAGCTCGATATAGCGGTTATCCTGTTCGTCGCCGGTCAGGTATCCGGCTGTCCACGCCTCAAACCACGCCTCGTGCGCAACGATATCCGGCAGGGTTTTCACGCCCGCTTCTCCGCTTTGGCGCGACCGGCATCGGCAAGGCGCTCTGCCTCGCGGGCGGCCTTTGCCTCGGCTTCCTTGCGGCGCATCTCTTCATTCCACTCATCCCACTTCTTCTCGCGGAAAAAGCCGCGGGGACCAAAGAGCGCCCGCAGGTACCCGATGATCATGAGAAAGAAGATGAAAATCAGGGCATACTGCCCCCACTTGGTATTCAGAAAGGCATCCAGCTTCACCATAAGCTCGGAAGGAGCGGCTACTTCTTCTGCGGCAGGGGCGGCAAAGGCCACACTCACGAAAGAGGCACAACACCCGGCAAGAGCGGTGGTAAAAAGAGCGGCGCGGCGGCCCATATTGGTAAAACGGTCAAACACGGTTCACTCCTTGCGCCGTGCGGCGGTTTAGCGGTTCTTGTACGCCATGCCCCCCGCCGGAGCAAGTGCCGGAACCGTATGAAACATTCAGGAACATGCCATATCTTTTCAACACCTTAAGAGTTTAGTTCTTCTGCAAGGTTGTGACGAAGGGGTGAATCTGGTACACAGATGACGATCTTTTCCCCTCTAACACGACCACTACCCATGCCAGATTTTGTTCATCTTCATTGTCATACGGAATACAGTCTGCTTGACGGTGCCATCCGTCTTGAAGACCTTTGCAACAAGGCCAAGGACTTCGGCATGCCCGCCGTGGCCATTACCGACCACGGCAACATGTTCGGCGCGGTCTATTTTTACACGCTGGCGCAGAAAATGGGCCTTAAGCCCATTATCGGCTGCGAAGTGTACGTGGCGCACGGCGACCACACCGACCGCACCAGCGAAACAAGCCGCAAGCGTTACCACCTTGTACTTCTGGCCCAGACCGACGAGGGCTATCATAACCTCTGCCGTCTGGTGACACGCGGATTTACCGAAGGCTTTCACTACAAGCCGCGCGTAAGCCGCGAAATGCTTGCCGAATACAGCGAGGGGATTATCGCCCTTTCCGCCTGCCTTGCGGGCGAAATTCCGCGTGCGCTCATAAACGAGGGCATGGACCGCGCCGTGGAGCTGGCAAACATTTATTCCGGCATCTACCCCGGCCGCTTCTATCTGGAACTGCAGGATAACGGCATCAAGGAACAGGACGAGCTGAACGAAAAGCTCATCGAACTTTCCAAAATCACAGGCCTGCCGCTTGTTGCCACCAACGACTGCCACTATCTGAACGCAAGCGACGTGGAAGCCCACGACACCCTGCTCTGCATCCAGACCAGCGCCAAGGTGACAGATGAAAAGCGCATGCGCTTTGACACCACCGAGCTGTATTACAAGTCGCCGGAAGAGATGGAAAAGGCCTTCAGCCATGTGCCGGAAGCCATTGCCAACACGGTGAAGATTGCCGACATGATCGACTGCAAGCTCGATCTCGGCCATTACTATTTCCCGGAATACGAACTGCCGGAAGGCGTTTCCATGGAGCAGGAATTCAACCGCCTGTCCGAGGAAGGCCTGAAGAGGCGCCTTGAAACCATCCCCTACAAGGTGGATGAGCAGGTCTATTGGGACCGCCTCAAATACGAGCTTGGCGTCATCAACCAGATGGGGTTCCCGGCCTACTTCCTCATCGTGCAGGACTTCATCAACTGGGCCAAGGACAACGGCATTCCCGTCGGTCCCGGCCGTGGTTCCGCCGCCGGTTCGCTGGTGGCGTGGTCGCTGCGCATAACCAACCTTGACCCCATCCCCTACGACCTGCTGTTCGAACGCTTCCTGAACATCGAACGCGTATCCATGCCCGATATCGACGTGGACTTCTGCGAACGCCGTCGCGGCGAGGTCATCAAGTACACCCAGCGCCGGTACGGCGAGGACAAGGTTGCGCAGATCACCACCTTCGGAAAGATGAAGGCCAAGGCTGTGGTGCGCGACGTTGCGCGTGCGCAGGGCCTGAGCTTTCAGGAAGGCGACCGCATTTCCAAGCTCATTCCCGAAGACCTGAAGATGACCATCAAGAAGGCGCTGGACGCGGAACCGGAACTGGCGGAACTGTACCGTTCCGACCCCACCGTGACCAAGCTGCTTGATGTTTCCATGCGTCTTGAAGGGCTTTGCCGACACGCCTCTACCCACGCCGCGGGCGTGGTTATGTCTGACCGTCCCATGACGGACTACCTGCCGCTCTACAAGGATAAAAAGGGCGGCATGGTGACCCAGTTCGACATGAAAAAGGTCGAAGCCGTGGGTCTGGTAAAGTTCGACTTCCTCGGCCTGCGTACCATGACCGTTATTCAGGACGCGGTGGACAACATTGCGCTGGCAGGCAAAGAGCCGCCCAATCTGGATACGCTCTCCTTTGACGACCTGCCCACCTACGAACTGTATCAGCGCGGCGACACCGACGGCATCTTTCAGGTGGAAAGCTCCGGCATGCGCAACTACCTGCGCATGCTCAAGCCCACCTGCTTTGACGACATTATAGCCATGCTGTCCCTGTATCGTCAGTGGCCGCTGAACTCGGGCATGGTTGACGAATTCATCAACAGCAAGCACTTGCATGTGCCCGTCATCTATCAGTTTCCCACGCTGGAGGACTGCCACAAGCACACATACGGTGTTATCGTCTATCAGGAGCAGGTCATGCAGATCGCCCAGATAGTCGCCAAATACACGCTGGGCGGTGCAGACCTTCTGCGCCGTGCAATGGGTAAAAAGAACCCCGAGGCCATGGCGCAGGAACGCGGCAAGTTCGTTTCCGGTGCCGCAGACAACGGCATAGACGAAGCCAAGGCCAACGAAATATTCGACTTGATGGAGCAGTTTGCGGCCTACGGTTTCAACAAATCGCACTCCGCCGCCTACGCGCTCATCTCGTACTGGACCGCCTATCTCAAGGTGCACTACCCCGCCGAGTTCATGGCCGCGCTCATGACGTCGGAAATGGGCAACCAGGACAAGATTCTCAAGTACGTGGCCGCCTGCCGCGACATGGACATAGAGGTGGTGCAGCCCAGCGTGCAGACCTCGTATCGCCAGTTCACCGTGCATGACGGCAAGGTTGTATACGGTCTTGGCGGCATCAAGAACGTGGGCGATGAAGCCATACGCGAAATAGTTGATGCCCGGCTTGAGGGCGGCCCCTTTGCCTCACTGCTCGACCTGCTCTGCCGCGTGAACACCCGCAAGGTGACCAAGCGCGTGATAGAAAGCCTGATCAAGGGCGGTGCCATGGACTGCCTCGGCTGTTCCCGCCACGGCATGATGGCCTCGCTCGACAGCGTGGTTGTGCGTGCGCAGAAGAAGGCCAAGGAAAAGGATTCCAATCAGGTTTCCCTGTTCACCATGATCAAGGAAGAGCCGCAGGTCTGCCCCGGCATCGGCTTTGACTGCGAAGAACAGGGCATGGACGAGTGGTCGGACGAAATGAAGCTGAAGTTCGAGAAAGAGGCCCTTGGCTTCTACCTCACCAGCCATCCCCTCCAGCCCTACCGCCGTGAACTGATGCGCCTGCAGCTCATGCCGCTGGAAGAATGCGCCGACCTTGCCGCAGGAACGGAAGTGAAGTGCGCCATTCTCATCACCGGAATCAAGGAGCACATCACCAAGAAGGGCTCCAAGATGGCCTTTGCGAACATCGAAGACCTTACCGCCTCCGGCGAACTCATCATCTTCCCCGAAGCGTATGCCGAGGGCCGCGAGCTGTTCCATTCCGACCAGCCGCTGCTGCTCACTGCCAAGGTTGCCGAGCAGAAGAACGGCAAGGACGAGGATGAACCCACCGAAGAGGATGAGGATGCCGTAAAAGAGATCAAACTGCTTGCCGAAAAGGTGCAGCCTCTGGCAGAAGCCTGCTTCAGCAACGGCGACCCCACCACGCTGGACCTGCCCACAGAAGGGCTGGACCGTGAATCGCTGGTCGCCTTCAAGACTCTGCTGCAGAGGCATCAGGGAGCCGTTCCCGTGCAGATATGCGTGAACATTAACGGCACGTTCGCCTTCTATCAGGTGGACGACCGCTACTCCATCCTGCCCGGCCCTGCGTTTGAAAAGGATTTTACCGCCTGGAAAGGAGCTCTCAATGACAGACAGACAGCCTAAGGGCATCTGGCGTCTTACCGTGCGTTCGGATTTTGCCGCAGCCCATGCGCTGCGCAACTATTGCGGCAAGTGCGAGAACATGCACGGCCACAACTTTGCCGTGGAAGCCGTGGTGGAAGGCGACCGCCTCACCCCGGATACGGAACTCGTGCTGGATTTCAAGGTACTCAAGCAGGAACTCAAGGGTGTGCTTGAGATGCTGGACCACAAGATGCTGAACGAAATGCCCCCCTTCGACGTGATGAATCCGTCGTCGGAGAACCTTTCGCGGTTCATATATCGCCATCTTGCCGAGCGTCTTTCCGGCAGGGAAGATGCAAACGGCGTGCGTGTGCATGCTGTCACGGTTTCCGAAAAAGCGGCCCAGTCCGCCACCTACATGGAGCTTTAGCATATGCAGCTCAGCATGCAGGCGATATTTGAAATAGCCCTGCCCCTCTTCCTGATCATGGACCCCATCGGCAACGCAGCCGTGTGCCTGCCCATGCTCAACGAACACTCGCTTCAACGTCAGCGTCGCATTCTGTTCCGCGAACTCATCTTCGCGCTGATCATCATCTTCGTGTTCCACTATTTCGGCGAATGGCTGCTCGGCGTGCTGAATATCCATCAGTCCACCCTGCGCCTTTCCGGCGGCATCATCCTGTTCATCATCGCCATGAAAATGGTGTTCCCGCAGGCGGGTGAAAGCGTGGTGGAGCTGGACCGCGACCCCTTCATCGTGCCCATTGCCGTGCCGCTCATCGCAGGTCCGTCCGCGCTTGCGGCGGTTATGCTCTATGCGCACAGGGCACAGGGCCAGCATGGCTGGCTCGGCTCCCCCGAAGTGCTGCTCGGTATTCTGGGCGCATGGGGTGCCACCTTCCTCATCATGATGAGTGCGCCAAGTTTGCTCAAATATCTGGGTAAGCGCGGTATGCGGGCAGCGGAAAGACTGATGGGGCTTATCCTCGTCTTTCTGGCAGTGCAGATGCTTGAGGATGGAATAAGCATGTATTTGAAGACGTTTTAGACGAAAGCACGCAGGCCAAGTTGCCTGCCTATAGTCGGCCGTTAGAAATATCGCAGCCGCTGCTTCAATTTATTGATATTGAGCAGCGGCTGTTTTATTTGCTTAGCAAAGGCCAGCATGAGTAAATCAACTATTCCAACGATCAAGCAAGTCTATGCTTTAAAATGCTACGACGTGCGCCTTGTATGGGACGATAACCCCACGAGTTGCGTTGCTCTTCGGGAATGGCTGAACAAGAGTGCTTCGTTTGCGCCAGTTCTGGCTGATGAGAAGGTTTGGAAATCAATCCGGGTTGGTGGATGAGGTGGTTACATTAAATGGGAAGTCTGCGAGATGGAGGTTCCCTCCTCGACACTCTGTCGTCTCCATCTTGAACAGGCGGGCGAAGCCATACGGCGACGAGAAATGATGCCTAGCCTGCGCGTTGACTGCAAACCAAATTAAGACTATTTTTGGTTAGGTTCAGTTTGATTCCCCTGACAGGAGATTACCATGCGTCCGAGCCAAGATATTAAGCCCATCAGCTATGTAAAGGCCAACAGTGCTCAGGTTCTGGAGCAAGTCAACACTTCAGGACCCATGATCATTACCCAGAACGGAGAAGCACAAGCCGTTCTCATGGGTGTGAAAGAATATGAGAATATGATGGAGAGCCTTGCCCTGCTCAAGATTCTGGCCATGAGCAAAAAGAGCCTTGAAGAAGGCAAAGGCATTCCGGCGA
>JBKEAK010000159.1:0-3659 GCA_047972125.1 Halodesulfovibrio sp.
GAATCCGCAGAGCGCATCCGCATGGCTTCCATGCACATGCGTGACGTGCACGGCACCACGCTTGTCATTGTATCCCACGACAGGGAATGGCTCGATTCTGTGGCAGATACCATGGTGACGCTGCGTAAGGGGCAGCTTGTGGGGTAGGGGCGTTTCGCCTGTGGCTGTGATGCCTGCAGCAGGTGAGCCGGGGGTGACCTGTCCGTCTGAACTTGGGGCGGCTGGTATTCTGGTAGGCAGGTGCTGAGGTGGGGTGGCGCTCAGGTAATCCGTCAGCCGTTTGTATTGGTCTACAGGGCCGTTGCTTATGTCGCGGGGAATTGTTTTGTAAGAAGCGGCAGGCGGATGGTGAAGGTTGCTCCTTCCCCCGGCATGGAATCGACCGTGATGGAGCCTTCGTGGTTTTCCGTGATGATGAAGTAGGAAACCGATAGTCCGAGGCCGGTGCCTTTGCCCGGAGCCTTGGTCGTGAAGAACGGTTCAAAAATGCGCTTGCGGGATTCTTCCGGAATGCCGGGACCATTGTCTTCCACCGTCAGAACAGCCCAATCCCCCTCTTTTCGTGATGTGATGGTGATCGCGGGATTCTCAGTCCCGCTTAGCGCCATGGCCTGCGCTGCATTCTTGATAAGGTTGAGCAGCACCTGTTCTATTTCGGTATTGATGCAGGGAACAGGCGGCAGATTGCCCGCATGGTGTGCCTCGATGCTCACTTTTTTTATGTCGTAGCGTTTTTTCAGGTCGTAGTCGCTCCGGGCCATCTCCACGGTGCGTTCAACCAGTTCCTCCATATTGTGTGGTGTGTGCTCGGTGCTGCTCTTGCGGGCAAAGTTCAGCATGTTCTGAACAATGCGGGCGGCGCGTTCACCGGCATCGCGTATGCCGCGCAGCATGGGGAATATCTTTCGGTGTTCCATGTAGCTGGTGATGGTTGCAAGATCGCAGCCCAGCTCTTCTGCCGCCTGCACATTGCCCGGCAGGTCCGGCGACAGGCGCCGCTCAACGTTCTGTGCTCCCTGCAGAATGACGCCCAGCGGATTGTTTATCTCGTGCGCCATGCCTGCTGCCAGCCCGCCTACAGACATCATTTTTTCCGTCTGGATCATTATCTCTTCAATGCGTACCTGCGCCGTCATGTCGTCAATGCGGATAACCGCTTCGGCGCTGCCTTCCCGCATCAGGGGGTAGATGACGATGCGGGCCGGAATTTCGCCCTTTGCCGTGGCGATCTTGCGCCGTTCCGTGGTGTGCTGCGAGTTTGCTGCAATGGCGCGGCGGGCGTTGTCCCATTCATCCTGCAATGCAGGGATGCACGCTGTCAGCACCTGCCCGGTTGCGGTCTCTCTGTCCTTGTTGAAATAGTCTCCGGCTTGTGTGTTCCAGTGGCGGATGATGCCCACTTCGTCCACGCCGATGATGATGGAAGGCATGGAATCGATAATGTCGGTGAGGTAGCGTTCCATCTGCATTATGCGCTGCTCGGAGCGCATCCGCTCTGAAATGTCCACGGCAATGGAGCAGATGCCGTAGGCCTTGCCCATGGTGTCGTGCAGCGGAAACTTGGTGGTGAGAAAGGTGTACGGGGTGCCGTCTATGAGGAAGTGCTCTTCCCACTGCTGGGAGATGGTGTTCTGCTGGCCCGTGGCAGGGGTATACAGGGTGGAGCGTTGCGGGGGCAGCAGTTCCTGCACGGGGCTGCCCTGAATGGTGCCGAGAGGAAGGCCTATCAGGTGCTCAAGGCTGGGGTTTGCAAAGACCACCTTGTTTTCAAGGTCTGTGACAATGACAAGGTTGCTCGTGTTGTGGAGTATCTCTTTCAGCCTGCCTTCGTTCTCACGCAGGGCCTTGCTTTGTATGCCGAGGCTGCGCAGCAGAAGAATGGTGAGAGAGGTAACGGCAAGCAGAACCGCACCAATACCCATTTGTTGCAGGATGAGGGAATCGCGCTGGTCCGAGAGGGTGCGCTGCACGACCTCCATTTCGCCGAACAGCGAATCCTGAAGCATGGATGCTTCGCTTGTGATGACCGAGGTGGGAATGGTTATGAGAATGGCCACGGCGTTGTTCTGCGCGGCAAGGGCAAGCGGAATCACAATGGCGAGTTTGTTCCCTTTGACCGAGGCCGTGGCGTTCTTCTGGCGCACGGCTGCAAGCTCCGGGCCCCAATCTTCTTCAAGGGCGCTCAGATGCGAGCCAATGGGAATGGTATCGAGGGTGCTGGCAGCAACGTGGCCTGTTCCGGAGATAATGAAGGATTCCGCTGCGCCGTCGAACAGCTCCCGTTTGAGAGAGAGCATGAGCTTGTGCATGAAATCCACCTGAAATCCCACGCCGATGCTGCCTGCAAAGTGGCCGTTCACGAGAATGGGGGCGGATGCCGTGGCAAGCCAGACATGCTCGTTCCCTATTATATAGGGTTGCAGGGTGGTGAAGTTGGGAACCAGTGTTTCCTTGACTGCAAGATGAAAGTCGCCCTTGCGCAGGCCATGGGGCGTTTGTTCTTCGGATTCGAAGTCCTTCAGCGGAGCCGAGGCAATGGAGCCGTCGGGAAGGCGTACCCAGCTGCTGATGAAGCGGCCGGAAGTATCGTAGCCGGGGTTATTTGCATAGGCCGCATCCAGCTTGTCGAACATGCCCGGTTCCCAGCAGGTGAACACAACGGCGAAATCGGGGTGTTTTTCGAGGAGTACCTTGAGTCGCAGGCTTTCCCTGTCTCTGCTCATGCTTTCCATCGTGCCGGATTCGCGCGTCCAGCCGAGCGATTCCGCCAGTGTGGTGGCAACCCCCATGGCGTTGCTCAGCTTTGATTCCACGGTAGAGGCTTTTATACGCGCCTGTGACACAATGCGTTGTATGGCAATGCCGGTGGCCTGTTCGGAAAAGATGGCCGAAGCTTCTTTGGTAAATGCCTCGGTGCCGTCAATGGCAAGGCCGGTGATTCTGTCGGCGGTGAGGTAGGAGAAGATGACGACGAGCAGGCAGGTGAGCGCAAGGCAGATGCTGGTCGCCGTGCGCACGGTGGGATTCCAGAGCATTCTCCGTAAGAGAGGCAGGGGAGAAGACTGCAGCATTGCCTGATCTCGTCGGGGTGAAAGTTTGCATGAAAACTCCTTAAGCCTAACCGATTTGCGGCAAGGATATCAAGAACCGTATCCCCGCAGCACCAGTTCATTGCGCTTTTGAGAGGCCTTCGTGTCTTGGCGCGGCATCTTTTGGGCCGGGCTGTGAGCCGCTTTGGGCGTGTTTTGAGGTAGTTGAAAAGAATTTGAAGAAAATTTGAAAATTCGTTGACAAGGGGGGCGAGTTTCTTTAGTTATCTGCCTCGCGCACTGGGCTGTCGTTCAATTGGCAGGACACCGGATTCTGACTCCGTCAATCAAGGTTCAAGTCCTTGCAGCCCAGCCATCAAGCGTCCCCATCGTCTAGCCTGGCCCAGGACACCTGCCTTTCACGCAGGCGACAGGGGTTCAAATCCCCTTGGGGACGCCATGAGAATAAAAGCCTCGATCGCAAGATCGAGGCTTTCTCTTTTGTTCGGTCGTCGAAGTTGCCGCCAACCGGAGACGTGCCGTTGGCAACAGGCTGTTCCATCCGTCGCCCGATGACGAGAGTCCGGCATATTGGTTTGGCTATCTTGAAAACGGGGTTAGCACCCGCCC
>JBKEAK010000160.1:0-4476 GCA_047972125.1 Halodesulfovibrio sp.
ATCACAAAGCTTGTGGATTATCCCGGCAGGCCGGGCAGTCAGGGCGAGGTGATTCAGTGGCTCATGAGCCAGACGGACTTTCAGTGGACCGACTACGACAGAGCCACGCAGGAAGACAAGATTCTCTACAATTATGATGAGTGCACCGAGCAGTAAGTGTGCGGCGTGCCCAAGCTGAACATATGAAAACGCCTGTCCGCTTTTCGGGCAGGCGTTCTTGCTTTACGGACGTGTCTTCAGAATATGAACACTCAGCGCAGGCAGAGAAAAAGCTCCTGCGTGTCTGTCAGCCCCAGATAATGGCGGCATCCGGTATCCGCCAAGGTTGCCATGGCAGTTTCCACCCTGTCGCGGGGCAGGGCGCGGCTGCCGCTGAGTTCCGGCAGCATGGCCTGCGGAATGCACATTTCGCTGCAGCAGTGCGAAAGGGCATGCAGCCAGCGCAGCAGCCCGTCTGCGGCAAGGGCGCCCCGGTCACGTATCTTCAGGTCCAGACGGGGAATGGCGTTCAGGCTTTCCAGCAGCATGGGGTGCACGGCAACAAGGCAGAGATCGTTCTCCCTGTTGATCATCACCTGCTGCAGAAAGGAAAACAGAAATTCGTAGCGGGCATCGCTGATATGCAGGGTTCCGGCCTCAAGCCTGCGCAGGCTGGCCCTTACGCGAGCCTGCACTGTTTTGCCCGTTGCGCGCGATACCTTCTGCGCAATTTCTCGCAGGGATATTCTGACCATGCCCTTGACCGGCACAGCCCTGTGAGTGCTGCGCAGGCAGGCGAGCAGCACGTCCAGATCAAACTGATCCAGCCGCTCACCGGTATACAGCACCGTGAACTGCGGCAGGGCCGTAACGAGGGGGCAGCGGCTCACATGCTGGCGTTTGCGCGCATAGATGGCCTGAAAACAATCCGAGGCAAACAGCAACTCGGGAGGCAGCTGCATGAACTGCCGTTCCGCAGGGGTAATGGATGCGCTGCCCGCATCATGCGCGCCGTAGCGCCAGCCTATCTGCAGGGGTTCCCTGTCGTGCAGGAAGCCATCGTCATAGAGCATGCTGTCACCCCTTACGGAATGCTGTGTGCGGAATCCGGAAAGGAGCGCCGAACAACGTACGGAGGACGTGGCGCGCCGTAAACGCTCCTTTCCGGAAAAGCGGCCGAATGCCTGTTTGCATTCTACCAAACCCTGTCAGGAGTCCGGCCGCATACACCGTAGTCACTAGAAGTTGTACACGGAATCCAGCTCCGCTTCCGGCACGTCAAAAACGACGCCGTGCGGAGCAAGCGGTTCGCGCGTGAAGTAACGCGGCAGGCGGTCATGGGCAGGGCCGAATCCCGCAGCCTTGTTGAATTCACGCTCCATGCGCAGAATATCCTGCCCGAGGGCCACAACATCACCGCCGGTCAGCTTGAGGTCGTACATGGCGTTGATGCTGTCCACCATGGCATCGAAAGTTTCAGACTGGTCAAGGATGGCAAAGGCAATGAACAGGCAGTAGCCCGTGGCATCCAGTGCGGCGGTGGCCACCTGCAGGCTGCGGGAAAGCTCGGCCTGCCCCTCGCAGGCCAGCGGATTCACATGCCCGCCCACGCTTAAGATGTTGGTGGCAACGGCATAGCCTGCGGTGTGGTCGGCACCCTGCGTGGTGGTTGCGTAGGTTACGCCTATGCCCTTTACCGCACGTGGATCGTACGCGGGCATGGCCTGATTCTTGACCACGGGTGCGCGTTCCAGCCCGTAGCACTTGGCCGTGACAGCCGTGCCTGCTCCGAGAATGCGGCCCAGCGGCGTGCCCTTGCCCACCTGATGGATAAGGTCGATGGCCCCTTCCTTGTCACCGAAGGGAATGACGCCCGCCTCCATGGCAACGCCGATGGTGGCGCCCATTTCAATGGTATCCAGCCCGTAGTCGTCATCAAGACGATCCATCATGGCAATGGCGTCCAGGTCGTCAATGCCGCAGTTACCGCCGTGCGACCACACGGTTTCATATTCCGGCTGCTTGGTCAGGTAGTTGCCTTCCTTGTCCACGTAGATGCCGGAACACTTGATCACACAGCCCTTGTGGCAACCATGAGTCGGGTTGCCACCGCGTGCGCGTTCCAGTTCGGCCTGTGCCTCACCGGAAATGCTGCCTGCCCCCTCGAACCGTCCCGTGGAGAAGTTGCGGGAGGGGTAGCCCCCGGCCTCATTCAGGATATTGGTCAGTATATTGGTTCCGAAGGCAGGCAGCCCGGTGCCAGTGACAGGATGGGCTTTCAGCCCTTCCACAAATTTCTTGTTGGCAGCCTTGAAGGCTTCCGGCAATGCGGGTTTGCGGATGGAGGCCTTTTCCGCATTCACGATAATGCACTTGAAGCCCTTGGAGCCCATGACGGCCCCTACCCCGCCGCGACCGGCATGCCGTGTGGGCCGGAACTCGGGGTCCGTGACCGCGATGGTGGAGTTGGACATGCGCATTTCACCGGCAGTGCCGATGCTGATGAGCGAAACCTTGTCGCCGAACTCTTCCTGCACCTTGTCGCGCAGGGCGTAGTTGGGGAGCATGCGGTATTCGTCTGCGGGTTCCACTTTGGCACCCTTTTCGTCGATGACAAGGCGGTACAGGGCATCGCCCTTGGCCTCACCTTCAAAAATGATTGCGGCATAGCCCAGCTTGGCAAGCGCCTGCGCTGCCGTGCCGCCCGCATTGGCTTCCTTGATGGTGCCGGTAAGCGGACTCTTGCAGCCTACAGACAGACGCCCCGAGGATGCGGCCGCCGTGCCGCTCATGAGCCCGGGAGCGAACACAAGCTTGTTTTCAGGCCCAAGCGGATGGCAGTCCGCAGGCACTTCCGCACAGATGACCTTGGATGTCATGCCTCTGCCCCCCAGCCCGGTATAGGTGCCGATGGGGTGCGTGGTCAGGGTCGGTATCCCGGTGCCGTTGCACCGCACACGAAGAATGGTATCCATGGATTCTCCTTCATTGCTGTTACCGCACGTTGCGATTGAAACTGCCCTGACAGATCCCAATTCCTGTTGCCCCGACTGTTACGGCTATCCCGCCTGTTTTCGATGTTCTGCCTGTTCTGCCTTCCGCCTGCTCTGGCTGCTCCGGCCATTCCGGGCATTCTGGCTGTTCCGGCTGTTCTGATAATTCTGGCAATTCTGGCAATTCTGGGCACTGGGCAGTTCCAAACTCTGCGATACAGCGCCCTGCTGCCGGAATGCCCTCCGCAGGGGCGACACCACGCCGCCCCCACGGAAGATTGGAGGTTCGGAATATCTACATTTCAGCGGGGAGCTGCTTGAGCTGCGCCAGCGTGTACACAGGCCCGTCCTTGCAGACGTAGCTTGTGCCTATGTTGCAGCGGCCGCAGATACCCACACCGCATTTCATGCGTTTTTCAAGCGTGGTCACGACCTGCTCGTCGTCAAACCCCAGTTCCTGCAGCGCCTGCACCGTGAACTTGATCATGATGGGCGGGCCGCAGGTGACAGCCACGGTATTTTCCGGGCTGGGGTTGATCTCGCGCAGAATGTTGGGAATGAGCCCCACCTTGTGCTTCCACTCCGGGCTGCCGTTGTCCACGGTCAGCACGGTGTGCATGTCCTTGCGCTGCAGCCATTCCTCCACTTCATAGCCATAGGCCATGTCGCGGGGGCTGCGGGCGCCGTAGAGCAGGGTGATGTCGCCGTAGTCCGCGCGGTTATCCAGCATGAAGAGCAGCAAGGTGCGCAGCGGGGCCATGCCTATGCCGCCGCCGATGAACACGATGTTCTTGCCCTTCATGGACTCGTAGGGAAAGGCATTGCCCAGCGGAGCGCGCACGCCTATCTGATCGCCCGCTTTGAGGCGGTGCAGACGGCCGGTAAGCTCGCCCACCTTCATCACGCTGAACTGCAAATAGTCCTTTCTGGTGGGCGGGGAATTGATGACAAAGGTGGATTCGCCCACGCCGAGCACGGAAAGCTGGCCCACCTGGCCGGGCTCGAAATTGAAGGCCCGCATTCTTTCTTCATTATTCAGCACCACGCGGAAAGTTTTGATGGCAGGCGTTTCCTGCACCACCTCCACAATAGTGGCCATATCCGGCAGATAGACATTGGGCGGATTGCTAGTCATGAGCGTGCTCCCGGGCGGCATCTGCCTGCTGTATGGCGCAGGCGACGGCATTACGGATATCAAATGATACCGGACAGTTGGAAACGCATCTGCCGCAGCCCACACAGGCAAGCGTTTTATCATGCAGCTGCGGGTAATAGCTGAATTTGTGCCCTATGCGGTTGCGCATGCGGTGCGCCTTGGTCGGACGCGGATTATGCCCGCTGCCTTCAAGGGTAAACTGGCTGGACATGCAGTTATCCCATGTGCGGATGCGCCTGCCCGATTCGCCGCGCGTTTCGTCCGTGATGTTGAAGCAGTAGCAGGTGGGGCACTGATAGGTGCAGGCTCCGCAGCTCTGGCAGGCTTCTGCCGTCTTGTCCCAGAAGC
>JBKEAK010000161.1:0-18993 GCA_047972125.1 Halodesulfovibrio sp.
AGCGGAATGGAGTGCAGGCTGTTCGCCGTGGTGATGAAGAACACCTGAGACAGATCGTAAGCCAGATCAAGGTAGTGATCGTTGAAGGAATTGTTCTGTTCAGTGTCCAGCACTTCCTGCTGAGCTGCCGAGGGATCGCCGCGGATGTCCGTGCTCATCTTGTCTATCTCGTCAAGGCAGAAGAGCGGGTTGTTGATCTCCACCCTCTTCAACGACTGAATGATCTTGCCGGGCAGCGCGCCCACATAGGTGCGACGGTGACCACGAATCTCAGCCTCGTCACGCACACCGCCCAGAGACAGACGCACGAACTCGCGGTTCGTTGCACGGGCAATGGACTTGGCGAGCGAGGTCTTACCCACGCCGGGGGGGCCTACAAGGCAGAGAATGGGGCCTTTGAGCTTGGTGGCCAGCTTCTGTACGGCAAGGTATTCAAGAATACGTTCCTTGGGCTTTTCCAGCCCGAAATGGTCGGTATCCAGAATGGTGCGTGCCTTATCAATATCAATGGTGGTTTCGCCAAGCTTGTTCCAGGGCAGCTCGATGATCCAGTCCACGTAATTCCGGATAACGGTGTATTCCGCAGAAGAAGAAGGCATGGCGCGCAGCTTCTTGAGTTCGCGCAGGGCCTTGTCGCGTGCCTCTTCGGGCATGTCCTTGGCCTTGAGCGTCTGCTCCAACTCATAGAGTTCTTCCTGAGGATCGTCGTCTCTGCCCATTTCCTTGTTGATGGCCTTGATCTGCTCGTTCAGGTAGTACTCTTTCTGATTGCGCTCCATCTGGTTCTTCACGCGGTTCTTGATGCGCTTCTCCATGGAGGTAATGGCAATCTCGCCCTGCAGCAGCTCATACACCTTTTCAAGGCGCACAATGGCGTCCTGCAGCTCAAGCACTTCCTGCTTCTTGCGGTAATCAACCTTCAGGTGCGGCATGATGGCGTCTGCCAACTTACCGGGATAGGTGATGGAAGTGATGGCCAGCAGGGTTTCCTGAGCGAGCTTCTTGTTGATCTTGGAATACTCGTCCAGAGCCTCATGGCAGGCGCGCATGAGTGCTTCGGCTTCTGCACCCGCATAGTCGTTGTCTTCGATGCGGGCGATGACGGCCTTGGGAAAATCCTGATCATCGTCAAAAGACTGGGGGCTTTCGGGTGCCCAGTAAGCACGGTACATGCCCTCGAAGAGCACCTTGATGGTGCCGTCGGGCAGGCGAAGCAGCTGCAGCACCTTGGAAACGGTTCCCACCTCGAACAGGTCACCCTGCCCGGGCTTTTCCATCTCCGGTTCGCGCTGGGCCACCAGCAAAATTTCCTTGCCGTGGTCGGCAATGGCGCTCTCAATGGCCTTGATGGAAGCCTCGCGGCCTACAAACAGGGGAACTATGGAACGCGGGAACATCACCACTTCCCGCAGGGACATCAAAGGGAGCGTAATCGTCTCGGTACGGTCTTCACCGTATGTGCCGAATTCGGTCATAAATCCTCCTCATAGAACTGCCACCGCACCGCTGAAACGAAAGAGGGGCATAAGAACAACACTTAATGCCCCATCCTCCAATGTCAATAATTCAACATGTTCGCGGTAACAGATTGCCCGAAAAAACAGGCATAACCGCACCGGACCGAATTGCCTTGGCAAAGCGGCCCTCAGAGAGGCTAGGAGCCGGTTTTCGCCTCGTTATGGTAGATCAGCATCGGTTCCTTGCGCTTTTCGATAACGGCCCTGTTCACCACGCACTCTTTCACTCCCTGCAGGGAGGGAAGACGGAACATGATGTCCAGCATGGAGCTTTCCATCACGTTACGCAGACCACGCGCACCGGTCTTGCGGGAACTGGCTTCCGTCGCGATGCTGCGCAGCGCATTGGTGGTGAACCGCAGCGACACCTTGTCCAGCTCGAACAGCTTCTGGTACTGCTTGACCAGCGCGTTCTTGGGCTCGGTGAGAATGCGGATGAGATCGTCTTCTTCCAGTTCTTCGACATGCGTCACAACCGGAATACGACCGATGAATTCGGGAATGAGGCCGAACTTCACCAGATCGTTGGGGTGCACCTGCTTGAGCAGATCGCCGTAGCTCATGCTGTTGGGGGCTACCACCTTGGCACCAAAGCCCATGGCTCCACCGTGCACGCGCTGCTCGATGATCTTGTCCAGACCGATGAAGGCGCCGCCGAGAATGAACAGAATGTTCGACGTATCAAGACGGATGAATTCCTGCTGGGGATGCTTGCGGCCGCCCTTGGGAGGAATGTTCGCCTCGGTACCTTCGATGATCTTCAGCAGTGCCTGCTGCACGCCTTCGCCGGACACATCGCGGGTGATGGAAGGACCATCGCCCTTGCGGGAAATCTTGTCGATTTCGTCGATGTAGATAATGCCCTTGGAAGCTGCCTCGATATCGTAATCGGCATTCTGGAGCAGCTGCACGAGAATGTTCTCGACATCCTCACCCACATACCCTGCCTCGGTCAGCGTGGTGGCATCTGCAATGGCAAACGGCACCTTCAGCACGCGGGCAAGGGTCTTGGCGAGCAAAGTCTTGCCGCTGCCGGAAGGACCGGCCAGCAGAATGTTGCTCTTTTCAAGCTCGATCTCGTCGCCAAGAGCCTCGGCGTAGAAAACGCGCTTGTAGTGGTTGTGCACAGCCACGGAAAGAATTTTCTTGGCCTGATGCTGACCGATGACATACTCGTCCAGCTTGGCCTTGATCTCCTCGGGAGAAAGCAGACGACCTTCGTCCACAGTCTCCTGAACAGATTCCTGCGCGATGATTTCGTTGCACAGGGCAACGCACTCATCACAAATATACACTTCAGGACCGGCAATCAGGCGCTGAACCTGTTCCTGTCCCTTGCCGCAGAAAGAGCAACGCAGTTCCTGCAGCTTATCTTTGTTCGTCTTGTCCATGCTTCGGTATCCCGTAAGTATTACTCTTCCATCACTTCGCGGCGCGAAGTGAGGATGCGGTCGATAAGGCCAAACTCCTTGGCGCTCTCCGGTCCCATGAAATAATCACGTTCAGTGTTCTCGGCAATCTTTTCGATGGGCTGACCAGTATGTTTTGCAAGAATGCCGTTCAACGAATCCTTCATGCGCAGGATTTCGCGGGCATGAATCTCGATGTCGGTAGCCTGTCCCTGATACCCGCCCAGAGGCTGGTGGATCATGATGCGGCTGTTGGGCAGCGCATAGCGCATGCCCTGCTCACCGGCTGCAAGCAGCAGTGCGCCCATGCTGGCGGCCTGCCCCATGCACAGGGTGGCAACGGGAGAAGAAATGTACTGCATGGTGTCATAAATGGCCATGCCCGCAGTAACGGCACCGCCGGGGGAGTTGATGTAGAGGTAGATTTCCTTCTCCGGATTCTCCGACTCAAGGAAGAGCAGCTGCGCGCAGATAAGCGAAGCCACGTAATCGTCGATGGGGGTGCCCAGCAGAATGATGCGGTCCTTGAGCAGACGGGAATAGATATCATAGGCGCGCTCGGAGCGGCCGGTAGATTCGATGACAATTGGCACTGCCATTTCAGACTCCTGATAGGGATGCGTACGTTGAGAAGATGGTGAAGGCAGAATAGACGTAAAACGGATTTTCAAACCGGTTCGTGTCGCGCCGCAACGTTTTTCGGCGCCTGCGTTCTACAACATGTTGCAAAGTAGCAGATTATGCAAGCACTCCTCAAGATACATACGGCACGAAAACGTGATTATTTAGGGTATAAAGAAAAAAACAGGGGAAGCGAAGCCGCTTCCCCTGCATAAAAGGCGTTTTCAGCCGTTTTTCCGGCCTTAGGCTTCAGCCTTGAGGTCCTTGGGCTCTACTTCGGAGACATTTGCCTTCTCGAAGATAGCTTCCATGGCCTTGTCGGCCAGCATGCGGTCACGCAGACCGAAGAGCAGGTTGTTCTGTGCGTAGTAATCCTTCACAGCACGGAAGTCCTGACCGCTCTTCATGGCCATCTGCTGGAGCTGCATATCCACTTCCTGCTCGCTTACTTCCACGCCTTCCTTGCGGGCGGCGGCAACGAGGAAGATCTGGGTCTTTGCAATACGCTCAGCTTCGGGGCGCATATCGGCACGCAGTTCGTCGGGAGTCTTGCCCAGAGATTCAATGGACTTGCCCTGACGCTCGATCTTGATCTTCTGGTCCTGCAGCAGGTTTTCCAGGTACATTTCTACCATGGATTCAGGCAGGGGGTAGTCAACAGTCTTCAGCAGGCCTTCCAGCATGGTGGTCTGAGCCTGAGAGCGGCACAGCTGTCCGCGGCTCTGCTTGTAAGACTGCACAACAGCTTCGCGCATCTTTTCAACGGATTCGAAACCGCCGGCCTTGCGAGCCATTTCGTCATCCAGTTCGGGCAGCTTGCGTTCCTGAATGGAATGCACGGTCACCTTCATGGTAACGGTCTTGCCTGCGAAGTCGGGATTGATGAAGTCGGCGGGGAAAGTAACGTCGCCTTCCTTGCTTTCGCCGGGGGCAACGGTCTTCACGAGATTTTCGAAATCTTCGAGAGCCTGCTTGTCGCCAAGGGACATCTGGAAGTTTTCAGCTGCGATGCCTTCGATGGGTTCACCGTTTTCAAAAGCGGCGAAGTCGAGCACGGCAATTTCGCCGTCCTTGGCGGGGCGGCTTTCAGCAAGGGGAACGATTTCGGCCATGTTGCCACGGATACGGTTGAGCACTTCGTCAACTTCGTCTTCCTTGACCACAACCTTTTCCATTTCCACGTCCATGCCTTCGTAGTTGGGCAGCTCGAATTCGGGCAGCACTTCAAAGGCCAGGGAGTACTTGAACTCTTCGTTGCGAACCAGTTCGCCGCCGTCGAAGTCGATGCGGGAAACGGGGCTTGCGTTCAGTTCACCAATGATTTCATTGATGTGAACATTCACGAGGTCCTGAGTAGCCTCGGAATATACTTCCTTCTTGAAACGCCCTTCAATCACGCTGGACGGCACCTTGCCCTTGCGGAAACCCTTCAGGTCCACGCTGGTGCGGTACATGGCAACGGTTGCGGAAAGGGATGCGTTCACTTCGTCAACCGGAACGGTGACGGAAACCTTCTTCTTAACCGGGGAAAGGTCTTCAACGGTATATTCCATGGCTTTTTGCTCCTCCTTGCCTGATGGCAAAATATCAAAATATGCGGAATACCGACAGAGGGGCGAAGCGTGCCGCTCCGCCCTGCCGGTCAATATCTGGTGCGAGAAGGGAGACTCGAACTCCCACGGCTAGGCCGCTAGATCCTAAGTCTAGTGCGTCTACCAATTCCGCCATTCTCGCAAGTATGTACTACTTACACGTTCGTGCAGCCGAGAAAGCGATGCACGAAACTAAGCGCCGCAAAGGACGCTGTCAACGCGTAGAAGGCGCGAAGATGTACCATTAGTCGCAGCAGAGTTCAAGCCTTGCCGTGCACTAATTCGCAGAATGGAGACAGGCAATTGCGTATTCGGGCTTACGGAAGAATATCAAGATGTCCGCAGCTATGCGTGCCGGTCACTTCCCCCACCACTGCAGCCATCTCACCTACGTCTTCAAGGCGGGTCAGTACCTCGCGCAACATGACATCAGGCACGGACATCAGCAGTCCGCCAGACGTCTGCGCATCGAAGACAAGATCGCGGTGCAGCGGATCAACGGCATCGGAAACAGTGACGCTGGGAGCAAAATGCTGCCTGTTGGCAAAGCTGCCGGCCGGAATCATGCCCATGGAGGCAAGCTCAACGGCTTCCGGCAGGAAGGGGATGGAAGATGAATACAAAACAACGCCGCACTTTGAGGCCCGTGCCATTTCGAGCAGGTGGCCGCCAAGCCCGAAACCGGTTACGTCCGTAACAGCCTTGATGCGCAGGTCGCGCACCACCCTGCCGCTGCGGTCGTTCAGCCTTGCGGCCCACGTGTAGAGCAGTTCCTCAAGCGCTTCCTTGCCTTCCCAGTCGCCCTTGATGGCAGTGGCGATAACGCCCGTGCCAATGGGCTTGGTAAGCACCAGTTTGTCGCCGGGAGCAAGGGCCGCGTTGGAGGTATATCCATCAGGATCGATCACGCCGGAGACGGAAAGACCGTACTTGATCTCAGGGTCTTCCACACTGTGGCCGCCCGCAAGCACCGCCCCGGATTCACGAATCTTGTCATACCCGCCATGAATGATGTCGCGCAGCATGTCGAGCGGCATGCTCTTCACGGGAAAACAGACAATATTCATGGCACACCAAGGCTCACCGCCCATGGCGTAGACGTCAGAAAGCGAATTCGCGGCAGCTATCTGACCGAACTTGTAGGGGTCGTTCACTATCGGCGTAAAAAAGTCGAGAGTCTGCACCAAAGCTTTTCCGGCGGGGAACTGCAGAATGGCGGCATCCTCATTATTGGAGGTGCCGGTAATCACTCTGCCCTGCCCTGCCGGATCATCCTTGGGCAACGACGCAAGAATCTGCTCCAGGTCCCCCGGAGCTATTTTGGCAGCTCAGCCAGCGGCTTTGACCTTGTCTACCAAAGTGGGTCTGATCGTAGGTCTGGAAACAGTCATTCCTATGCGTTCCGAAATAGCTTGGTCTTTTCCTTCAGATACAGGATAAAACCGGATACCGCCGGGAAGAAGTGGCGTTTGGCGTGATGCACGCAATAGAACTGCCTGCGCACAACCACATCTGTCAACGGAATAATCCGCAGCTCGCCCCGGTCGACCATATCGGTAACAGCAAGACGCGAAGTCATGCTCACCCCGAGGCCCGCCTTGACGCACTGCAGCACGGCCTGTGTGGAATCAACCGTCAGCCCTGCGGAGAAGCGGCGCACATCCACGCCCTTGTCAGCAAGTACGCGGGTGAAACTCTTGCGGGTACCGGAACCGCTTTCACGCATGATCCACGGGTATCGGCCAAGATCCCTGCTGCTCAACGACGTGCCATCGGGGAACATATCCACGGGGGCAATGAACACGAGTTCATCGTCAATGACAGGGGTATATGCCAGTTCGGGATGCGAATCCTGCGCGCCGACTATGCCGAGGGTGAGCTCACCTTCGGAAACCATTTCGATGATACGCGAAGAGTCCCCTACCCGCAGTTCCATGGTCACGCCGGGATGGCGCTTCATGAAGCCGGAGATGATGGGAGGAATGAGGTAGTGCGCAGGAATGGTGCTGCCGCCGACCACAAAATGGCCGGTAATCTCGTCCTGCAGCTGCGTGATCTCGGCCTTGGCGGCTTCGATGCTGGCAAACGCCTGACGTGCATACTGATACAGCACCTCACCCGCCGCAGTGGGCAGAACCATGCGCCCCATGCGATCAAGGAGCTGGACTTCCAGCTCCTTCTCCAGAGAAAGCACGTGCGCACTGATGGTGGGCTGCGAAAGAAAGAGTTCCTTTCCCGCCTGGGAAAAACTCTTCAACTCATACACTTTGCAAAATGCTTCTAGCTTTCTGAAATCGATCATGACTATGCACTACATCGAAATTCTTGATAGCACAAGAGGTGCTGACATGCTTTGCAATAAAAACGCAAAAAGGCCGCTGTGATAAACACAGCGGCCTTCAAGTGCGTAGCGTGCGGTTGTTTCAACGGCCGGGGCCGAAGAATCTACCTGCTTGCTATTCAGCCTTGGCTGCAGCTTCAGCTGCGGCCACGGCCTGCTTCACGGCTTCTTCCTTGGCAACCTTGGGTTCAGCCTGAGCTACCTCGGCGGTTTCGCCGGGCTTACGGGTCAACTCTATTACGGCCATGGGTGCGTTGTCACCACGGCGGTTAGCGCCGAGCTTCAGAACGCGGGTGTAGCCGCCGGGAACACCGACATAGAGAGGGCCGATTTCATCAAAGAGCTTCTTCACCAGCTGGTGAGAGCCAAGAACGCTATATGCCTGACGGCGTGCATGCAGGTCGTTGCGGAGGGCCAGAGTGATCAGGGGCTCTACAACGCTGCGAAGGTTTTTGGCCTTAACTTCAGTGGTACGAAGCTTATAATGAGTCAGCAGGGACTTAGCCATGTTGCGGAACATCGCCTTGCGAAGAGCGGGAGTCCAGCTCAACTTCTTTCCGGAATTGCTATGCCTCATTTTGCTGCTTCCTCTTCAACCAATCCTGGTATTTCTTCTCAAAGCCATCGACCTGCATACCGAAGTCCAGATCCATTTCGCAGAGTACGCGACGGATTTCGTCGAGAGACTTGCGACCAAAGTTCTTGGTCTTCAGCATTTCAGATTCGGAGCGCTGAACCAGCTCGCCAACGAGGGTGATGTTTGCACTCTTCAGGCAGTTGGTGGCACGAACGGAAAGTTCGAGTTCATCAATGCCCTTGAAGAGGTTTTCATTCACACCGCTATCTGCGGAAGAAGAGCTGGACTCTTCTTCAGAGATGCGTTCATCGAAGTTGATGAACACAGAGATCTGGTCCTTAATGATCTTCGCGCTGTACGCGATGGCATCTTCAGGGGAAATAGAACCATCGGTCCATACCTGAAGGATGAGCTTGTCATAGTTCGTCATCTGCCCAACGCGAGCCTGCTCAACGGCGTAGGCAACCTTGCGTACAGGCGCGAAGCTGGCATCGAGAGCGATAAGCCCGATCTCGTCACCGAGTCCTTCGTGCATGTCAGCCGGCACATATCCCTTACCCATTCTCACTTCGAGTTCG
The DNA here is from genome assembly GCA_047972125.1 of Halodesulfovibrio sp. Lineage (GTDB taxonomy): Bacteria > Desulfobacterota > Desulfovibrionia > Desulfovibrionales > Desulfovibrionaceae > Halodesulfovibrio. Next base: position 8,636 of record JBKEAK010000161.1, read on the forward strand.
AAGGTAAGTTCCTTGTCCTCGGTGAGGGTAAAGAGGTGCAGATCAGGGTTGAGCACCATCACGTGCTGGTTGCCGGGAATGGCAGCAGCGGTAATGGGACCCTTCTGATTCACGGTGAACGCAATCTTCTGAGGCTCTTCCGTATCCATGCCGAACCTGATCTGCTTCAGATTCAGGATCACATCGGTCACGTCTTCCAGAACACCCTCAATGGTGGTGAACTCGTGCTGTACACCGGAGATCTTCACAGCGACAATAGCTGCGCCCTGAAGCGATGCGAGCAGTACACGACGAAGAGCATTACCGATGGTGTTGCCGTATCCGCGTTCCAGCGGTTCGCAAACGAACTTGCCGTACTGGGTATCGGCATCACCGGAACGGGTGATGGTTTCAGGTTTAACCAGTTCAGACCAGTTTCGCGTATTGATCGTCCTGTCGCCTTGTTTGATGAGCATGCTTTATACCCGCTTATTTGGAGTAAAGCTCGACAATCAGCTGTTCGTTGATGGGGAACTGAATGTCTTCGCGCTGAGGCAGAGCCTTAACGGTACCCTTGAAATTGGGACCGTCCACTTCCAGCCAGGTCGGGCAGCCACGACGTGCAATCACGTCCTGTGCTTCTGCCAGAACCGGATTCTTGCGGTGCTTCTCATTAACAACGATCACGTCGCCAACCTTCACCTGCATGGAGGGAATGTTAGCCTTGTGCTCGTTCATGGAGAACACACCGTGGCGAACCATCTGGCGAGCCTGCTGACGGGAGTTAGCAAAGCCGAGGCGGTAGATAACGTTATCAAGACGACGTTCGAGCAGCGCAAGCAGGTTAAAACCAGTTACGCCCTTCTGCATGTCAGCCTTTTCAAAATAACCGCGGAACTGCTTTTCCAGAACGCCGTACATACGACGAACTTTCTGCTTCTCACGAAGCTGCAGTGCGTAGTCGCTCACCTTTTTACGTGCACGGCCGGCAGCGCCCGGGGCATAGGGGCGGCGGTCAAAAGCGCACTTATCGGTGTAGCAGCGGTCACCCTTCAGGAACAGTTTAGAACCTTCACGCCGACAAATGCGGCACTTGGAACCATTATACTTAGCCAAGACACTATCCTCCTACTAGACGCGGCGACGCTTAGGCGGGCGGCAACCGTTGTGGGGGATGGGGGTTACGTCACGAATAAACGCGACCTTGAAGCCAGCGGCATTTACAGCACGCATTGCAGCTTCACGACCGGAGCCAGGTCCTTTGACGTAGATGCCGACGGTACGCATGCCGTTTTCCTGTGCCTTCTTGGCAGCGGATTCAGCAGCAACCTGAGCGGCGAACGGGGTGGACTTACGAGAGCCCTTGAAGCCGCTCTGGCCAGCAGAGGACCAGCTCACAGCATTACCCCTAGTGTCCGTAAAGGTGATAATGGTGTTGTTGAAGGTAGCCTGGATATGGGCGATCCCTACGGGAATGTTCTTCTTTTCTTTCTTCTTGCCCGTGCGTTTGGGTCTAGCCATAACTATACTCTCTCAACTGAATGATTGATGGACGGGGTTGGAACCTCGTACGAGCTCAGTCATGACTAAGCCGTGAACGCCGGGCCATGGGGAAATTTTCATAGATCCCTGTGGCTCGGGAGAGATTCCACGCCTGATCCTAAGATCCGTGTAGGAACTTACTTCTTCTTCTTGCCGACAACAGCGCGACGGGGTCCCTTGCGGGTACGGGAGTTGGTCTTGGTGCGCTGGCCATTTACAGGCAGCCCACGACGATGACGAAGACCACGGTAACACCCGATATCCATCAGACGCTTGATGTTAGAGGACACTTCGCGGCGGAGATCGCCTTCAACCTTGTAGTTGGTTTCGATTTCCTTACGGATTTCGTTGACCTCTTCTGCGGTGAGGTCGTCAGCGCTGCGGGTCCAGTCAACACCGGTGGTGTCGAGAATCTGGAGCGCAGTGTAACGGCCAATACCGAAGATGTAGGTCAGGGCGATATCCACCCGCTTGCCTCTGGGGAGGTCAACACCAGCAATTCGAGCCACAATCTACTCCTGCTTCGCTTAGCCCTGGCGCTGCTTGTGCCGGGGGTTTTCGCAAATGACTCTAAGGGTGCCCTTGCGCCGAATTACCTTGCACTTTGGGCACATCTTTTTGACAGAAGGCCTGACTTTCATGATAGACTCCATAAGTCTGGGATCGTTCTGACACAACACAACTCGCGGCAGCACTCCGGCCGCCGGAACGGAGGTCAGTAACATCCAGTTCCGTAAACCGTCAATACAATTTTCACTATACTGACGTTATTTATTCGGACAAGCTGAGAATCTCAGGTCCGTTTGCTGTGATGGCAACACTATGTTCAAAGTGTGCAGACAGCTTGCGGTCCTTCGTCACGGCCGTCCAGTTGTCCTCCAGAATGTCCACATCGTACGAACCGACAGTAACCATGGGTTCTATCGCCAGCACCATGCCGACCTTGAGGGGGACGCCCGGAAGTCCCGGAGGAACAAAGTTCGGAATCTCAGGACGCTCATGCAGCCTGGTTCCGATACCGTGTCCCACAAACCGCCGGACAACGCCGAATCCGTTGGATTCAACATGGTCCTGAACGGCACGGGAAATGTCGTAGAGCGTATTTCCGTTTATTGCCTGCTCAATCCCGAGCATCAAGGATTCGCGGGTCACAGTCATCAACCTGCCAGCCTCTTCAGAAACGGTACCAACCGGATAGGTTCTGGCGGAGTCGCCGTAAAACCCGTGGTAGATAACGCCCATGTCAAAGCTGACAATGTCGCCTTCCTGCAACACGCGCTGGGAGGGAAACCCGTGCACGATCTCTTCGTTTACCGAACAGCACAGTGCAAAGGGGAACCCGCAGTACCCCTGAAACGCGGGACGTACGCCGAACTGCTTGCACAGATTCTGCGTAAGGTCTTCAAAAAACATAGTCTTGACCCCTGGCTGCACGTGCTGACCAAGGACATCAAGAATCGTTGCCACAATTCGATTGGCCTCCCGCAGGAGGCCAATCTCTTTGTCATTCTTCAGAAAAACACCGCGAAACTTTTTCAACCTAATTCCTTCCCTTGATTCTGGACTTGTTCATGAGTCCTTCATACTGGCGGGAAATCATGTGGGATTCAACCTGGGACATGAAGTCCATGGCCACACCCACAACGATGAGCAAGCTGGTGCCACCGAAATAGAACGGTACGTTCGCCCATGAAATGAGCATCATCGGAAGCACACAAACCGCGGCGATATAGAAGGCACCCCACAGCGTAATGCGGCTGAGCACCTTATCTATGTAGTCACGAGTCTTCCCGCCGGGGCGGATGCCCGGGATGAAGCCACCGGAGTTCTTCAGGTTCTCGGCGATATCCTTGGGATCAAAGATGATTGCCGTGTAGAAGAAACAGAAGAACAGAACCAGCGACACAAACAGGACGTTATAGAGAATGGTCGTAGGAGCAAACCACGAAGTCACCTGCTGCAGCATCTCGTTGCCGGGAGCAAAGGAACCGATGGTCGCGGGGAACATCAGCAAGCTCGAGGCGAAGATGGGAGGAATAACACCGGCGGTGTTGATTCGCAGCGGCAGATGAGTAGTCTGTCCACCGAACATTTTACGACCCATCTGCCGTTTGGCATAATGAATCGGTATTCGGCGCTGACCACGCTCCATGAAGACTATGGCGCCGAGCACTATCGGCATCAGAGCCAGAATGACCAACCCCATGAAAATGGAGAGTTCACCGGCACTGATGAGATTGACGGACTTGAGAACCGCACCGGGAAGACCGGCAACGATACCCGAGAAGATGATGAGGGAAATACCATTGCCCACACCCTTCGCGGTAATCTGTTCACCGATCCACATGATCAGTACGGTTCCGGCGGTAAGCGTGAGGATAGTGATGAGACGGAATCCCCACCCGGCAGTAAGAACAACCGGTGCACCGGTAGGGCTGGTCATGCTTTCAAGACCAACCGCGATGCCGAAACCCTGCAGGACGGTGATGAGCACCGTCAGGTAACGGGTCCACTGCGTAAGCTTTTTACGCCCGGCTGCCCCCTCTTCCTTCGCAATACGCTTCAGATCAGGTGAAACCACCTGAAGCAACTGAATGATAATGGAAGCGGAGATATAGGGCATGATACCGAGGGCGAAGATCGAGAGATTTCGAAGTCCGCCCCCGGAAAACATGTCAAACATGCCGAACAGGGTGTTTTGGACGCTGGCGAAGAATTCAACGAGAGCGGCAGTGTCTACGCCCGGCACCGGGACGTGAATCCCGACACGGTAGAAGGCGAGCAACAGGAACGTCCACATCAACTTCTTCTTCAGTTCTGGCATTCTGGCCAGATTCTCAACACCACTGAGCGCCACGTTTTACCTACCCTTCAAGCGCCTTGGCTTCGCCGCCGGCGTTTTGGATTTTCTCAACGGCAGAAGCACTGAACTTGTGTGCTTCAACCTTCAGGGCCACGGAGATGTCTCCACGACCGAGAACCTTAACGGCAGCACCGTTGGTAGCGAGACCGCTTGCGTAGATGTCTTCAAGAGACACTTCGCCCTTGTCAGCGAACACTTCTGCCAGACGGTCAAGATTGACTACATCGTAGCCGTTCTTGAAACGGTAGTTGGAGAAGCCGCGCTTGGGAAGGCGACGCTGCAGGGGCATCTGGCCGCCTTCGAAACCGGGGCCCTTTCCGGCGCCGGCACGAGCGTTCTGGCCTTTGTGACCCTTGCCGGAAGTCTTGCCCAAACCGGAGCCGGAACCGCGGCCAACGCGCTTGCGGGCCTTGCGTTCTTCAGCAAAGGGATAGAGTTCGTGAAGCTGCATTACTCCGTGACCTCCACCAGATGGGATACTTTGGCAATATTGCCGCGCACTGCGGCATTGTCCTCAAACTGCTTTTCCTGACGGATCGTCTTCAGACCGAGAGCGTCCAGAGCCTGGCGCTGTTTCGGCGTGGTTGCGATCCGGCTGCGTACAAGCTTTACCTTGATCATGGTCGTAATCCTTACTTCCTGGGAGCTTCAAGCTTCTTGCCGCGCAGTTCGCTCACATACTCAGCGCTGCGCAGGGAAGTGAGACCAGCGACCGCAGCACGCAGTACGTTGTGGGGGTTGTTGGTGCCGATAGCCTTTGCAAGCACGTCGTGCACACCAACAGCTTCCATGACGGCGCGAACGGCACCGCCGGCGATGATGCCGGTACCCTTGGAAGCGGGCTTCAGCAGAACGCGGCCTGCGCCGAATTCGCCGAGCACTTCGTACGGCAGAGTGCCGTCCACCAAGGGAATTTCAACCATGTCCTTCTTCGCGCGCTCGGTGGCCTTGCGGAGGGCTTCCGGAACTTCCTGGGCCTTGCCCAGACCGAAACCTACGGAACCCTTACCATCCCCAACGACTACAAGGGCGCTGAAGCTGAAACGACGGCCGCCTTTCACAACCTTTGCTACGCGGTTGAGAGAGACAATCTTCTCAATTAAGCCGAGTTCGTTCTGTTCCATGCCAATACCTACTTACCTGTTAGAATTCCAGGCCAGCTTCACGGGCGGCGTCGGCAATGGCCTTGATGCTGCCGTGATAGATGTAGCCGTTACGGTCGAACACCACGCGCTCGATGTTCTTTTCCTTGGCAAGGCGGGCAATCTCGGAACCGACTTTGCCGGCGCCGATCTTGTTGGCCTTCAAGGTTTCACCATTCTTGCCAAGGGTCAGAGTGGAAGCGGACGCAACGGTCGCACCAATCTGATCATCCACCAGCTGGGCGTAGATATGCAGGTTAGACCTGAAGACGACCAGACGGGGACGCTCCGCAGTACCGGAGATCTTTTTGCGGATGCGAACCTTACGGCGCAGCCTTTTTTCGTTCTTGGACTTCATTTGTCTATACCTGCCTATTTACCTGCAGACTTACCGGCCTTGCGGCGGATCTGCTCATTTTCGTACTTGATGCCCTTGCCCTTATACGGTTCAGGCTTGCGGATACGGCGGATAGACGCTGCAAACTCGCCAACGAGCTGCTTGTCTGCGCCGGATACGGTCAGCTTGTTTCCTTCAGCCTTTGCTTCGAGTCCCTTGGGGAGCTCTACAACAACGGGGTGGGAAAAACCAACGGCAAGTTCAATGGAGCTGCCCTTCACTGCGACCTTGAAGCCAACGCCGATGACTTCCAGGGTCTTGGAATAACCCTTGGATACGCCTTCGATGCAGTTGGCAAGAAGAGTACGACGCAGACCGTGCTGTGCACTGGCCTGACGGGTCTCATTCTTGCGGGTGAGTACTACGTGGCCGTCGGCCATTTCGTAGTTCAGGCACGCTTCGACAGGAGTAGAAAGGCTGCCCTTGGGGCCCTTTACCTCAACAACGTCCGCACCGATCTTTACTTCAACACCGGAAGGGATCGGGATAGGCTGTTTTCCGATTCGAGACATGACTGCACCTGCTACCAGATTTCACAAAGAAGTTCGCCGCCGGTATTGGCGTCTTTAGCAGCGCCACCTTCGAGCAAACCACGGGAGGTGGACAGGATGCAGATTCCGAGGCCGTTCTGAACCTTGGGAATTTCCTGAGCACCGACGTAAACACGACGGCCAGGCTTGGAGATCTTCTTCAGACCGGCAATAACCGGCTTGCCCTGATGATACTTGAGGGCAATCTTGATCTCACGGTCGCCTACCGAGTAATCGTTCACGTAACCTTCTGCCTTGAGGATGAGGGCAATGGCTTCCTTCATCTTCGAGCGCGGCACACTCACTTCCTGATGCAGGGCCAAGTGTGCGTTGCGGATACGCGTCAGCATATCAGCAATAGGATCAGTCAGCATGTAATTCTCCTTGTGACTTTACCAGCTCGACTTGCGAACACCGGGCAGTTCACCACGCAGGGACATGTTGCGGAAGCAGATACGGCAGATGCCGAACTTACGCATGTATGCGCGGGGACGCCCACAAATGGGACAACGGTTGTATGCGCGAGCACTGAATTTGGGCTTGCGCTTTGCTTTAACTTCAAGCGACGTACGAGACACGGCTGTTTCTCCTTACTTCTTGAAGGGCATGCCCAGCTGATCCAGCAGGAACTTGCCTTCTTTGTCAGTGGTCGCGGTGGTCACGATAGTGATGTTCATACCCTTCGGATTGTCCACGCGGTCCACTTCGAGTTCGGGGAAGATAGTGTGCTCCTTGATGCCGAGGGTAAAGTTCCCACGGCCGTCAAAGCCACGATCCGGAATCCCACGGAAGTCGCGGACTCGGGGCAGCGCGAAGTTTACCAGCTTGTCATAGAAGTCCCACATCATGTCCTTGCGGAGCGTTACACGGCAGCCGATGGGCATGCCTTCACGCAGCTTGAACGCAGCGATGGACTTCTTTGCGCGGGTGATAACTGCCTTCTGCCCGGCGATGACGGTGAGCTCCTTAACGGCTTCTTCGAGAAGCTTGTTGTTGTTGCTCGCTTCGCCAAGGCCGATGTTCAGGGAGATCTTTTCCAGCCCGGGAACCTGCATGGAGCTCTTGTACTGAAACTCCTTCTGCAGGGCCGGCACCACAGTTTCCATATAGATCTTTTGCAGACGGTTCATCGTCTTTCACCCTATCCAATGATTTCGTTGCACTTTTTGCAGAAGCGGACTTTTTTGCCGTCTTCGGTGTAACGGTAGCCGACCTTCGTGGGGCTGGCGCAAGCGTCACACATGACCATCACGTTAGAAACGTGGATGGGCATTTCCTTTTCGACAATGCCGCCGGGCTGCTGCAGGTAGGGGTTGGCCTTGGTATGGCGCTTAACCACGTTAACCTGCTCGACGATCACTCGATCCTTCTTGCGAAGAATCTTGAGGATCTTGCCGATTTTGCCCTTATCCTTACCGGAGACAACCATTACCTTGTCGTCTTTGTGAACACGATACTGCTTCATGGTAATCTCCTACAGAACCTCAGGTGCGAGGGATACGATCTTCATGAACCCCTTGCCACGCAGTTCACGGGCTACGGGTCCGAAGATACGGGTGCCGACAGGTTCACCCTGCTTGGACAGAACCACAGCAGCGTTGGTGTCGAACTTGATGTAGGAACCATCGGCGCGACGAATTTCTTTCTTCGTACGCACGATAACAGCCTTCATCACGTCCCCTTTCTTTACCTTTGCATGAGGTATAGCCTCTTTCACGGAGACAACGATGATATCGCCCACCGAGGCATAGCGGCGGTGAGAGCCACCGAGTACCTTGATGCAGGCAACCTTCTTGGCACCGGAGTTGTCGGCTACTTCAAGAGTAGATTCTACCTGGATCATCGTTAACCCCTAAACGGCTTTTTCCAAAATGGATACCAGATGCCAGCGCTTGTTGCGGCTGAGCGGACGAAACTCGACAATCTTCACCTTGTCACCCATGCCGCATTCGTTCTGCGGATCATGTGCGGTGAACTTCTTTCTGCGACGAATGTACTTCTTCAGCAGAGGGTGCTTGACCAGAGTTTCAACACGAACGACGATGGTCTTGTCGTTCTTGTCGCTTACAACAGTGCCAACGAGCGTTCTGCCGTTTTGCTTTACAATAGCTTCGGACATACTACGCTCCCTTTTCCTTCAGGATAGTCAGTATACGCGCAATGGTGCGCTTGGTTTCCGGCAAGCCGGAGGTCTTCTGAAGCTGCGCAGTGGCATGCTTGAAGCGCAGGTCGAAGAGTTCCTTGCGGGATTCTTCGAGCTTGGTCTTCAGCTCTTCAGCGCTCAGCTTTTTCAGTTCTGCAGTCTTCATATGTTAGATCCCCTCCTTTACCACGATAGCGGTCTTGATGGGGAGCTTGTAGGCAGCACGGGAAAGTGCTTCCTTTGCGAGTTCAATATCAACACCCTTGATTTCGTACAGAACACGGCCGGGCTTTACGGGGGCGAACCAACCGCAGGGAGCACCTTTACCCTTACCCTGACGAACTTCAAGAGGCTTGCTGGTTTTGACACGGTCGGGGAAGACGCGAATCCAAACCTGGCCACCACGCTTGATGTGGCGGATCATGGCAATACGAGCAGCTTCAATCTGCTGGTTGGAAAGCTTGCCATGTTCCAGCGCCTTCAAGCCTACATCACCGAAAGCAACGCTGTTACCGCGAAGGGCCTTGCCCTTCAGACGGCCAGTCTGGTGCTTGCGGAATTTAGATCTCTTGGGCATCAGCATTACTGCATTACCTCACTGTCAAGGATTTCACCTTTGAAGATCCAGACCTTGACGCCGATGATGCCGTAAGTGGTAGAGGCCTCGGCAAAGCCGTAGTCGATGTCAGCGCGCAGAGTCTGCAGCGGCACGCGACCTTCGCGGTACCATTCGCTGCGGGCGATTTCTGCACCGGCAAGACGACCGCCACAGCCAACCTTGATGCCTTCTGCGCCAAACTTACGAGCCATGGAAACGGTACGCTTCATGGCGCGACGGAAGGCAACACGGCGCTCAAGCTGCTGAGCGATGCTTTCTGCCACCAACTGGGCATCAATTTCAGGACGACGGATCTCGTTGACTTCGATGGAGAACTCACGGTTGAACTTCTTGCGAAGGTCAGCGCGGAGCTTTTCGATTTCAACACCCTTGCGGCCGATAACAATACCGGGGCGCGCGGTGGAGAGAATCAGACGAACCTTGCCACCGGCACGCTCGAGTTCAATGCTGGCAATACCGGCATGGAACAGAGCCTTCTTCACATACTTGCGAATCTTGTCGTCTTCGTAAACGAAGGCCGGGTATTCCTTTTTGCTGTACCAGCGGGACTTCCAATTCTTGTTGTACCCGAGGCGGAATCCGTACGGATGTACTTTTTGACCCATAACTGTATCCTAATTTTCTTCAAGAATTACAGTGATGTGGCTGGTGCGCTTCTTGATGCTCGTAGCACGACCCTGTGCACGAGGCATGAAACGCTTCCAGGTAGGACCTTCGTTAACGATAACCTGCTTGACTACCATCGCGTCAACGTCAACGCCGGGCATCTGCTCTGCGTTGGCTACTGCGGAATGGAGCACCTTGTAGATGACTCCGGCAGCTTTCTGCGGGGTAAGTTTCAGGATATTAAGTGCGTCTTCTACGGGAAGACCGTTCACGTTGCGGGCAACGAGACGGGTCTTACGCGGAGACACGCGGATGAACTTTGCTGTTGCTTGGGCTTGCATAGTACTCACCTACCTAGCGCTTGGCCTTGCTCTTCTTGTCGGCGGCGTGGCCGTAGTAGGTACGAGTGGGAGCAAATTCGCCCACCTTGTGCCCTACCATGTTTTCAGTAACGAAAACAGGAATGAACTTCTTGCCATTATGTACCGCGAAGGTAAGGCCTACCATTTCAGGAAGGATGGTGGAACGACGGGACCA
>JBKEAK010000162.1:0-2519 GCA_047972125.1 Halodesulfovibrio sp.
ACATCTTGCGGACTTGCTGGGTGAACGGGTAGGAGTGCGTCCCGGACTCAATATTTGTGACATTGGCTGCGCTGCAGGAGAATTCCTGTATCACGTGCGGAGCCGGTGGAATCAGGTTGAACTGTGCGGATTCGATCCCTCGCAGGAGCTTATCGGAAAAGCTTGCAGCGTGATGCCCGGAGAGAATTTTTTTGTGGGATCGGTAATGGAACCGCAGACGCTTACTCCGGCATCGCAGGATGTGATCTTCATGAACGGGGTCCATTCCGGCATACGTGATATGAAGAATTTCCTCTCCAACATACTGTCATGGCTGAAGCCGGGAGGAAAGGCGTACCTGTTCGGCATATTAAACCCCTATACCAAACATGTGCAGGCGTCCTATGCCATGTCCGGCGAGGGGGGAGAACCCACCTTGTTCTATGTTCACTCCTGCACGAGTGTTTCCGGATACCTCGATGCCTTCGAGGGCGTTACTGCGTATTCCTTCACGAAGTTTCTTCCTCCTGTGGATATTGCATATCGTGAGAGTAATCCTTTCCGGGCATGGACAATTCGCGACGAGCAGGGCGAAGGCATGCTCGTGAACGGTCTTTCCATGGTGGTACATTGCTTTGTGCTGGAAATAGAAAAGTAGCCGGAGAAGATGACATGACCATGCCCATCAGGCCGTTGCAGGAATTCATCAAGGACGACAGGCGATCTCCCGGATCGTGTTCGCGTGGTGAAGAGATTGCAATTTACATCTCGACATGGGTGAACACTCCCGTGCCGTGGTACAGCATTGTTCTCGGCATGCTGCTCTACAGACGCGGGTATGCTGTTCATTTCGTATGGGATGACCTGCCGGACTCTTTCCAGCCAGCTGATGAGCGTCAGATGCTTGAGATCGCAGAGGCTCTCATGCTGCTCTCCAGACGGGGGCTGCGTTTCTACAGAGTTTCCGAAATGCCGCGGGTGGCTCCGGATGCAGCAGACCTTGAGGAAGTATTGAGACTGGCCTCCTTGAACGCGGTGTGGTGGCATAAGACACCGGTGCCGGAACCCGGCCTTCATACCCGCAGGTACGACTGCCTGAAAATTCTGCTTGAAGGGCTGCCGCAGATATTGGGGTATTTTTCGTCTGCTTCTCCTCACAGTTTTCTTTTACCCGGAGGCATTGTCGCGAATTCAGGTTTCTTTTTGCATGCATGCAAACGAAACAACGTGCGGGTGACTACCTATGACAGCGGGGTTTCTTCGATCTCAACGGGTATAGATTCCGTGGCCGCACATCTGGACGACATTCCCCACGTCATGTTCCAGCTTCTGGAAGACAAGGATGTCATGGCCTATGCCAGAAAGGTTGGAGAGGTTGAACTGCAGAAGCGGTTTGACGGCGTGGACAAGTATCTCTTTCAACCTGTCAGGCGCAGCACGGATTCCGGCAAACAGTATGATGTTCTGTTCCCCCTGAATATTGAGAATGATTCATCCGCATTGGGAAAGCACGTTCTTTTCGAGGATTCCCTTGCCTGGCTTGAAGAAACTGTGGACTTCATCCTTGCCGAAACTCAAGCCTCCGTTGTTGTGCGCCAACATCCGTACGAGAAGCGTATTCCATGGAGAAACGATGCGTTGGTACACAGATTGGTGAAGCGGTACGCCGGTTCCGATCGCGTGACCATTTTCGATTGTAACGCTTCGGTAAACACGTACGACCTCATCACTGCAAGCAGGGTTGTTCTGCCTTTTGTTTCTTCCATCGCTGTGGAAGCCGCCATTATGGGCAAAACGGTCATCTCCGTGGCTCCAGCATTTTATGCCGGTTTTTCCTTTTCGGAAATGCCGGCCAGCAAGAACGGATACTTCGAGACAATACGGAAAGCGCTGGAAGAGGATGTCGTGCCGGCCCCGCGGGCAGTGGATGAAGCTTGGTTGTCATATTACCTTTCGCAGATATGCGGACGAATCTGGACGGACTTTACGCCGCAGCCCAGCGACTACGCCCTGTGGGAAAAACGGTCGCTGAAGGACTTGGAAGCGGACCCCGAAGTAGGGGCTGTGCTCAGGTGTCTGGGAGATGGAGATTACATTTCCATGGTGCAGCACGAGCGTATTCAACGTGAAGGTCTTGAACGTGTGTACCGAGGAGCCAAAGCTTAGGTCTGACAGGCTTAGGAAGGGTCGGCGCACATCAACAGGAGGGCATTATGTCCATCACAAAGCGTATCAAGGAAAATAGAAAAAACACCTCTCTGAACCCTGTTCCGGATTTTCCGAAAGTCATGATGCTGGAACCGAGCAACGCCTGCAATCATGCCTGCAGGTTCTGCGGCAACCACAGTTTCGGCATCAGAAAAGTGAACATGCCGCTCCCGTTCGCCAAGGATATTCTTGAGCAGGCAGCCGCACTGGGGGTTCAGGAAGTCGGCCTGTACCTTCGCGGAGAACCCTTTCTCCATCCCCAGCTTGTGGAAATAGTCAAACATGCCAAGGCGGTGGGCATAGGGTACATTTATCTTTCCTCAAACGGGGGA
>JBKEAK010000010.1:0-7999 GCA_047972125.1 Halodesulfovibrio sp.
CCGGTAGGGACGCAAAACGGCACCGAATGCCACTATATTGATCAAGGTTCCACTGACTAATGAAAAAGCCGCCCGAGGGCGGCTTTTTCATTACAGACTGCGGACAAAGTCATTTGGGGTATTTTTTGGCTCCGCCGGGCAGGAACCTGACGTTCCTGCACCTCGTATAAGCGATGCAAATCCGTTTTTGTACTTCATCCCCGGCTTAACGGGAATGCGGCTTTACTGAAAACGAACTTTTTTCATTAAAGATCGTCTCCTTCCATTTCAGAAAAGTCATCCTTCCCTTTCCCCATCCTCAGGGGTGGCATGGAGCGCACGGTAGTTTTCCGGGCGGCAGCCTGTTGTGCTTCACCCTGCTTGTCTGCTTCCTCACCGGCCGGAACGCGTCCTGCGCCATGAGAAGAGGATTGGGGCACCTGCCCCTCTGCAATGATGAAAGCGTCAAGGGCAGACCGCAAGGTATTCAGCTCCATCACAAGACCGCTGAAAGCCTTGCCCATGGTTGCAGCAAGCGAACGCAACTCTTCGTCCCGTTCTCCGGGGCGCGTCTGCGTGGTGCGCGACGAAGCCATACGCCGCAGAGCAACCATCTCATCTTCAAGAACAGCAGCACCTGCCGCCACTTCCTGAATGCCCTGCCCCAACGTCTCGCGCACATCGCGGATAAGCACCGCCGTGTCGTCGGAAGCTCTGCGCCCGGCATAGAGAGATTCACCCATGGCCGCAGCATGTTCACGGCAGCGTTCCACCACGGCACGCAGCTCGTTAACAATGGCTGAAAGACCTCCGGCACTGTCGCCCACCCTGCCCATCTCGATATTCACGTTGATGGCCAGCGTTTCTATCTGTCTGGCAACGTCTTCGGCAAAAGTAGCCTTACCCATGAGAGAACGGAACTCAGCATCAAGCCGGGAAACAGCACCAGCAAGCTTTTCCGCACCCTTGCCCGCATCTCTGAGGCTGGCAGCATTCCCTTTCAGGGCCGCATTTACAGATTCAAGTCTGGGCAGCACCTCACCGATCTGACCTGCAGATTCAGGGGCAGCCCCGCGTCCTGTCAGCCGTGCTTCCAGCGTCTTGAGAGCTTCCATGGCCCTGCCAGCCGCATCGCGCACGGCTACGGAGGCATTGCGCGCAGAACCGACCTTCACGCAGACAAACTTCTGCAGGCCGTTCAACGCCGCCATGGTTTCGTCCTTACCGGAACGGGGAGCTTCTATAAGATGGAAATCACCGGCAGCACCACGCGCAATTCCGTCGCGCAGGGCCTGCCCGCTCTCCGCGAGCTGCTTAAGGGCATTACCCAGAACATCCTTTTCGGAACGCACAGAAACAGGCCTGCTCCATTCCCCTTCGGCCATGGCTTTGGCACATTCCGCCATGTCGGCACTGCTCAGCGCCAGACGCTGCATGGCGTCCGTAAGCTGGCCCATGTCTTCGACAGTGTCCTTGGGGTCGCGCACGGGGCATTCACCGCCAGCAAGCGCATCAAGGGCATTCTGCGCCCTCTGCAGCCGCTTGCGCACACCGGAACTGATGATGAGGGTAAAGATAAGTGCCACAAATACCGCAAAGGCCACTATGCCCCCGACCGTCAGCGAGCCGATGTCGTGGACATAATCAAGGTCCGCCTCATATTTGTCCGCCAGCACGCTCATGGGATCACGCATGTCGGCAACGGCCAACGCAAGGGTGGAACGAACATCGTTCATCAACCCCGTGGAATCCTCAAGATCGCTCAGGGCGGCAATATAGTCCCGCCCATGGGCCAGCAGGGTATCGGCAAAGTCCTTGTCGGCCATCGCAGTCATGGTTCCCTTCAGATCACCGAGCAGGGTGAGCACGGTTCCCATACGGGTACGCACTTCTTCCAGCACCTTGGGGTCACCGGAACGCATCCATTCACGCGAAAGCATGCGCGCTTCATAAAACTCGCGCTGCACATCGTTGACAAAGCGCAATTCGGCAAGACGGGTATTCACCACATCGCCGCTTGCATACCCGTCAGGGTGCACAAAGGCGGAATCTCTTTTCTTTCCGGCCAGTTCTTCAAATAGTGTCATGAACTGGGTTGCAGCATCCTCAGCTTCCTGCACGCGGGTTGCACGGCCATCCGCCACGGACTGCCAGCGCTCAAGCGCACCACGAAACTCGATATTCGCCCGCATCGCCTTATCCAGACGAACGGCAACATCATGCTCAACCACCATCTTGAACGCTGAAAAGGACTGGTCCAGCTGGCCGCTGCGTGAAAGCACCGCGTCCAGCGCGCCTGGCTTGGGCTCAAGCATGAACTGCAACGCCCCTGCCTGCATGGTGCGCAGTTCCGCCTCAAGCATGGCCCTGCGCTCAAGAACACCCTGCGCTATGGTCAGTCTTCGCTGCCCTTCCCACCCTACAGCCACCAAGGCTGCCATGAGCAGAAGCATCAGACTGAACCCGATAAAAAGTCGTAACCCGATTCGCATCACGAACTCCGTACAATGACAATTTCAGGATTTAGCGACTATACCTTTTTTCAAGAGAATACAAACAGGGAATATATGACAATCCCGCGCAAATCCGCCTTTCTATCCCCCATCGCGTAAGAAGAGAAGAAAGTTGCACGGGATTTGCTTTGACTTGACGGTTAGGGTAATAATTACCCATGGTTCCAGTTTACGAACCGTTTGCGAAATCAATACCATTTTACCCACTGGCTACTCAAAAGGAGTATCGCATGCCTTCCCCTTTTGCATGGGTTACGCCGGGGCTGCGTCAGGAACTGGCCCATCTGACACTGGATGAAGTATGCACCCACCTTGCAAACTACTCCGGCAACTTTGCCCTGGATGACGTTGCTGCCATCTCCTACATCAACAGATTTATCGCTGACGAGAACACAACAACCCATACGAAAGCTAAGTCGGCTCTTTTCCAATGCACAGCGATAACAGCCCAGTTCTCTCCGCTGGATGATTCTGTGCTGCAATTGCTGGACAGCATCACGCCTAACGATGATTTGAAGAAAAGGATCACCCTTCTCAAGCGCGTTGCCCCCCCGCAGGACCTTCGCCAACGGGCACAAAACCACTTCAGTGCAGGCAACAACCTGCAAGGCGAAAAGCTTGCAAGGCAAGTGCTGAAAGAACTTCCGGCTTGTGCCTGGGCAGCCGCTACACTTTTACGGGGTGACTTTGAAGAGAATCGTATGCCGGGCGAATGGCTTTCTTCTTTCAAATGCATCCCGCCACTTGAACCATTCTGGCGGCAGATGCTTTTCAACCATTACGCCACCCTCGGTTTCAGAGAACAGGCCATGGAACTATGGGAGAAGATGGACAAGGAAACTCTCGACGCCCACACGCTTAATCTGGCTGCAGAAATCATGTATGCGGGAAGCGAGCGAGCCGCTGCATCCTCCCTCTACATGCGTTCCCTCAAGAAAGATCCCGGCCAGATTCCCGTCCGTTACAGGCTTGAGGCACTTTCCAGTCCCTTTGTTCCTGACATGCAGCTTCTTGAAAGCCGCACAATTAATATTTATCTATATTCATGGAACAAGACGGATTTTCTGGAGCATACACTCCGCAGCCTCGCCGGGACCAATATCGGCAGTGCCCGCATAACGGTGCTGCTGAACGGATGCACGGATGATTCCCTTGAAAGAGTCACCGCCATCCGCGACAGCCTGTTCCCGGGCAGGCTCGAGATCATATCCCTGCCAGTGAACGTAGGCGCTCCGGCTGCCCGCAACTGGCTTGTGGCCCTGCCTAGCACCCGTGAAGCCGATTACACGGCATTCCTCGACGACGATGTCGACATGGACGAGAACTGGCTCGCCTCACTGATTACTGTACTGGAAGCACATCCCAAGGCTGGTGTTGCTGGATGCAAGGTCATTGATCCCGGCAGCTCGAAACGCTATCAATATCTTTACAGAACGCCCTCTGTCGTGCGCGACGACCTGATCAGGATTAGCCTCAGCACTCCCCCCATGAAGCACGATACGGGGATGTACGACTTCATACGCCCGACAGCCAACGTCATGGGATGCTGCCATGTATTCCGCCGCCAAGCGCTTCTGGACTGCCCCACCTTTGACCTGCGCTTCTCGCCAAGCCAGATGGATGACGTGGCCCACGACTTTGATCTGGCACTTAAGGGATACGAGATTCTTTACTGCGGCCATGTCACCTGCGTACACCATCAAAATACGGGCAAGAACTTCATTCAGGCCCAAAGCATGAATCAGCTTGGCAACATTCTTGGGAATGACGTCAAATTCTTCCACAAATTCTGGGATGAGCGGGAAAAACTACGACAACTGATGAACAAATGACATAAAAAAGGCGGTGTACCACACCGCCTTTTCTCTTACAGCATTCCAGCTTTGAGGGACTGTATGCGCTCATATGAACGCTCCACCCTCTGCCGGGAAATTCGCTTCGTATCCACCAGCCGCAGAATGATGCGGGTCACCTTGGGCACGATGTCTGGGTCGTAGCTGATGTTGTTTCCGAAGAGCAGCATGTCAGCCCCTGCATGAATGGCGCGTTCCACAGCCTCTTCAAGCCCGTAGGCATCGGCAATGGCCTTCATCTGCATATCGTCAGTGATGACCACCCCGTCGTACCGCATCTGCTCGCGCAGAATGCCCCCGATGATGCTGCGGGAAAGGGTGGCGGGATATTCGGCATCCAGACGGGCGTTAAACAGATGCCCCGTCATGACCGCCGTGCGCAACCCGCTGCGTGCCCCCTGCTCAAGCACGTCCTTGAAGGGCTTGAGTTCCTTGAAGGACCATGTGGAGGTTATGTCCGTCACACCGAGATGTGAATCTGCCGCCGAACTGCCATGTCCGGGAAAATGCTTGAGGCAGGCAATAACGCCGTGGGCATTCAGCCCTTCGGCAAAGGCGGCACCATGTTCGGCCACCACCTTGGGGTCCGCGGAAAAACTGCGGCCAAGCTTGCCGATGACTGGGCAATCCGGATTCACATTCACATCCAGCACGGGTGCATAATCCCAGTTCACCCCCACCTCGGCCAGCATGCGACCGACGGCTTCCCCGGCCTTTCGCGTTGCCTCAACCGTGCCGTTACCAAGCACGGCTGCAGAAGGCGTTGCGGAAAATCCATGTGCGGGTTTCAGTCGGGCCACACGGCCACCTTCCTGATCTATGGCAATGAACAGCGGCATGCGGGCCGCCTGCTGCAACGATGCCGTGAGTGCTTTGACCTGAGCACGGTCGCGGATATTCCGCTCCTTGCTTTTGAGCACCACGTCGTAGTCAAAAAGGATAACGCCGCCTACATTGTACTGCATGATGTCGCGCATTACCGGGCTTTCCTGCGTTACTTCCATGCCGCGGAACCCCACCAGCAACATCTGTCCGACCATATCATGCAGAGAAGCCTTGGGTGTGGCTTTGGCGGACGCAGAAACGGCGGGAATCAACCCCGCCGCCAGAAAGATCATTATACAAGCCAGCCAACGCTTAATCATGACGAAACTCCTGCGCCACACCGGGGCGCACCTGACATTTGACGCGAATATTGCGTCCGACCGTGCCGTAGTCACCCACCATGTTGAAGCTGCTTGCCTCCAGAATATCCACATTCCCTTCGGGAACAGCCACTCCCTGCTCACCCAGATGTGCCAGCAGCATGCTCACGGCATCCTTGCGGGCGTGTTCGAGCATGTAGCCGCGGCTGACGGAATCCCGTATGCCGAGCGTGGGGATGAAACGAATGCCCTTTTCGGTATCCGCAAAAAGTTCCAGTTCAAAGGTGGTGCGGGTGAGTGCGGCGCCAATGGCGTTGGCAATGGCATGTTCTTCGGGAACTTCCACCCGCCGCTGCATGGCCTTGGCCAGAAGGGTGCTGAATGCCTTGGCCGGTCCGCCCATTATGTAGATGCGGCTCGGTTCGAGCTTTGCGCCTTCGATCAGTTCCATGATCGTGTATACGGGGCGGGAGTTCACTTCTTCCAGCAGGCCTTCAACGGCACACGCTATGGCGTTCACAGCCGTTTCAATGGCCGCGTCCGCAAGCGCATCCGGGAACATGTCCCACAGGGTGGCGAGGTTCCGGATACCTTCCTTGCTGGCTTCCGTATCGCCGAAGTCAGCAAGGCCCTTGTAGATAAGGGCATCAATAAGGGTGGGCTGCCTGCCTCCGGCGGCCATGCAGGGTCCCACGCGTTCAGGACCCACACGCACGGCACCGGCCTGCACATGCAGGCGCGAATCGCCACCAATGCCTATGGAGCGGGTGCGCAGCGCACGTACGAGAGTGGGATAGCTGCCCACTTCTATGCCGTCGTTCTCTATAACCGGAGAACCCGACGCAAAGATGGCAATATCGGTGGTTGTGCCGCCAATATCGAGAATTACGGAATCCTGCCGGATGTCGCACAGGGCGATAATGCCCATGACGCTGGCTGCCGGTCCCGAAAGGATGGATTCCACAGGATGCTCGCGTGAAATGGCAAGAGGCATGGTGCCGCCGTCCGCCTTGAGGATATGCACCGGCGCGTAGATACCGTATTCGCGCACGCTCTGCTCTATGGCATCGGCAAACTTGTTGTAGAGCCGCCAGACAGCCGAATTGTAATAGGCCGTGGCAATGCGGCGGGGAAAATTGAGTTGCCCGGAAATGCGGTGCCCCTGCGACACAAAGTCCGCGCAGGCCATGAGCCTGTCTGCAAACATGCTCTCATGGGCAGGGTTGCGGGTGGAAAACTTGCCCACCACTGCGTAGACCTTAAGCCCGGTCTCGCAGCAGTTGCGCACCAGTGCGTCTACCTCCACCTCTTCAGGCGGAGAAATCTCTTCTCCCCTGTGATCAATGGAGCCACTGACTGTGTAGTAGTAAGGGCCAACCTGGTAGTCGTCCGGATCGATGCCGGGACCGGCGGAAACCAGCACGCCCACGTCCTCGGTTCTGCCCTCGACAATAGCATTGGTGGACAGCGTGGTGGAAAGATTGAGGCGCGAAACAGCCTTGGGGTCAACATCCGCAAGCACCGCCTTGAGCGCGTTCTGCACTGAAGACAGCAGGTTGAGATGGTCAGTAGAGACCTTGGCAGAGGCGACAACCCTGCCACCATCCACCACCACCGCATCCGTATGGGTTCCCCCTACATCTATGCCGATACGCACACTATCCTCCCGCTTGGCTCAGCCGCTGACGACAACCGCCCGCCGCGCCGGTTACAGCTCGGTCAGCCGGGCGGCAAGGGTCAGGGCTTCTTCAAAGCTGCCGGTATCGGCAACGCCCTTGCCCGTAATATCAAAACCGGTGCCGTGGTCCACCGAGGTCCGCACGAAAGGCAGCCCCAGCGTAACATTCACGGCCCGTGAAAAATGCATCAGTTTGAGCGGCGGCAATCCCTGATCATGATACATGGCCAGCACAGCGGAAAACTCGCCCTTGGCAGCACGGTAGAACAGGGTATCCGCAGGCAGCGGGCCCACCACGCTCAATCCGCCCTTACGGGCATCTTCCACGGCGGGGGCCACAATCTCGATATCCTCACGCCCTATCTTGCCGGATTCGCCGGCGTGGGGATTAAGGCCACACACTGCCACGGGCGTTTTCACGCCGAGCTTGCGCACAAAGTCCACAGTCAGCACGAGGCAGCGCTTTATGCGCTCACGGGTAACAAGGTCCGCAACCTCGCGCAACGGAGGATGCGTGGTGACAAGGCTTACACGCAGCTTGCTGCCGCACAGGTGCATACACACGTCCTCATCCCGCAGGCCTGCAAAACGCGCCAGAAATTCGGTATGACCGGGGAAATTGAACCCAGCTTCCTGCAGCATGGCCTTGTGCAGGGGCAGCGTAACCACGCCGTCTGCCACGCCGGAACGGATGAGCTTGCAGGCGGCTTCCAACGAATAGCCCGCGCCCTTGCCGCCGTGCGGAGTGGCCTGCCCCATGTTCAGGGTCAGCCCTTCCAGCCCGATGGGCTCATAGAGAAACACACCCGGTTCTTCGCCGCTGACCCTTTC
>JBKEAK010000163.1:0-19507 GCA_047972125.1 Halodesulfovibrio sp.
CCATCAGCCTGTACGCTGCCAGCAAAAAGGCCAACGAGCTTATGGCGCACACTTACAGCCATCTGTATCGTCTGCCCACCACCGGTCTTCGCTTCTTCACTGTGTACGGACCCTGGGGCCGTCCTGATATGGCACTCTTCCTCTTTACCAAGGCCATTTTGGAAGGCAAGCCGATCAACGTGTTCAACCACGGCAAGATGCGCCGCGACTTCACCTACATCGACGACATCGTTGAAGGCGTGGTTCGCGTAACCAAGCGCACTGCTGAACCGAATCCTAACTGGTCCGGTGAAGCTCCCGACCCGTGCACCAGCCCCGCACCGTACCGCCTGTACAACATCGGTAACAACAACGTGGTTGAACTTGGCCACTTCATCGAAGTGCTTGAAGACAAGCTCGGCATGAAGGCCCAGAAGAACATGCTGCCTATGCAGCCCGGCGACGTTGCCGCTACCTACGCCAATGTGGATGACCTTATCGCTGATACCGGCTTCAAGCCCAGCACCTCGGTGGAGGAGGGCATTGGCAAGTTCGTTGACTGGTACCGCGACTACTACAAGGTGTAATACGCGATACTTCGCATTTGTCAGGTTTAGGCCCGCCTTGTGCGGGCCTTTTTTATTGCCCGTGTTTGCCCCATAGCCTTGCCATAGCGCTGACTAGGCCGTTGCCGTGTTTAGTTATGCTGGCTTCCTGTTCAGGTAAGAGGTCTTTGCCTTCCCCCGGTGCTCTCGCTTTAGGGTTTGGATTCGCTATTCCTCCCTCCTACTCAGGTCGTGTTTTACACAAATCAGTTCTTAACGTGAGCGTTTTGAATGTCTTTTCGTATTGCGCTTTAACTTCACTTTAACATGTAGTTTGTTTCACGTGAAACATTCACTTCCGGAAGATTGGATGAACGAAAAAATTCCAAAAAAAGATTCTCACGCCAAAATCGCTCAAAACCTATGCGCAGAGCAGGTTCCGACATGTGCAAGTAGTCAATGTAAGTTGGAGGGCGTGTTGACACAAAACGTTCCATTTTCTAGCTAGAGAAGGTACGCATGTGCATTTGGATGATTCTTGATGTTTCACATGAAACATGTCCACACAACCAACGTAGAATGAGGTCGACGTGGCCAGGATTATCGCTGTAGCCAACCAGAAGGGCGGAGTAGGGAAGACCACCACCTCCATAAACCTTGCTGCATCTTTGGCCGTTATGGAAAAAAGGGTGCTGGTCGTGGATTGTGACCCCCAGGCAAACTGTTCAAGCGGGCTGGGGCTGGATCATGAATCCATGCCCAACAACCTGTACACCACCTTTTTTCAGCCTGAAGAAGCGTTAGAAGCGGTGTATGAAACAAACACCCCCTTCCTTTCCATTCTGCCTTCCACCACCGATCTGGTGGCCATTGAGCTTGAGCTGGTGGATAAGATGGGGCGTGAATATTATCTGCAAGATGTGCTCAATACGCTGGAATCGCGTTTTGATTACATTCTGCTGGACTGCCCGCCCTCGCTGGGTCTGATCACGCTCAACGCCTTGTGCGCTGCGCGGGAACTGCTTGTTCCCCTGCAATGCGAATTTTTTGCGCTTGAAGGTATCGTGAAGCTGCTACAGACCTTTGAGCAGGTGAAAAAGCGCCTTAATCCCGGCCTTAATCTGCTCGGGGTAGTGCTCACTATGTATGATGTGCGCAACAGGCTGTCGCGTCAGGTGAAGAACGAAGTGCGCAAGTGCTTCCCCGATCACCTGTTCGAAACCGTGGTGCCGCGCAACGTGCGTCTTTCCGAAGCACCGAGCTTCGGGCGTTCTATCATTCATTATGATGTGAAATCAAAAGGCGCGGAGTCCTATCTCGCACTGGCCAAAGAGGTTGTGCTGAGAAGGCCCCCGCGCCCGTAATACGCGCTGTAATTTATTTGTAATTAATCGACGAGCGTTCCGCAGGTGCCGACCGTGTTGCCGGCTTCGGCTACGGTAGCCTCGAAGCATATGTGGTCCTTGAAGTGCTTTTTGCGAACAGTTGCCCTGCACTTCTTGCAATGGAACACACACAGCCCGCTCAGGCTGGCGCTTTTGAGATGGAAAGGTTTGGCGGGATCATGTTCCCAATCAGCGGACTTGCTGCCGCAGATTTTGCACTCCACCTCGGCATTGAACGGATACTTGAAATCCCAGTAGTCCTTGAACTGCTGCCAATCATCAAGGGGTTCGGGTTTCTCGTTGGCGAGGGCAGGGTACATGGTATCAAGAGCCTGTTCCAGAATGGGGGCTACCTTGCGGCTCACCACGTCCCAAATCTGGGGACTGAGCAGAATGCCGTACATTGAGCCGTCCTTGGCGTAGAGCGGGACGACGTGAGAATCTTTTTCAGACATGAATGCCTCCGTTTGCGCTTCGACTGACTAGAGTTGAGGCAGTAGACTTAGGGCGAAATGACCGATTGTCAAGGAGTTATACACATGGCAGGAGCACCAAGAGGTCTCGGCAGAGGGCTGGACGCACTGTTCAAGGCGAATGAAGAGCCGGTGGCAACCGGCGGCACCACTCCGAACACCCTTCCCGTGCGCATGCTGAAGCCAAACCCCAACCAGCCGCGCAAGGCCTTTGCCGAAGAAGGGCTGGAAGAGCTTGCTGCGTCCATCAAGGCGCAGGGTGTGTTGCAGCCTTTGCTGGTCCGCCCCGTGAAGAACGGGGAAGAATCCTACTATGAAATCGTGGCCGGTGAACGCCGCTGGCGTGCCAGCCGCATGGCCGGAATCCGCGAGGTGCCGGTTATCATCCGTGAAATGACGGACCTTGAAACCCTGGCTGTGGGCCTTATCGAAAACCTGCAGCGCGAAGACCTCAATCCCATGGAAGAGGCGCTTGGCATGCAGGAACTCAAGGACAAGTTCGGCCTCTCGCAGGAAGATCTTTCGCAGAAGCTCGGCAAGAGCCGCTCTTCCATAGCCAATACGCTGCGTCTCTTGCAGCTTTCCGAAGCCGCAAGAACCATGCTGCAGAACGGCACCATAAGCGCCGGACACGCTCGCACCCTGCTGGCGGTTGCCGAAGAGGTGCGCGATGAAATGCTTGAGCGCATCGTAAAGCAGATGCTTACCGTGCGGCAGGCAGAAGCCATGGCCCAGTATTGGAAGGCGCACGGTGAACTGCCCGCGCATGAAGGTGCTGAAGCGGTAAAGGAAGCCAAAGCCCAGCGTCCTGCTGTGGTGCTTTCTCCGCGCATGAAGGATATTCACAGCACGCTTTCAACCGTATTCAGCGGCAAGGTAGCTGTCAGCGGAACGGAAGAAAAGGGCAAGGTCACGCTTTCCTTTTCCAGTCAGGATGAACTGAACGAACTGCTGACCAAGCTTGGCGTTACGGTAAACGGATAACCTGCATGACTGAATCCAGACTTTCGACGGAATCAAGAATGACGACTCGTGTTATGAGCGATATGGTCCCGCTTCTGGCGGGCAAGAAGGTTCTTCTCATCGGCGACGTGATGGTGGATGAATACCTTACCGGCGAAGCGGAGCGTATTTCGCCCGAAGCGCCCGTTCCCGTGGTGCGGGTATTCAACGACAGGCACGTGCTGGGCGGCGCGGGCAACGTGGCCCGCAACATATGCAGCCTTGGGGGTATTCCCCACCTTGTGTGCATCACCGGCACCGGCAGCGGTGCAGACCTTCTGGATTCGCTGCTCACAACGGATTCCATCGACCATACTTTCATCCGCATCGCAGGCAGAAAGACCACGCGCAAAACGCGCATTATTGCCAGCCGTCAGCAGATGCTGCGCATAGACAGGGAAGACATATCGCCCATATCCGCCGAGGCGCTTGAAGAAGTCTTCAAGGTCGTGTCGCAGTGTATTGATGAGTACGATGTCTGCATCGTGTCGGATTACGGCAAGGGGCTGGTGACGCAGGCCTTCATGGAACGGCTCACGGCGCTGTGCGAAAACTCCGCACGCAGACCCAAGATTCTGGTCGACCCCAAAACGCCGAACTTCAAGTGGTACAGGAACGTCTTCATGCTTACACCTAACGCCAAGGAAACCAGCGAAGGCGCGAATTTGCCCGTAAGCACGCAGGAAGAGATTATTGCCGCAGGGCAGGCCATATTCGACCTGCTGGACTGCGACAGGCTGCTCACCACCCTTGGACCGCAGGGCATGGCCCTGTTCGAAGGGCGTGAAAGCGTGTGGCATATTCCCACCATGGCCCGCGAAGTGTTTGATGTGACCGGCGCAGGTGATACGGTTATTGCCACTGCGGCACTGGGGCTGGCAGCGGGGCTGCCGTTGCTGGAATCCTGCATGCTCGCAAACTATGCCGCAGGCGTGGTGGTGGGCCATGTGGGCGCTGCCACGGTATCGCCTGCAGGGCTGGTAGAGGCCATTAATCAGTCTGGTGTGCCGGAAATTGAGCAGTGGGTCTGAGAAAGGGCGAGGCAAGGGTGGCGTAACTGAGGCGCGTCCGAGTAATACCGGGTAATACCGGGCAATGCTGGGGAGATTGGGCGGATAACTGGGAAACAACGTTGGGGGGCTGATGGAGTTTCCGGATATGGCAACACGGCAGGAAAGTCGCCTGCGCAAGCTTATTCAGGCAAACCAGATGCTCGCGCAGATGGATTCCCTGCCGGAACTGCTTCCGCGGTTGCTTGAGTTGGCGCAGGATGTGACGGATGCAGTAGCCTCGTCCATCCTGTTGTACGATGCTGAGCAGAATGTGCTCAGATTCGCGCTGGCCAGAAACGATTCTCCCGGTATCGCGCAGCAGATTCTTGAAGGCGACTTTACCCTGTATATGGGGGAAGGCATTGCCGGCTGCGTGGCAGAATCGCGCAAGCCCATTCTGTGCAGCGGGTGCGACCCGCGCATAAACCGCCTTGCGGATGTGGCAACAGGCTTTACCACCCGCTCCCTTTTGTGCGTTCCCATTGTCTACAAGGATGAATTGCTCGGCGTGGCGCAGGTGCTCAACCCGCACGACGGCGGCGATTTCACCACCGAAGATCTGGAAATTCTCGAGAGTTTTGCCCATCTGGCCGGTGTGGCGTTGGTTCGTTCCAAGCTGCTTGAAGCATTGCTTGAACAGGAACGCCTGACCGTGCAGTTGCAGGCCGCAGCACACATACACAGGGCGTTTCTGCCCAAGCTGCCGACCATGCCGAAGGGCTGGAATGTGTGGGCCACCAGCAGGCCCGCCATTCATGTGGGCGGCGACATGTACGACTTCATTCCCCTGCCGGACGGCAGGCTGGTCACCTACATTGCTGATGTGGCAGGCAAGGGGCTGGGGGCAGCGCTGGTGGGCACTGCGGTCTGGTCGCGCATCCGCAGCCACGCCGCAAGCGGGATAACCCCCTCAGGCATACTGAAAATATTGAACGAAATGCTGCTGAACGACATGGAAAACAACCTGTTCGTTACGGTATGCATTGCGGTGCACGACATGGCGGCGCAAACCGTCACCCTGGCCAACGCCGGGCATCTGCGCCCGTTGCTCGTTTCATCGGGCGATGCGCGGGAATTGCCCGTATCCACAGGGTTGCCGCTTGGCATAGAGCAGAATGTGCATTATGATGACACTTTGGTGGAATTGCGGCCGGGACAGTCTCTGTTGCTCATTTCCGATGGCATAACAGAGGCTTATGATGCCGCGCATGATCTGTATGGTGAAGAACGGGTCATGGAGCTGTTGCAGGCTGCCGGTGCAGCCCCGTATGGCAGAACGCTGCTGGCGGCGGTGGACCAGTGGCAGACGGGTATACCCAGCAACGATGATATTACCGTACTGGAAGTGTGGCGCGACCCTGCATAACGGCCGGGATATGGCAGGGACACGGTAAGGTACGGTCTGCCGGTCTGAGAAATACAGCGGCAGAAGCAGCCGGAGAGGAGGGTGCAATGGCGGCAAAGGATCTTTGGACTGCCAGCAAGGATGACGGTTTCATAACGCTGCGGGGCGAGATCGATTATTCGGTCACCCCCGATGTGCGCACCTTTCTGCTGGGCGCAGTCAGGGAAACCAGCGGCATCCTCAAGCTGGATCTCGGCAATGTCAGTTATCTCGATTCCTCGGGGCTTGCCGTGCTCATAGAGGCCCGCAGGGTGCTTATGATGGACGGCAGGGGGCTTGAAGTCACAGACGCCTCCCCGCAGGTGCGCAAGCTCTTCAGTCTGACGCAGGTCGGCATCCTTTTCGGGATGTAGGAACGCACGAAATAGACCATGTGGAGTGAGCTGACCATTCTCGCCAAGCTGATCAACGATCTGCTTGCCTGCTTCACGGGCATATTCCGGCACAGACGCCCCTTTTATTCCTGGCAGAACTGGAACCACATGACCGCAGTGGGCACCGGTTCGGTCGGTATTGTGGCCATTATCGCGGCCTGCACGGGCATGATTCTCGCCCTGCAGGCGGCAGGGCAGCTCGAAAAGGTGGGCGCGCTCAGCTATGTGGCCAACATGGTCTCCGTCATCATCATCAAGGAACTTGGGCCGCTGCTCACGGCCATAATCCTCACCGGACGCTCCGGTGCCTCGTTCTGCGCCGAGCTCGCTACCATGAAGATTTCGGAAGAAATCGACGCGCTGCACGTTATCGGCATAGACCCCATCCGTTTTCTCGTCTGGCCCAAGCTGCTGGCCATGGCGGTCATGCTGCCCGTGCTCACGCTCATGGCAGATATTGTAGGCATCGTCTCCGGCGGGTTGTTCTCCGCCATTTTCCTCGGCCTTACCCTCAAGACCTATTTTGAACAGTGCGTGAACTTTCTGACCGTGGGCGACGTGTTTTCCGGCCTTGTCAAAGCGCTTGGG
Source organism: Halodesulfovibrio sp. (assembly GCA_047972125.1). Lineage (GTDB taxonomy): Bacteria > Desulfobacterota > Desulfovibrionia > Desulfovibrionales > Desulfovibrionaceae > Halodesulfovibrio. The sequence goes on from JBKEAK010000163.1 coordinate 6,804, forward strand.
TTCGGCATCACCATCACCGTCATTTCCTGCTGGCAGGGGCTCATGGCCCGCGACGGTGCCGCGGATGTTGGCAGAAGAACAACCAGGGCGGTGGTGCAGTCCATCTTCCTGATCATTCTGCTCGACTTCTTCTTCACCGCCATCAACTACACCTTCATGTAAGCGGGCACAGCAATGGCATCCAGACCCAAGGCACCAAGCATCACAACCCGGAACCTCGCGGTGGGCTATCCGGGCAATGTTACCCTGCATGATGCAAATATCTCGCTGCCCGGCGGGAAGATATCCGTCATTCTGGGGGGCAGCGGCTGCGGCAAGTCGACCTTGCTGCGGCATATACTCGGGCTGGCTGTGCCCAGCGAAGGCAAGATTTTCATCGAAGACGAAGACCTGTTCGCCATGACTCCGGACAGGTTCTACAAGCACAAGCGCAACATGGGCGTGTTGTTTCAGGACGGGGCATTGCTGGGGTCGCTGACCCTTGCCGAGAACATTTCCCTGCCCCTGCTGGAGCACACCAATCTGGACGAGGGCACCATACTGACCATGGTGCGTCTCAAGCTCTCTCTGGTTGGGCTGGAGCCCTTCATGGACTATTATCCCAACCAGCTTTCGGGCGGCATGCGCAAACGGGCGGGATTGGCCCGTGCGCTGGTCATGGACCCGCGAATGCTGCTGTGCGACGAACCCTCGGCGGGGCTGGACCCCATCACCGCCGCAGAGGTGGACAGGCTTATCCTTGATCTGCACGAGGCTTTGGGTATGACCATAGTGGTGGTTACCCATGATCTGGACAGCCTTTTCACCATTGCCGAGCATGTTGTGGTGCTGCATGGCGGCAAGGTGCTGTTCGAGGGCGGCATAGAAGAGCTGAAAGCAACGGAAGATGTATACATCAGACAGTTTTTGGACCGGCAGCCCAACATCCGTCAGGCGCCCTTTGTGTAGTAGGGGTGGGACATGCCTCCATGTGCCATCTGTTGGCCCGGAGCACAGGGCCAGAAGTGCAGGGCAAGGTACGCAACCGTGCAGATAAGCCCTGACAAGCCCCGACAGTGGGGATAAGCGGGGACAAGCCCGGACTAGCCCGGATTAGGTCGGACAGGCACAGGTAAGCTCCGGCAAATGCGGAAAGGCTGCGGTAACATATTACGGGGAGAAGCAGCGTGCTGAATCAGGCAGCAGGAAAAAGGGAACTGGCCCGTGCAGGCGTAACGATTGTTGCGGGTCTGATCATATTGGGTCTTTTCATCATTGCTTTCGGCGGCCATCGGTTCTGGGAAAAGCTTGATCACTACGTCATCCGTTTCAACGGAGTGAAGAATCTGGATGTGGGCAGGCCGGTCAAATATGCGGGCATCAACGTGGGCCGCGTGCTGGAAATAGACGTGGACAAGGATGACCCCGGTCTCGTGCTGGTGGTGATAGGCCTGAAGGACGGCTTTACTGTATATGAGGGCACCATGGCCTCCATCTCGCAGAAGGGGATAGTGGGCGACAACTTCGTGCTCTTGAACCTGTCACGCAAGGCAGGCCCGCCCCTGCCCCCCGGCAGCGAAATTCCGCAGGAACCCACACCGGACTTCATGGAAGTAGCGGCATCCATGGCTACCATGGCCGCCAAGCTTGAACCGAAGATTTCAGAGATTGCAGACAGCCTGCGCGAACTGCTCAATACGGATAACCGCAAGCAGGTGCAGAACATTCTTGTGGAGATGAACGGGCTGCTGAAAGAAGCGCATGGCATGATCGGCGGGCTCAACAGCGATTTCAAGGGGGTGGCCCATGATGCCAGAGACGGCATACGGGAAACCCGCCAGCTGGTGAGCGAAACCCGCCAGAACCTCAATGCGGCCATAAACAACCTTAATGCCGCCATAACCGGCGTGCATGGCGATACCGCAGTAACCCTCAAGGTTTTGCGTACGCAGGTTGAGGCGGTGGGCGCATCCGTTACCGACCTGAGCGGTCAGCTGCAGAAGGATCTGGATTACGACCAGCGCGTGGTTGAAGAGATTCTCGACAACACGGCTGAACTCACCCACAATCTCAAGGTGCTTACCCAGTCGCTCAAGGAACGTCCGTGGCAGGTTATTTATCCTCCGGACGACAGGATGAAGGAGTAATCATGGTTCGTGTTCGCAAGAGTGTCCGTAGCGGTGCCTACCGTACCCATTGCAACGCCGCGCCAAGGGGCGTGTCGCTTGCGGCTGTGTTGCTTTTGACCGCAATGCTGGTAGCAGGCTGCGTGGGCAGCAAGATTCCTTCGGAGCAGATTCTGCGTATTGCGCCCCGGCAGGCTGCTGCGGTCCAGACGAACAGCACAGGCAGCTATGCACATCGCTTTGGCGGGCCGCTCATCCTCATGGAGAATTTTGAGAGCTTTCCCGCGCTGGACAGATCTGCCGTTATGGTGGCGCGGGGCAATGTGCTCACCCCCAGCACCCGTTGGTACTGGGAAGGTGCTCCGGCATCCATTGCAACTGCCAGCATCGCTTCCGCTCTGCAGTCGAGCCCCGAGTATACGCTGGTGTGGCCCGCCCGTAACAGGCAGGAACATCAGGCTGTGCTGACCGGCAGGGTGGAAAGCTTTGAGGTGCGCGAGCAGGAATCGGAAATGGTAATCAGCCTGCGCATGGCACTGTGGACGGAACGGGGCAAGGTGCTTCTGCTCACCCGTTCGGTGGATGTGCACGAACCCCTTTCCGCAATGACACCGCAGGCCATTGCCGATGCTGCATCCAAGGGTATGGCGTCGGCATCGCAAGCAGTTGGTGCATGGCTTAAGGCCGAAGGCTTGCAGGCCATAGCCGCACAGCATTAGAAGACTCTGCCGCAGCCGGAAACAGGGCGGGCAGGAGAAAGAGGCCGGTACCATGAACATCATCGCCGCCATTGCGGAACAGCGCATATCGGAAGCCACGGAAAAGGGCGAATTCAGGGAACTGCCCGGAGCGGGCAAGCCTCTGGAGCTGGATGACGATTCCATGGTGCCGCCGGACCTGCGCATGGCCTACAAGGTGCTCAAGAATGCAGGCTATCTGCCACCTGAAGCGCAGGACATGAAGGATGCCACTACCATCATGGAGATGCTGCAGGGCAACGTGGATGAACAGACGCGTTACCGGCAGATGCAGAAGCTTCAGGCCATATTCTTTCGCATGAAGGAACGCGGGCACGGAGCCATGGTGATGGATATGGAAAATGAGTACTACGAAAAAGTTGTGAATCGTATTACGATAAGTAAGCGATAGCTGGTCTGCGTTTTCCGCTGGTCATGAGGGCGGGAGCCGTGTACCAAATCCGACCGGCATGCTGCATTGTGCGGCACCGGGAATACTCGATTCTGTCTGCGCCCATGCCGGGCGCAACCAATATACGGAGAGGGAAACACATGCCTCTGGTAGTAGAAGTGAATTCAGACGTCTTCATCGTGGAAAAGCACATGGAAGACGGCGGCCACGAGATGGACGTTTACGGCAAGGTGCTGTTCGCGGAAGATGAAGAGAACGACATCATCCTGTTCTTCCCCCAGTGCGACAAGTCCAACTATGAGCGTATCAAGGTGGGCGAAGCCTATTCTGTGAGCGGGCTTGCTTCCGTGTTTGCGGAAGAGGGCGGCCTTGTCTCCATCCAGTATCTGGAGCCGGAAGTGCGCCGCATGGACGTGCTCTCACTGAGCAGCGAAGACCGTCAGGAACTTTCGGAAGAAATTTCCCGCATGCGCGCCAAGTTCCTTGAAGGCAGGGAAGAAGGCGAGATTACACAGTAAGAATGAAATCGTATTTGCCCACACCCTGAATCAGCAGATATTCCACCGGTTCGTCACCGGGGTTGGAAACGGAATGGCTGGTGAAGGGGGGCACGGTATGACGCTCACCGGGAGCAAGGGAAACGGCGACTTCGGTCGCCTTTTCTTTGGGCTGCGGAGTACTCGTTTCTTTGTTGAGGGAAGGGGCAACCGCATGTTCGGTTACCACAACAACTCCGTTCAGCCCGATCATGGTGTCGGTGATCTCGGTGTGAAAATGCTGGGGAGACGATTCGCGGGGACCGAGGCGCATGACCCTGACAAGAACGTTCTGCGTGTTGATGATGGTCTCGTGGTTAGGCTGGGTCATGGTGTGTGCTCCGGTGGTATGCGTGATCTGCGTGCAGTAACGTTTTGCAAAGGCACTCTCGTTTTCGTGAGCAAGAGTGCTGCTGCGGGAAAAAAGCGTGGTCCGGCTTCTGCCCCGTAACCGGATGGATGATAGGGGAAGCAAAAACCAAACGTCAATGCCATTGGTTCACGAAGACGTTGTCCGGTGACCAAATTGATCATCGAATGGAGTGTTGCTCTTTAAAAGTAACGCGTCGCAATAAATTGCGGTATTCAGCGGGGCAAAACGCAATTCATAGAGTTGCGGTTTGAGCGATTAAAAAAGAAAAAACGGCTTGCGGTTCACGCCCCAATGAAAAACCGCCCTTTCGGGCGGTTTTGTGCGTTTAAATGGGGTGCCGCGCAACTAGATGGCGGAACCGATCTTTTTCTGGGCAACCATGCCCCCGGCAGCGGATTTTACGTCGCCGCGACCCAGTTCATTGAGCAGCAGCATCGCTTCGTAAGAGCGCAGACCGGTGTTGCAGATAACCACGATGGGTTTGTCCGCAGGCACCTCTTCGATGCGGGCACGAATTTCTTCATTGGGAATGTTGTGCCAGTGGCCGGGATACTTTTCCACAAGAGGCTGGGCGTTGCCGGAAAGGCGGGTATCGATGAAGCACATCTCGTCGGTGTCGCAGTGTTCCCATGCCTTGGCGAATTCGGTGGGGGTCATCATGTGGTTGCGACCTTCCAGCACGTTTTCGGTGACGTTGCCAAGGGCGTTCACAATGTCCATGGCAGAGGCGAAGGGCGGCGAGTAGACCACTTCGAGGTTGGAAACCTCTTCAATGGCGCTGTGGGCCTTGAGCAGCGGCACCACGGCGTTGATGCGCGCGGTGAGTGCATCGCCCAGTTCGCTCATGCCCTGAATGCCGAGCACGCGGCGGGTAGGCTTGTCCACAACCAGCTCAAGGGACATGAGCGCCTTTTCCGGGAAGAAGTGGGCGCGGTCAAACTGCTCCACATGCACGCTGATGGCGTCAAAGCCTTCCTTCAGGGCGTTTTCGATGGTCAGGCCCGCACCGCATGCGGACTGATCAAAGAGTTTTACCACCCAGCCGCCGACTGCGCCGGGGAAGGTGTCCTTGCCGCCTGCGAGGTTGGTGCCGATAACGCGGCCCTGACGGTTGGCCATGGAGCCGAGCGGGTAGTAGCCGGGCTTGCCCGTCACAAGGTTGGGTATGGTGACGCAGTCGCCGCCGGAATAGATATCGGGGTCGTTGGTGCGCATGTATTCGTCAACGATAATGGCACCGCGGGGGTCGCATTCAATGCCCGCATCCTTGGCAAGGCCGGTGTTGGGGGCAACGCCTGCTGCCAGCACCACGAGGTCGGCTTCGATGGTGCGCTTGTTGGTGACCACGCGGGCCACGGCACCGTCTTCGCCTTCAAAGCGCTGCACGGATTCGCCGAGCAGAACAGTCACGCCCTTTTCCTCAAGATCGTGCTGGGCCATGGTGGCCATGGACTTGGAAAGGAAGTTGGGCAGCACCTGATCCTGCAGTTCCACAACGGTGGTTTCAATGCCCCACATGTCGGCAAAGGCCACGGCCATTTCAAGGCCGATGAAGCCGGCGCCGACGATAACGGCGCTGTTCACCTGACCGGCGGCAACAGCGTTGCGCAGCATTTCTGCTTCATCAAGGTTGGTGGCGGCGGAAATGCCGGAAAGATTGATGCCCTCAAAGGGCGGCAGGTTGGCCTTGGACCCCATGGCAAGCACCAGCTTGTCATAGTGCAGGGTGTCGGTTTTGCCGGTGAGCACGTCCACGATCTCAACAGTCTTTTCCGCGCGGTTCACCTTGGTGGCGCGGGTGTTGGTCAGAACGTCCACGTCCTTGTTGGTCTTGAAAAAGGCTGCGTCGCGCACAATGTGATAGGGCGTGGACTGCAGATCGGTAACGCTGTTCACTTCTCCGGAAACAAAATAGGGAATGCCGCAGCCGCCGTAGGAGATGCGCGGAGCCTGATCGATGAGCGTGACCCTGGAGCCGGGTTCGAGGCGTTTGAAACGGCAGGCGGCCTTGGGCCCCAGTGCCACCGCGCCGATGACAACAACATGCTTGGACATGGAGGTTCCTCCGAAATCACGTGCTTGCGACGGTTACTGCCGTCGATCATGAATTGGGCCGTCCGTCATGCCTGATGGGGGTATGTAGCTGGGCGGCGGAAACCAGTGGCTGCAAAGAGAAAACAACAGGAATTCCTTTGCAGGGCAGGACGTTGCCTGAATACGCAGCTTCCGCTCGCAGGTCAAATCCTACCCGAAAGGTAGGTCTAATGCCTTCCGGCTCATTTGGCAAGGTCTGTGTGTATTTACTGCCGCAGAAGAGGGCAGTTGGCGCGGTAAAAATAGGGGGGGTATGCAAAAAAGAAGTCGTGCGCGTTCCGGTGACCGGCGATCCCATGCATATTGTCCGTGTATGGACGTTGCAATGAGACTATTCGCGCACGACAGGCAGGTTTACGTCGGTATCTTCCCTGCTCATGGGCAACTCACTTTGCCGATATGAGAGAACGTCTCTTCCAGAAGTATCCTCCTTAATCACGTTCAAAACACGCCTTAGCCGCGTTTTGTGCCTGCCGGTGACCGGCTGTGCCCTGTCGGGTTCTTCCGTAACAAAGGGCCGTTCGCACACTGGATTGATGATGGGCAACTCAATTTGCCAATGTACTATAACAACGATAGCTCGTAATTCCTTGTTAGCCTTTGTAAAAAAGATGTACAAAGACGACCCATGGCGAGTACCGTTTGAGTAAATATATGACAAATGCAGAAACGTGTCTATGGCGTTGCAGTAAATATTATAGTCATGTCTTGCAATAAGATAGAAACACCATTTGGTATAACATGTCGTGTCTCTTGATAATATTCATTTTCGTGCCGTTGCAGTTCTTGAAAGGGCAGACGGGGCAGGTGAGGAAACAGGGGGATGTCATGGCAACTGGACAGCGAAGGCTCGCGCGCTGTACTGTATAAATGCAAGACTGACATTCGATAAGGAGAGTGGGATATGAAGCGTCCGAATTTGCTGCTCATTTTTGCGGTTCTGCTGGTGACCCTGCTGGCTGGAACTCTGCACGCGGAGCCCATGAAGGCCGGTGAAGCGTTTCCCGATGTTGCGCTTTCGGGCGACCTGACCCCGGCGCAGAAAGACTATCTGGGGCTGACGGGCGAAGGCCCCTGGACGCTCAAGGACGTGAAGGCGGACTATGTGCTCATAGAGGTATTCAGCATGTACTGCCCGCATTGCCAGGCAGAAGCACCTTCGGTGAACGAACTCTATGACCTGATGAACGCATCGCCCCATGCGGGAGCCATGAAGATCATCGGCATTGGCGCAGGCAATTCGCGGTACGAGGTGCAGTTCTTCAAAAAGAAGTATGCTATTTCCCTGCCGCTGTTCGAGGATACGGAGCTTGCCCTGCATACGCAGCTGGGGCAGCCCGCAACACCGCATTTCTATCTGGTGAACCTCAAGAACGGCCAGCTGCAGACCCTGTATTCGGAAACCGGGCGCATGAAGTCGCCCGAGGCATTCTTTGCGAAGCAGAAGCAGGCTGCGGGCCTGAAATAGGAGGTGCCCATGCTCCGTCTTCATTCATTCCACAAGCTCGGTATTCTTCTGGCGGCGCTCATGCTCTGCCTGTCCGGTTCCGCATGGGCGGTGGTGGACCCTGCGCAGTTGTTTGATCCCGGGCGTCTGAAACCCGTGGACAGCGTTCTCAAGGTGTCCGTGGGGCAGGTAGCGCCTGATTTCAGCCTGCCTTCGCTCAGCGGGGGCAAGGTTTCCCTGTCGCAGTATCGCGGCAAGAAGAACGTGGTCATCAGCTTTGTGCCTGCGGCCTTCACGCCCGTATGTTCCGGCCAGTGGCCGGGTTACAACATAGCGCGAGAACTGTTCGAGGCGCACGATTCGGTGCTGCTGGGCATAACCACGGACAATCTGCCCTCGCTGTATGCGTGGACGCATCAGATGGATGCAGGCGGCCTGTGGTTTCCCGTGCTTTCAGACTTCTGGCCCCACGGCGGGGTTGCGGCTGCCTACGGGCTTCTCAGGCCTGAGGGCATAAGCGAGCGAGCCATCATCATCGTCGACAAGCAGGGTATCATCCGCTACGCCTCGGTTTCCGACATCAACGTGCGCCCGGAACTCGGCAGTATCATGAAGGAACTGGAAGCGCTGCAATAACCATCGTAAAAAGACGCAACAATAGACGCTGTGGCCTTGCTGCAGAATTGGCAACACGACCTCAACCCTATTTGAAATCAGCATGACACGATATACCGGTGTAAATCACCTTGCCATGGCCACGGGCGACATGGACGCCACCGTGCGCTTCTGGCGCGACCTGTTGGGAATGCGGCTTGTGGCCGGACTGGGCCACGAAGGCTACCGTCAGTACTTCTTCGAGATATCGGCAACGGACATGATCGCCTTTTTCGAGTGGCAAGGCGTGGAACCGCTTGTGGAAAAAGACCACGGGGTGCCCGTGCGGGGCAGGTACGCCTTTGACCATGTGGCCGTGGGCGTGGCTGACTCCGAGGCGCTGTGGGAAATACGCGACAGGCTTGAGGGAGCGGGCGTGTGGGTATCCGAACCCGTGGATCACGGGTTCATCCATTCAGTCTATACATTCGATCCCAACGGCATAGCCCTTGAGTTCAGCTGCATGGTGCCGGGTGTGGATGTGCGCAGCCACCCGCGCATGACCGACAGTGCTCCCTGCGCCACAGCCAAGCAGGGGCCGGACCTGGTTCCCGGCGTGTGGCCGGAGGGAGAACCTACGCCGGTAGAGGACCGCATGGTCTATCCGGGTGAGGGACATGATTTTCTGCATCGCAAACGCAACCAGTGGGAGTAGGCGGGCGTTGCGGCAGAAGCATCTTCAATAACAGAACAACGGCGCAGGCATTGATGTCTGCGCCGTTTCTTGTTGTCGCAGGGACGCAACGATGCTGGCTGCCCTGTGCATGACGGGTGTATAAATGCGATTATAACCCAGTTTTATTGCATAAAATAATGGCAACAGGTCTGCAGGATGCTTAAATGGTATATGGTGAGTGATTAATTATTCTCTTGGGGGAATCATAACATACACGCTGAAATTACAGGGGGGGAGTGCAGCGCTGCCGGACAACGGTGCCGGACAGTATGCACAAGGCCCGAAGGAGTACCGTATGGATGAGTATCTGAAACAAGCGTTGGAGATCATCAAGGCTCAGGCATCGGTGCGTACCATGACGGAAGAAGAGATAAGCTCCATGATGCGGAGCATAGCTCTTTCCATCAAGCAGATAGCCGAAGGTGCGGAGGCAGAAACTGTAGCGCCGGAGATGGAACAGGACCCTTCCAAGGTCATCAAGGAAAAGTCCATTACCTGTCTCGAGTGTGGAAAGGCCTTCAAGATACTTACCCGCAAGCACCTTGCTTCTCACGGACTCAGCCTTGCTGAATACCGCGAGAAATATGGCTACAAGAAGGGCGTGCCGCTGGTCTGCAAGACCCTGCAACGTGAGCGGCGCAAGAAGATGAAGGATATGAAGCTGTGGGAAAAGCGGGCCAAGACCAAGTAGCCCGGTAGATACCGCAGTATAACGCGATAGAATACAGGCGCGTGTCGGCTGTGCGGCTTTGCCGCATCGCTGGCCGCGCCTGCGCCTTTTGCGGCGCAGGGTTATTTGTCGGCGTTCTGTTCGGTGGCTATGCGCCCCAGCCACTTGCGCATCTGGTCCAGATCCTGCTGATGCAGCTTTTCCGATTCGCTTTGCAGCACCTTTACCTGCTCCACCTCTTTGCGCAGCATGTCCACTTCCTCTGTGCGGGCCTGCAGGGTCTTTTCCAGCTGCATGATCACGCTGTCGCGTTTGGATATGGCATCCAGTGCTCCGGCTATGCTCTGCATGGCCGATGTCTGCTGTTCCATAAGGGCGAAAAAGCGTCCTGCATCCGCCTCTGAAACAGGTGCAACCGCAGGACTGATTGCCAAGTTGTTGTTTTGTTGTTGCGCTTGCGGTTTTGGAAGAAGAACGTCGATATTCTTGGGAAACTTGTTCGAAAGAACCGCCTCAACCGCCATTGCGTTTTTGTTTTTCTTCATCTCGTCAAGGATGACGGCAAAAACCGCAACAGCGCTTCCGCGATATCGTCTGCGCTTGCCTTCGCCCACGTGGGGCAGGTAGTCCAAAAAGCGTTTGCAGTAGTATCTGGCTGTTGATTCCGGAAGGGCAAAGCGGGTGGCCAGTTCGGCAATGGTCAGCAGGGCATGGCTGTCGTGCATTGTTGTTGCGTTTTTCATGCAGCAGGCTCCGCGGTGTTAGCTTGATTTATTTACAGGATATTACCTTACACCGTAACCGCTTCATTTGATAATAGCAACACCGTAACCAATTTGGTGAAAAACTCGGAAAAAATCAGTGCCAGCGGGCTTGGAGCGGCGTGAAACGATTGACATTGATTGTAGATCGCTGCATAGCATTGTGTAGTAATGTGGTCACGGCAAGTAATTCCGGGGGGAAACCGAACTGTGATTTAAGGAGGATATTCCTGATGTTGACCAAGGCTGAATTTGTTGCGGCTCTGAAAGACGCCCTGCCCGAAGTGTTCGAAACCAAGGTGAGTGCCGAAAAGGCATACGACGCATTTTGCAAGGTTCTTGCTGATGGCGTTGTTGCCAAGTCCGGCGTACGTCTGCCCAGCGTTGGTGCTTTCTCCGTTTCTGAGCGTGCTGCCCGTACCGGCCGCAACCCCCAGACCGGCAAGCCCATCACCATCCCCGCTCGCAAGGTTATCAAGTTTTCCGCCGCTAAGGCTCTGGTTGACGACGTCAACAAGTAGTCCATTAACGCGAAGCTGCGAAAGGCCATGGAATACATTTCCATGGCCTTTTTTTATTGCCTGTTACCGGGGCAAGGTTCTGAACTGTTCGTGCGCACACCTAAAAAAAACTCATCAGTCACATGAAAAGTTTTCATTTGCAGAAAAGTGGGCCACGGGTATTATGCCCGTGATTTCCAAATCGCACTAACCGTTGATGTGCCTCGATTCCGGGGTAACTAACCCACGGTTTCGGAAGAGCCCGGCCCTTCAGCAAGGCAGGTCTCTTCCGAAAACTGAATGTACAGGGAGCCTATGCAGGCTCCCTTTTTTATTGCCCATTTTCAGGGGCAAGAGCCTTTGCCCGCCCAGCTTTCACAGGTACAGCGGCAGCGGCTATGCCCAGCAGCACCGCAGTGCAGCCTGCCAGATGCTGCCAGCGGATGGGCGTATCCAGCAGCAGGGCCGCCAGCAGCATGGCGGAAAGCGGCATAACCCCGGTGTATACGCCTGCCTCAGCACCACGGACGTGCGCCACGCCTGAGAACCAGAGCAGATAGGCGCCCACGGTTATGCCGAGGGCATACCACACCAGCACCAGCCAGCCTGTGACATCAAAGGCTGCTAAGCCCTGTGCCGCAAGCTCGGCTATGCCCTGCGGAGCAAACTGCACGGCACCGAACACGCAGAGCATGGTGGAAACCCCCAGCGGAGAAACCGGTCGGCTCATGCGCTTGCCCAGCAGCAGAAAAAGCGATTCCGACATGACGGCCCCGACGACGAAGAGGGTTCCCTTCAGACCACCTGACAGGCCTGACAGATCGGGCGTCAGGCCAGATGCAAGAGCGGCAGAAAGGCCGGAAAGCCCGTCGCTCAGACTCCGGACCATCTGTGCCAGCGAATCGGGCGCATGGAGCAGGGCAATGCCGGAAACGGCCAGACATACCGCAAGGGCTGCGCGGCGGGTGAAGGATTCGCGCAGCACCACGCAGGAAACAAGCAGGGCGCAGGCAGGTCCGGTTGCGGTGATGATGCCTGCGGTTGCCGCATCGGTATGGCGCAAACCTTCCAGCAACAATACGTTGAACAGAAAGCCCCCGCAGGCAGCCTGCGCAAACATGATACCGTAATCGCGTAACGGGCTGCGCGGCAGGCCGCCTTCCTTCCGAAAGAGAATGACAAGCATTACTGCGGATGCAAGGCAGAACCGCAGCCACAGGGAGGCATTCACGGGCAGGGCGGTGGTGACATATTTGCCGGTAACCACGGATGATCCCACAATGACCATGGCAAGGGCCATGCAGAGCCGCGCCTTGAGAAGCTGTCCGCCATGTTGGGCATTATGTTGCCCGCCATGTTGCCCGTCGTGTTTGTCATGTTTGTCGTGTTGCCTCTCGTGCCGTCTGTCATATCCGGTGGTAGGGCTGCCATGGCCGCCACGCATATCGCACGTACCGTCACGGTCATGGCTGGCTTGATCAGATCGCGCATGCGCGGGGACATGGCCTTTGAGCGTGTCAGCAGCCGTACAGGCGGGAGAGAACGTCGTATCCTGGCGCGGGGAGGCACCGGCACTCAGAGCCGGAGACGGATCAGAAGCAGCGGCAGGGCGGGGACTGCGCAGGGCGTTGCCGAAGCATCGCAGGGAGACAGGCATGGGGGAACCTCCTTTGATTGAGGTTGCCATCATGCTTCATGGGGCATCAGCGATCTTGAATGATCTTGCGGTAGGCACCGGG